>JAAENG010000223.1 GCA_024224665.1 Chloroflexota bacterium | reverse complement strand
GCTCTTTGGGATCTCAGGGGGTTGACAATAAAACCAACCCTGGCGGGCGTCAATGACAGCGAATTTCGCCTGAATCCTGTCTGATATCTGGACTGGCAGTCCTTCATGATATGTCAACCCCCTGAGATCCAGTTGAACCAACAAGTTGCGTTATAATAGCAGACACACATTGCTGCCAGCAGGAGGTCGTACAAAATGGAACAGACACTTCCCGAACCCAAGTTGAACATGTCGCCGGAGCAAGCCCAGGCACAGTTCGATGCATTGCAAGCCAAACTGGTGCCACTCTGGAAATCGATGGATCACATCAGCCAGGATAAACAGACCATTGTGGTGGTGCCATCGCTTTCCATCGAGATCAGTGCCATACCCGGTGCGCTCCTTCAAGCCTATGAGGAGCGCTTTTTGTTTCTCCTTCTCTTGTTGCGCCAACCCAGGGCGCGCATGATCTACGCGACTTCACAGAGCATTAGACCTGAGATCGTCGAGTATTATCTGGATTTATTACCGGGTGTGATCGCCTCTCATGCTCGCAAGCGCCTCTTCCTAGTCTCCCCCCAGGACGCGTCTCCCCGGCCACTGACATTGAAATTGCTGGAGCGCCCACGCCTCCTCCGCCAGATCAGCGCCCTTATTCCCGACCACGACCGTGCGCATCTCGCTTCCTTTATGAATACAATACTGGAACGAGATCTCGCACTGCGTTTGGGCATTCCCATGTACGGCGCCGATCCTAAATTCTTCCACTACGGCACCAAGAGCGGTTGCCGGCAACTCTTTGCCGAAGAGGGGGTACGCCATCCTCTTGGCATCGAGGATATCCGCACGGGCGACGAGTTGATACAGGCCATACGGGACATTAGGGCGCAGCGACCTGCCGTACAGCAGGTCATCGTCAAGCACGATGAAGGTGTCAGCGGTATGGGCAATGCCCTATTGAACCTACATAATCTGCCGGATCCGGGGGATACTTCGGAGCCTGCTGCCATTGCCGAGCGTCTCAGATCTATGGAGTATGAGGTCCCTGAAATCACTTATACGTGGTATATGCAGGAGTTGGAAAAGCACGCGGGTATTGTCGAAGAGCGCATCCAAGGGCAGGAATTCCGCAGTCCCAGCGCTCAACTTAGGGTGACGCCTCGAGGCGAAGTGGAATTGCTCTCAACCCATGATCAAGTGTTGGGAGGACCCAGCGGGCAGACCTATTTCGGTGCTCGTTTTCCTGCAGACCCTGCCTACGCGGCTGCGATCATGCAAGATGCTGCCAAAGTGGGGCGACGTCTGGCCAATGAGGGCGTTCTGGGGCGCTTTGCCATCGATTTCGTGACCGTGCGCTCAGAATCGGGTGAGTGGGAATCCTATGCCATCGAAGTCAACCTGCGCAAAGGGGGCACTACCCACCCCTTCCTCACGCTTCAATTTCTTACAGATGGTGTCTATGATGCAGAGGCAGGGGTTTTTACTACCCCGCGTGGGCACAATAAGTACTTCATCGCCAGTGACCACCTGGAATCACAGCTCTATCGTTCATTTACCGCCGACGATATCTTCGACATCATTGCCCGCACCGATCTCCATTTCAACCAGACGCATCAGACCGGAGTCGTGTTTCATATGCTCAGTTCTCTGGGTGAATTCGGCCGCCTTGGCCTTACAGCCGTGGGAAACTCGCCCGAACAGGCAGATGCGTTATTTGCGCAAACAGTAGCCGCCTTGGATGAGGAGGCGCAGCACCCTTAGCTCATTGTGGCGCAAGTAGCTATGCGGTTCGTAGTAGGCGATTCATCGCTGTGGCAGGTGCACTAAAGCGCGAAAGCGCTTACTACAAACTGTCTCCTTTCTTATGCCGCTTTGTGCCAGGTTACTCGCAATAACACCTGCACTGGCCTCCCCTCCGTTTTAGCGCCTATCTCCCTCTTTGTAGTAGATCTTCCTAGCAAGTATAATGGGGGCAGCCCAGTTTTATTGGGCGTCCCCCATCTGCTTAACGATCTAGGATCCTCTGTCTTGCAGCACTCCCCCATACCTGCGGCGGATGAGATGGGGTGGGGCTTATCGCCAAACCCCTGTAATAGCATGGGGAATCACGTCGATCACGCTGACACGTTGCAAGGAATCCATTATGGCTCCGAAACAATTGGCCGATTTCCCCCGCCCGCCTGAAGATAATGGGCGCGGCGTCCATTGGTCTGCCTTGATTTATCATCCCTCAGGAAGTGATTTACAACATTGGATGGAGGAACTACAGGCACTGCAGATCAAGTGGGTCAAGCTCCTCGATGACGGCGGGGGATCCTCCATCGAACTCTGCCGGGCAATGATCGACCATGGCATCATGCCGATTGTGCGGCTTTATCGAGACAGGCCCAATCCTGACCGTATCGGCGGCCGGGAGATCGATGCGGTTCGACGCCTGGCACGCAACGGCGTGCGTTATATCGAGACGAACAACGAGCCAGATCTCCCTGCAGAATGGCAGGGTGGGCACAAACCTAAGGACTGGCTCGATATCGTCGTAGACAACTTTATCTACGATGCCGATATCGTGCTGAATGAGGGGGGACTTCCGGCACTGCCGGCTATGGGCCCGGGAAGCAGCCGCAATCCCCTGAAAATGGTGGTCGATCGCGGTCGCAAAGATCTTTTTGAAAATGGCGCCTGGTCGGCTATTCATAACTACACTCTGAACCACCCGCTGGATTATCCCGACGATGCCGTCAATCAGCAGGGGCAAGCCCTTACGCAGGAAGAGTACGACCGTTATCAGCGCTGGCAATACAGCCATCTATCCAAAGAAGAGGCTGAAGCCGAAGGGATTGATGCGGCAGATTACGATAAATACCAACGATGGGGCTGGGACGGGCGCGCGATCGAGAAGATCAACGAACGCCGCCTGCGCGATAAAAACAGCGGCGATACCATCCATGACGATCACAACTGTTTTCGTGCTTGGGAAATCCGGGGGCAACTGGTTTACGATGCTTTAGGATTCTATGTGCCTATCATTAGCACCGAAGGAGGGCCGGTGGTGGGCTGGGGGGATGATCTCCGTTATGCCAAAATGAATCCCACCACACATGCGGAGTGGCAAGTGGATATCTTCCGGTTTATGCAAGATGAAGCGCCGGAATGGTACTTCTCTTGCTGCACCTGGTTACTGGCATCGCGGCCATTAGGGGATTTCAGCCCAACCTGGGATCAGATGTCCTGGTATTGCAGCGCCTGGAATGAGCAATTCGGCTTAAGTGGTGAATTGCCGATTGTTCAGATGTTGAAGGATACACCTGCCAAGGTGAGACACGAAATACGAGAGCCTGAAGGTGAGCCCAGTCGGGTGGTTGGAACTGTCAGCGATCGGGATGGCAAACCTCTTGGGGGCATCCCGATCTCGCTACGCGCAGGAGAGGAGATCATCGCCAGCGGGTTGAGTGACGCAGAGGGTAGGTATCAGCTCAACGCCTCTGAGGGCAGCTACGACCTGTATGTGACATGGGTCGGCCCTGTCGCCCGTACCATTACCTTGACACCGGGAGATGTCGATACCATCAATGTCAAAGGGATGCACCCTGTCGGCGCTTTCAGTATTGTGGGGACATTGGAAGATACGGCCGGCAGCCCTCGCCCCGACATCCGCGTGGAACTCAGACGCAATGGTATCGTTCATGCTGTCGACACTACTGATGGAACAGGGGCTTTTTCTTTTTATCCTGGTGTGGCCGGCGACTATGTTGTAGCCGTGCCCGGTGGCAGGGCCACAGCGCTGGTCGAGGTGGACTATCCCGAAGAGATCGTTGTCATTACCATGCCGACAACCACCGAATTGCACTATGCACTTACCGAAAAACGTCTGTTGTCCGCAGAAGAGACGGGCAATCGCTCGCTATTTTACGGTTGGGTGGTTGATGAGGATGGCAAGGGTATCAAGGACGTCGAATTGGAAATGCGCTGGCGTGATGCTGAACCAGGGCAGAATTTCCCCTCTATTCGTACTGGACGTGATGGCACCAAACCCAATGCAGATGGCTATTACGAATTCTTGCATTCAGCCGGCGACTTCCTGGTAATTGTGGTGCAGGGCGACTACGAAAGTGATATAGCCGAGGATCTGCTAACAACTGATGTGCCCGGACGGGAGGACGATCCAATCACTTATGAGATCAACTTCCAACTACGGCCTGCAGGACCCAGCTTACCCAGCGAAAGTGTCGTGGTGGGCAGTATTCCCGGAGGCCGCATGGGACAGGGGTTGCGCCTGTGGTCTAGCGAAGGGGTAAATATCGATACAACATTGGACACGAGTCGCCGTTTCCAAATTACCGATTTGCCCTCGGGCGTCTATGATTTTGAACTGGCAGGCATTGGTATCATCCGCTCCGACATCGCTTTGGATGGTAGAAACCAGGTAGAGATCAATTTCTCGCTACTGGGGGGAATCATCGGTCCGGTAGTGAACGCCGGCCAACAACGCACCGTCCAGCTTATCTCAGAATCGTATGGCTTCACACGGCGGGCTGAGTTGAGTTCCGAAGATCACTATCGTTTCACCAATCTACCTCCGGGCATTTATCGGGTCGAGCTCGACGATGCGATCATAGGGTGTCTCTCCAGTGATGGCCAGAGTGTTTTGCAGGCGCCTCTACTGCAGGTAGGGCTGATGCCGCCAACAGGTGACAGTACCTTAACGGGCTTTGTCCACGATGCCAGCAATCAGGCGTTACCCGGCATTTTGGTCGTCTTACAATATGAGCAGCAACAAATGGCTGTGGCAGTGTCCGATGTCGAAGGTCGAGTCTCGTTTGCTGGGCTGGGCGCCGGCCACTACGATTTGGCAGTCGAAGGCAGAGTCCTGGCGGGGGATATTTCACTGGATGGTATGAATTCCATCACTGTAGATATGATGTACGCGCCGGCCATGTCACTGCACAAGCCCTTGGTGCACTACTACCTACTGGGCACTGCCGATCCGGCGTTAGGCGCCACCCTCGTCCGCCTGATTGCCTCCTGGTTGCCGACACAAGCGCCAGGTGTAGCAGGTTTCGATAGCAATGAAGCCCGCCGCGCCACCACCGTCACGCTCCTGGGTGATGCCGAGGATGAGAGCCTGGTCTCGAATCTCGAAAGCGCTGAATGCGAGGTCATCGACCGTCGCTCAGATCTGTTATCATTGGCCTGGAAACTGGCCAACCCTCCCTCACCTGCTACCACGCCGGCCGACTGAAACTAGAATTGCTCTGACACATCCTTTCTGATAACGAGGTTCTCAATGCCCGATCCTATCAATGATGCGACCGCCTATGGTGTCCGTATTGTCGAAGCCACTGTCACGCCGGGTGCTCTGTACTGGAAAATCGTACGCGTCCATCATCTGGCGCCAAGTGAAAACAACGGCAAGCACCATATCTATGTGGATGCCCTTGACGAATACGGAGAGCGTTTATTGGGGACCCATGTATCGATAACCTGGGAAGGTGGTGATGAAACCATTGTCATCGAGAAGCAACCGCCGGAACCGGGGGCGAATTTCCCCATGTGGAAATGGCAGGTCTGTAACGCCGAGATCGAAAATACAGTCTCTGATCGCGTGGAGAATCTGAGGACCGATCATGATGATGAAGGTAGCGGCAATACGTTATTCCACCACTCTTTTGCCATCACATTCCAACAATCGATAGCGATCCCGCCGGGTCCGGTCGGTGACAGCAGTATCAGCGGCAAGGCGCCCAATGGCGCCAACCACAGGCTGCTTCTAGAAGATGGCGATGGCAATGAACGTATCACTATCGTAACGGTGGATGAGTCTTTCAAATTCGAGGCCTTACCGGCCGGACGCTACACCATCACCGATGAGGATGATGGACGGATAGTGGGGCCGGTAGAAGTGGACGGGATCACTTCATTAGTACTCGATTTCCCTCCCCTGGCTTCGGATACCAAGCCGCTCAGACATTATCTTCTATTTGGCCAGGCGGGTGCGGCATCGACCCAGCTTTATCTTTCGATCTTGGCAGATGCCATTGCCGACAATAACCTGGCCTTCGGTTTTCACACGACAGATGCCGTCACGGCCACACGCGTGACCCTGGTGGGAGAACATGTCGAGGGAACGATCACACTTTTGGAATCAGCCGGATGTCAGGTTGATGAATTGCCAACAGATCCCGGTGCCATGCTGGCGGCTGTTATCAAGCCTGACGACTCATAAAATCACATGTTCAACACCTGTTCGCAGTAAGGCGACTTCCGAAAAATAATTGAGGAAGGTTTTATCATTTTTCGGAAGTCGCTAGAGGCATTTTCGGATTGGAGGCTTATTTATTATTCCGAAAATGCCTAATTCAAATTATGGACCGCGAGTGCAACGCATTCAGCACACCAGAAGGCATGACTGATGGGCTCAAATGCGTCGTATCGGCTAGACCTGAATGCATTGCACTCTCTTCACGTCCAAATTTGGAACTGCTGGCCTGTTCGGAGGCGCTTTGACAGAGGCTTGTTATCACCCTATAATCCGCTTGTTTCCAAACCAAACCTCGTAGGAGATAAGGCGATGGCGTACAGTACGCGAAAATGTAAAAACGCAGAGCGGGCATTTATCTTTACCCTACTGTACGGTGGGCGGCAGCGTGGGTGCCAGTGCTATCCACGCCCAAGCTGGAAGCGAGCCACTGCTACGCCTGTCAAAATCTGCCAGTACGAGCGGACCTGTTAGGGTGGGTGATACATACCGCTACGAATTGTGTTATCAGAATACGGGCAATGCCGGCGCAACTGACACTATCCTCTACGATGAATTACCGCGAAATGTCGACTACATACAGGGATCCGTCACAGACGATGGCGTTTATACGGCTTATAACCATCGCATCACTTGGGCTTGGAGATTTAGTGCCGGGCAATGAAAAATGTGTGGGCTTCGATGTGGTGGTCAGCAGCGCAGCGCCGGGCGTAGTGGCGAATGGTCAGGATGTCATACCCTATCGCCTCTGGGCCGAATTCATCTTACTCAATCGCGCTATCCTAAACGCCAGCAATGCACAGACAGCGACGGCAGAACATGAACTCATTCTCAGTGCTGTTGTCAATCCCAGCATCGTCAAGTCAAGTGATAAAACAGATGTTATGCCCGGAGAGGCACTGGTATTCACCTTGGAAGTCGCCAATATCGGCAACGCTCCGGCATCACAAATGGTCGTCACCGATGTACTCAGCGAGCTTGTGGAAAATGTGTCGGTGTCAGCTACTCAAGGTATTGCACGCTATAATCCGAACACCCATACAGTTACCGTCGAATTAGGCACGTTTGATCCGGGCGAGAGCAGCACCATCACCATTCATGCCGACGTCGTCGATGACAACGCCCTCTGCGGTATCGCACCGACCCGCTTTTTGAACAGTGCCGTACTAGATTTCTTCGAAGGGAATCCACGTGAATCCAACATCGTGCGAATCAACGTCGATGCCTGTCCACCCCCGGAAATACCTGAACCAGGCACGATTTTGCTCTTGGGCACTGGTCTGGCGGGGCTGGCGACTTGGGCGCGGCAACGCCGGCAGTAGGTGCGCTAGATCTCTTGCCACCACATATCCGATTTGGGTGTGCCCTAAACGAGTTGGGAGCAGACCAACCTGCATAGCTACTTCTCGAAAAGCATCAGTCAAATAGCCAATAACCAATAATTAATGGTTAATGGAACTGCTCGATATCAACGCCACAGTGATAAGGTTTTAGGACAGAATGACGGTCGAGTCTCACAGGGGGATGAATTCTCAGCCCTAACCTGGACGAGCCAGAACCAATCAAAGAATAGACAGGATTAACAGGATTTTCAAAGATGCAATCTTGTTAATCCTGTCCAAATTCCTTGCCCATCGTACAAGAACCCGATTGTCTAGGTACTGAGCACATTGTTTTCACCGCTTAAACGCTATACGGCTGCATCCCACATTAACCGTTAATTATCTGCGTTCACTATTAATTATTTCCTAATGCCCTTCCCTGCCCAGCCCAAGGCTTTCTGGGAGGACCTTCTTCATAATCTAGCTAAAGAACGGAGCATATGGGCACGCCAACAACTCATCTAGGACACACCCATCCGATTTCATCGCCTTAACCTGTTCGTGATGTTTGTTCTGTGTGCGTCTGAGTATGCAACTCGATCTTTCTTTGTGCGATGACAGGGAGGTGCATGTGCGCCTCAGCGAAGCGTTGACCCTAAGCTTCGGCCCAGACCTGGTGTACACACTGGATCTCAGCGGGCGTCCGCTGGGCACGTTTCGCCGGGGACGGCATCTGCGCTGGGGACTGGATGGTAGGGTTCTGGCACGTTGGCGGCAGGGAAACGGACCTCGCCAACGCGCCTGGCTTGCTCAGGATGAAATCGATAGAGCCATCGATGCCTTGGTGGGCGATTTACAGCGTATCAGCGATGCTCTCCTTCCCCGCCCTATCGAACTTATCGTACGACGTGCGCTCTCATTTGATCGTGTAGCCGATGCCGAGAAGTTTGCACGCATCTATCGCCCTGTGTCGATCTTGCCACCGGACCAATACCAGGCCCTGGTTCTACAGGCGGCTGAAGGCTGCTCTTTCAACACTTGCACATTTTGCGCCCTTTACAGAGATCGCCATTTTCGTATCAAACCGGTATCTGAATTCGCCTCGCATATCGAGCAAGTCAAGGATTTCTTTGGCGAGGGTCTACAATTGCGGCGCAGCGTTTTCTTGGCTGATGCCAACGCCCTCGTGATCCCACAGGAGCGACTTTTGCCTTTATTCGACGAAATCGCTAAGGCCTTTGCCATTATGCCCTGCGAGCTACCCGCCAATCAGCAGCGCCCGTGGCTACGCTCGCAAGCTGATGCCATCTCGGGAGTGTATGCGTTCGTAGATGGCCTCAGCGCCGAACGCAAGCGTGTCGAGCAATTCCAAGACCTGCGCCGGCGGGGATTGAGGCGTGTCTACATCGGGCTTGAAAGCGGCCATGAAGACCTGCTGGCCTGGCTACAGAAACCAAGCACTGCCGCCGCCATGCTGGACGCAGTCAAACGCATGAAACAGGCAGAGTTACAGATCGGGGTGATTGTGTTAACGGGCATCGGCGGTGAACGCTTTCATCAAGCCCATTGCCGTGATTCGGCAGCCGTACTCAATGCCATGCCCCTCGATAGCGACGACATCATTTACTTCAGTCCCTTCCAGCCCGATGCAAGTGCTCCATACCTGGCTCAGGCAAAGGCGCAGGGTATTCAGCCACCGACTCAAGCGCTCATCGATCGGCAGCTGACGGCGATCAAACAAGCACTTGAGTTGCCTCCCCCCCCTTTGGGGCCCAAGCGAGTTCCATACAACTTGCATGATTTTGTCTATTGAGGTGAAATATAGGCTGGAGGCGCCGCACATCTATGAAAACACCCTTGGCTTGCATTTTGCACTTCATTACTATCTCGCGAAAATGGATGCTATTCCTGCCATTTTTTCTGATTACCGCATATCTGGGCGGTTCTGCCGAAACCGAGCAGATCGGATCAGACATGGTCTCGGCAGTGGGAGCGACGCGTACTCCCATCGTGATACGTGTTCCTCGACCAGCCTTCATGTCGACCGTCACGCCCACGGTAACTCCTGCCGTTCCCACAATCACAGCACCGGCAACTTCTGCGAAACCAGGGCCGTCGACAGACCTGACGGCAAGCGTCGGCCAATCCCCCGCAGCCTTTCAAACCTCAGAGCTATATCGTGGTATCCGTCCCGTAACTTATGTCGAAGATACATGCGAGTATCTGCGTGACAAGTGGGATCCGGCAAAAAGTGCGCCCGGCACATTTGTAGCGCCTATCATGTACCATACCATCTCACCGACCAATCGCACCGGGGCAAGCACCTGGACACCCTCCAGCTATTTTTACCGCACGATCAATGAAGCGAAGCGATTGGGTTTTGAAACGGTAACAGCGGCAGAGGTCGCCGACTTTTTGGAGCACAACGCTCGCATCCCTGAACGTTCTCTGATGTTGATACTGGATGACCGGCGCTTGGGTTCAGCAGAGGATTACATGCTGCCTACCGCCAGGCGTAACGGCTGGACCTATACCATGGCCTGGAATATCTCAGATACGGACAATCGTCCCGGCTTATGGGAGCGCGTCGAAGGCTGGCATGAAACCGGTCTGGTCGATGCGCAGTCGCATGGCCTGCGCCACCGCTATATGACCGTTCGCACTCCAGAGAAAAAGATCCGGAGCGAACTCTTTGGCCCCATCCCCATCCACGAGGAGCATTTTGGCTATCGGCCCACCGCCTTCATCTGGCCTGGGGGGCTGTTTACCAAAAAAACCGTGGAAATCGCCCGCGAAGCGGACTATCGGCTTGCCTTCACCATCTATCCCCGCGGGCCCATTATGTATAATTGGATCCCTCAAGGCAAAGAGGAACGGGATATCGGCGATCCGATTATGACCTTGCCGCGCTATTGGGGTTATCCCGGTGTGATCGAGGAATTGAAGGATGCCGTCGCCATCAGTGAAGCCGCTCGCCAACACGCGCTGGAGCAGTATCCAGCCGAGGCCGCTTATTTTGAGCTCAATTGTGGTGGCAGCTTGCCGCAGCCGGCATTTGTACAAGGAGCAATTGGTGTTGCCGAGTCGGGTTCGTGATAACGTCTTGGTACGTGACACTATTCAGGCCGAGGCTCGAGAGTAACGCTGATATCTAGCGTTTCGCCGTCACGCACAATGGTCAGGATCACCGTATCACCGGGACCGGTATGGCGGCCGAGATAGGCTAAGAGGTCGTTGAAGATCTTGATGGGCTGGCCATCGATGCCGACGATGATGTCGCCGCCGATCAGGAACTGGGCGCCTTCTACGCTGCGAGCGTCTGTGCCGCCTCGTAAGCCCGCCTTGTCAGCAGGGGTATCTTGTAGGACCTCGGCCACGAGAACGCCGGAATCCACATCCAAGCCCAGGGCCTGTATCTCAAAGGGTGAAAGGCCGTTACCGCGAATGCCCAGATAGGCATGGTGATATTCGCCATCCTCGATAATCGCTGCGGATACCCGCTCTACAAAATAGACGGGGATGCCGAAACCAATACCGGAATTGGCGCGGGTCTCGGATTGCAGCATAAAGGCGACGCCGATAACCTCACCTTTGGCATTGAGGATGGGGCCCCCACTATTGCCCGGGTTGATCGCAGCATCCGTCTGGATGACTTCGGGAAGCTGGAAGACTGTGTCGAACAGGTTGATCTGTCGCCCCAACGCCGAGACGATGCCGGTGGTGAGTGTATTGGCATTGCCAAAGGGATTGCCGATCACGATCACACGGTCACCCACGCGCAGTTCGCCGATGTTGCCAAAGCTGACAGGACGTAAATCCAGGCCCCGAGGATCGACTTTGATCACGGCCAGATCGGTATCTCGATCAAAGCCGATGATCTCAGCCGGTGCAAGAATGCCGTCATAGAATTGTACGACGAGGCTTTGTGCGCCCTGCACCACATGCCGGTTGGTAACGATATGGCCGTCTCTATCGATCACAAAGCCAGAGCCCTCACCGGTGTTGAAGAAGAAGGGGCGGATATCGCTGTCCTCATCTTCTACCACCTCTTCGTCGATGACACGAATGGCGACAACGCTGGGGTTGACCCGCTCGTAGACATTGGTATAGATCTGAGTTTCCAGATCTTGTCCGGGAGTGATGGGCGCCAGGGTCGGCGTAGGATTGGGCACGACCGTACGCAAGGGCACGGGATCGAAGGAATCGGCCTCGATCTTGGGGATCTCTTCTGTGGGTTCCGCTTGAAAGGTCGTGATGGTATCGGGGCCGCGAAACAGGCGAGGGGTCGCGACAGCCAGAGCGATAATGCAGACACAACTCATGGCAACGAGGAGGACTGTTCCACCGATGAGCCAGGGAAGTCGGTTGTTTTGGTTATGCATCGAAAAACTCTGTTAGAGAGAATAGTTGTGGGGTCGTTCGGCTGAGTTTATCACATGCGGCCGTGGTATGTCGTAAGATGGTAGACGGTCTCAACACTCGGTTCATATCTGAAACTGCCGCTATGGTCCATACGCTTGACATGACATCATACTCCCTTGATACTGCGGTAACAAACTTCAGCAGGCCCCGCTGGGGCAAGTAGCAAGTAGCAAGTAGCAAGTAGCAAGTAGCAAGTAGCAAGTAGCAAGTAGCAAGTAGCAAGTAGCAAGTAGCAAGTAGCAAGTAGCAAGTAGCAAGTAGCAAGT
>JAAENG010000222.1 GCA_024224665.1 Chloroflexota bacterium | reverse complement strand
TAAACAAGTTATCTTTGAAGATGATGAAAGCACTGGAGCTGGAGCCTCGTGTGGCGGCGCTGGTCTTGCTCCTACTTTGCAGTTATCCGACGTTGGCTCTCCATTAGTAGTAGTTGTTAACTCTCTCACTGCCGAAAGCACCAACCAACCCCAAAACTGGCCTCTCTACACCGGCCTGGGTCTTGCCCTCCTCACCGCTGTCGCCCTGTTCGCAGCATACCGCCGTCGCACCCTAGATTCGGTCTAGCAAGCGATAATCCTTCAAGCATATCCAGCCTGATCGAATCCACCGATTTTATGCCCATCGAATCCACCGATTTTATGCCCCTTGATTTCGTGCCCCTCGATTTCGAGATCCTCGATTTCGAGACCACCTCCAGCGGAGTTCTCAAAATGCAGCCCAAGTCTACACCCCCCGAAAAAACCACATACGAACCACCTCGCATCGTCCACAAGGGCAAACTGAAACAGTTCAGCGGTTCGCCCATCTCTGGCCCTCCCGATCCTGACAATCTTTGGAGATTACCTTAGCGAACCACAGATTGCTCAGATTAGTTTGTATAGGAGCGTGACTTCCGCCAGTGCCAACCACTAGAACGGCAAGTCTTTTTATTCCAGCTTTGCCACAATCGATCAGCAGGTAGCCTATAAACATTAGCGCATATGCTATTTTGGACGGCGACGAATACACTTCGTCGCCGTTGTTTTTGGCGGCATAGTTATGGCCTAGATTTGAAGTATCATGCGACTACTGCGATTGAGCGTTTTCACTTGCTGCATACTACTTTTCACTTTGAGATCGGCACGCGCCCAAGACGCAGTGCCTGCATGGGAGTTCGGGGAGGATGCATCGCCGGCCATGGCTAGCGAAGCAGTACTTGAAGAACTGATACCGGGGATCGATTACGGGGGCTGGTACCAAGACAATAGTGGCTACGAAGGCGACGAAACGTATTTTGGCGCATACGCTCTCGAACCAATCGGCAGCGCCCTCTACATCGGCTTTGGCACAGCCCGGCCAGCAGAGAACAGCGGAGATGGGGCGTTGCTGGCCAGGAGCGACGGCACTAGCACATTGACCAAGGTGGGGCAACCGACCGAGCAGGGGTTTATCGACATGTCGGTAGTCGGTAGCACGCTCTACATCCCCGGCGCCGATCCCTGCTGTGTAGACGATTGGACCTGGGGTAACATCTATACCTTCAATTATCCAAACTGGACGCAGTACCGCCAGAACAACGGCCTTGTCAACGTCATTCATAGCTGGGGACTTTGGTATGACGGTGCGGGCACACATTATGCAGCCGTCAGTAGTTGCGACGAGAACATCAGCCCGCCAAACAACACCACCTGCAACGGTAATTATCAGGGCAAGGTCTTCAACAGTACAGACAGCGGCGTAACCTGGAATCAACTCGCCCGTGGGGATAACCCGGACAATGGTGTGGGTCAATATCGAACCTACGACATCATCGGCTTCGGCCCCAAGCTATATGTGACCTGGAATGACGTCTACGGTCAGGCATGCGGCCTTGCCGAGAGCGGCGACGGCGGTACGACCTGGACCCGACTCCCTGACCTTGATCTCAAAACAGCCTGCCGTGCCCGCCTATTGGTATTCAACAACCAACTGCTCATCCTCAAATCAGACCAAACCGGGCTGTTTGTCTTGAACGATCAGGGACAACTTGCCGAAAAGGACTTCCCCGACTTCGAAGTCAAATCATGGGCCTACAATTACGCGACTGAGGGAGGCGCATATCTCTACACGATCACCGAAGAGGGGCAGGTAGTGCGCACAACCGATCTTGAGACGTGGGATACGCTTATCTCCACCGACCGACCTTTCATCACCATAGCCTACTGGCCCGCCAAGAACTGGCTAATCCTGGCAGACAGTGGCCGTGAGAACGCCGGCCTTTGGAAAATCGATCTGGAATCAACACCCACTGCCATCACCCTCCCGCTGACACTGAACCTCAGCATCGAACAAGAGGGCGGGACGGCTACCCTCAGTTGGGATGCCAGCACCGATCAGTATCGTGTTTACCGCAGCGATCAACCCTATAACACGCCCTATCTCGCCCACCATGTCGCCAGCCCAAACGCCGCCGAATATGATGACAGCAGCGCCTGTGAGGCCTGTTTCTATGGAGTGAGAGCGAAGGTCACAGATAACAATCTCTCACCTCTCTCAAACAGGGTCGGTAGATTCGAGTTTTCGTTGACAGCCGGGGAGTGAGGGGCCAGCACCATGAGTGGAGCGCCATATACAACGCTGCGCGCCATCCTAATAACCCTGTTATTGGTGATCGCGGCGACCGGTTCTGACCGTGTAGCTGCCGGCGAAGTTCCCCCCAAGGCCAAATACATCATCCTCATGATCGCCGATGGCTGGGGACCCAACCACATCGCCGCCACCAACGCCTACACTGGCGGGATTCCCGACTATCAGGCCTGGACACAGCACTGGGTAAGTACGTATGCCAGTGGCGGCAGCTACGATCCAGTTAGAGCGTGGAGCGAGTTTGATTACGTAGGTTCAGGCGCGACCGACAGCGCCGCTGCTGCCACCGCCCTTTACACTGGTATCAAGACCGCCAATGGCCGCATCAGCGTCGATGCGGCCGGAGCGGGTCGCTTGCTTGCCATTAGCGAGCGCGCCAGGGCCCTGGGCATGGCTGCCGGCGCAGTTACCACCGTGCAGATATCCCATGCCACACCAGGCGCCTGGGGCGCACACAATGTGGCCCGTGCCAACGGTTACGCCATCGCCAATGAGGCCCTATGGGGGAATGCAAACGTCACCGGTTCTGTGGATGACAACAGCAAGTATGGGGGTGCTTTGGGAGGTACAGCAATTCCCCTGGATGTTATGATAGGTGGCGGGCATCCGTTTTGGAACACCTCTTACATCGACGTGGCAATCCGCAATAAACTAATGGATGAGAGTGGACAAGCAGATGCATTCGTCTTTGTGGAACGTGAAACCGCTGTTGACGGCGGTGCTGCTATACTTGCCTCGGCCAATGCCGGAACGCCAAGGTTGGCTGGATTATTTGGTGGCGCCGGGGGCAATATCGAGTACCGTTTCGCCAACGGATCTGGGCATCATTCCGAAAACCCAACACTGGCAGAGATGACAGAGGCCGCTCTGACTGTGCTCAGCCGCCATCCTGATGGCTTTATGCTTTTGGTCGAGGGAGGCGCCGTGGATTGGGGCAGCCACAGCAATAGGATGGATAGAATGATCGGAGAGATGGTGGGGTTCAACCAGGCGGTGGAGCGCGTGATCACCTGGGTGGAAGATCCTGACAATGGTAGTGATTGGACGAACACACTGGTCGTTATCACCGGCGATCACGAAACCGGCTACCTGACTGCGGCGCCGGGTGTGTTCCAGCACCAAACAATCAACACCGTCGATGAGTATAGACTTGGCTTGGAAAAAACTATCTCTGGCAGCAGCCTTCGAGCAAGTTGGGAGGATGACGGAGATGGCGTCATCGAGATAAATGAAGTCGTATACTGGGCCTGGAATAGTCGTTCTCACACGAACACTCTTATCCCACTGTACGCCAAGGGTTCTGGCGCCGACATTTTTGCGAGCTATGCAACAGGTTCAGACAGTGTGAGGGGTGCATTTATCGACAATACAGATGTATTCAGAGTCATGGATGCGTTGCTGCCTGGGTATCTTGATCTCGACATCACTCATACCGATGGCAACGCCGAACTGCATTGGCAACATACCGATCCCCACACGGCCTATGAAGTGCGTCATGCCGTGAAACCATACTTCCGCGGGGTCGAATCGACTATCTCCACCATCACCACGTTACCCGACCCGGGCGAGCAAGTGATCTATCCGGCGCCGGAGCCATCGCCTCATTACTACGAAGTCAGAGCATATGCTTTCGGCCTGAGCCATGCTGTATCAGAGCGTGTCGGTCACTTTTCCTTTACGTTAGTGCCAGGCCAGGCGCCCTGACACAGCTATTAAGCGTGAGAGAGGTTGGTCAATGGTTGCCGACGAAGTTCGCTATCTTCCACCCTCTCCTAACATAGAGACCGATATTTCGAGCAGACTTCAGTTTACGGTATCGGACTTCCGGGTGTTAGGCCGAATGTGAACACGCTCTTTCTACTCGATCCGGTAGAGGTCTGTCCGAGAATGCTGACTGAATGCACGACGTAGAACCGATTCTGAGCGGGATTGCCGGCAGCGTTGTCATCGATGTAGCTAACCGGATCCGATGTCGTCGCCACCGTTGCCAATGTCGCGCCTGCGTTACCCGCCGTCAGATAGGGATTCTGTCCCTGCCAAACCTCGTAATAGTCGATGGCAAGGCTATTGGGCCAACTCAGCACGACATCGGTGGCGTCGTTACTATCGATCGCGATCGCAATTGATGGCGCGGCCAGTGGGGAGAAATCACCATCGAGCACCAGGGCAAAAGGTTGGGGGCCATTGGAAACACTCGTGCCGCTAACTGCGACCGTCCAGACACCAGTTGCGGGCGATTGGATGTAAACGTTTTCGACGTTGTTGAGGCTGTCGCCACTGCCCCCAGTCTGAGACCAACCGCCGCTAAAAACATTGCCCCTGTAGAGGCTGCTGTTGGGAGCCGTCACCTTCAGGTCGAGATTGTTGACAAGCGCGGGTGCAGCGGACTCGGAGGCAGGATAATCTGTCCAAACCAACGAAACTCTAAAAGGCTGCGCACTGCTGGCGATTTCAATCATATAAGTCGCAGTATCGTTTGTGCTCAAGCCCGTAGTGTTTTCCGCATCCAGGTGCCGGGTGCGACCACATCAGGTTTGATGCGGCCATCATCAGTGGGGCCTCGGCTAGAAAAAGGCGCCATCTGTTCTTTATTGCCGGCCGTGAGGTCACTATTCAGGGGCACGGCGGTAAATCCCCAGCGAGCGCCGACTGTTCCCAGGATATTCGTCCTCGTCCCTGCCATGGAAGTGCACGTTTCTCCGCTCTGGTATGCATCTTGAGAGGTATATGTAAGACCGGTGTCACAGGCAAAGTTATCAGGGCGCTCGTTTTCACTGGCGCCGACAGCCAGAACATCTTTAGCCGTAGCGGGTGAACCGATGGAATCGTTATCGACCACCCCATTAGTGTTGGCGTCTACTCTCGCATTCCCGGAAGAAAAAGTGATGAGCATATCGGGGTTGTTCCACATAAACTGGTCAGTAGTTACACTATCACTTGTGTAGTCTCCCGAGACACTGCTTCCCCAAGAGTTGGAGTGAATGCGAGCGCCGGCATTATAGGCTTGCCCAAATAGATCACTCAGATCGTCCGGCAAACCTGTGAGATAATAGCCATCGACATAACCGAAAGATCTTGCACAAAATCTGGTGACCGTAGCATAGTTTTCGGTCGACTGAAAGACCAGGCTGACTGCCCAGCAATTCCAAATATGGCTTTGTAATCGAGGCCACATACTGGGTTTTTGTGCCGAAAACAGTGTAGATCACGTCTCTTCTTAACATAATCCGAATCTGGCAGTAAAAACTCCTTGCTGAATATCTGGATTTTCACTGTGTCAGCCACCATGTGACCTAGTTTTGGCGTCTAGCGACAGCTTTTGCGAAGAAATTGAACTCGAAAAGCCTAGAATCATAGGTGAGATTTCCATATTTGGAATTGCTGCTATCGGGGGGCGACTGGTCATCGACGCCGGGAGTAAAGGCGCCAGCTTTGAGTTTGATGGGTACGATGGGCTCGTCAGCCAGTGATCTGGTTTGTGCCAGGATAGCTATCAGCATGAGTGCCGCACTGAAGATTAAGTCGTTTCAAGCGCATAATGATCCGTTACATCTCTAAGGGTGTCTGCCCTCTGCGGTGTTCACGGGCATGGATGGAGATTATACGATAGCTGAAGTTAACGCGGGAAATATGCGACATTCAGGCTCGATTTTTCCCCTTCGGACCGAGAATTCAGGTGACTACTACGAGGTGCTGTCTGTCAAAGCGGGTCAGACGTCGTTAGACTCAAATCAAGTTGGCGCCTTCACCTCTGAGTTGGCACCTGGGCAGTAGATGCCATTAGATTAGATCGCATGACTGTCGACGCTGTCTGCAGTGAAAAGTGAGGTGGCCTCTGTTGTTGGCTCATGCTATGATAACGAAGAACAGCGTTCACCAAAGCGGCCGACCACAAAGAAGATGTCGGCGATATCGATGATATCGTCTGACACCAGGTCAAACGCGGGGTCGTAGGGAGCGCCTACGAAGATAGAGTGAAAAACGACCGTCATGATGTCCTCAAGATCGATAATTTTGTCATCATTAAAATCCAAATCATCACAGGAGGAAAGGGGTGGCGTTGGTGTCAGGGTGGGAGTTGGCGTCAGTGTAGAAGTCGGCGTTGGTGTCAGGGTAGGCGATGGGGTTAGCGTTGGCGTATAGATTGGCATGCTCATATCTTCGAAATACCGAGGATTGATATAGACATTCACACCAACATGACCATTGGTTTTCCCATCAAGATCCTCAACGCCACCATCTTGGACATAGTATTCGCGCCCATCCTTTTCGACGACTCGCATGGTTCCTCCCGGTTGCGAAACAGTTAAAGAAATCTGCTCTATTTCATACGAAGTATGCCAAATTACGTTCTTCAGTCTGCCGTTAACATTGAATTCATAGCCCTCGAAACGTAGCCATAAATCGTCACGCACCCGAACAAACGTTGCCCCAGACAATTCTCGTACTAGTGTTTGGTAGACATAGTAAGCCGGTTTTGGTTCAAAAGCCTCTGTCATCAACCCCATATGCCTCAAGTGTTCATTGAGCCCTGATTCATCGATGCCCTCGAAATAGAGAAGAGGAAATATCTCAGATGACATAGCTCTGGCATAAGTTCTGACCACGAAATTGGCTTGATCATCTTCACGATTTTCACCCTCATGATTGATAGAACTTTTGCCTGCCTCACTGCACATGATCGGTTTGGCGCTTCCAGTGTACTGTATGAGCTGATCTAAAATCCAATTCGCTTTGAAAACCAGCCCTCGGTTGTAGCGATCAAAACCACCGCTGTCATCATACCATCGATGATCGGAAGCCGGATAATAGTGAAAGTTCATAATATCAAAGTACTGCCCCCCTCCACCCAGGAGCAGTTCATCTAAAAAGAAGGGATCGAAAACGCCTCCGTCGTCATAGCCATAAAACCAGTCATAGGCGAGGCCGCCCAAAACTACTTGAGCCTCTGGATTTCCTGCTTTGACGGCAGGGTAGGCGTAGCTCAACATCTCTGCATAAGCATAGCCACTGGCGCCAGGCACTTTTTGGGGATTCGAAGCATCCCCCCAGCAGCCGCCTAGCCATGAGTAGTCAAGGGCATTACTATTATCTGGTTCGTTATAGAGAGCCCAATGTAGAACATTATACGGGGGAACGCTGTATCGCTCAACCGCCGCAGTTAGGAAGTTGGCGAATGTAGGCAAATGTTCAGCAAGAATAGGGCCACAAGTGGTATCAGCCGCCCACTCCGGATTACCCAGCACAGTCAGAATGATTTGTAAATCGTGGTCCGCTGCGTCGGCTAATAAATGATCCCAGTAAGACCAGTTGTATTCACCTGGGTTTGTCTCGACAGAACTCCATCGAAGGAAAGTACTAGTCCATCGAGCACCGATGGTGGCCATCTCTGATGCACCCCGAATCTGTGAACCACTTGGTATCAAATAGGTGCCAAAAGGATCTGTTGGAATCGAATGTGGGAAGGGATCATCCACGTTTGCTCCGGTAAAAGCATGTACGGTTAGCACGGAACTGGCAATGAGAATCACAATAGATACACTGAGTGATAGACGCGCAATCATGATTAGCTCTCTGATTATGAAATGAAAAACTCGGAATTGGACTGTCTTATGCGAATTACTCGGGTTCTTTGTCCAGAAAAATCTGCTTCCACGCATTCAATGTATCCATGTGGACGCCATATTAACACAGCATTTTCAGGCCGTGTCTTCCGTACCTGTATCGGAGATTCAAGAATCATATGAAGACTCCGCAAAGGGCCACAGACGTTTAGTAGCATAAGCATTTTCCCTGAATCATGCAAATTGCAGCGATTTACCTGTTGTCAAACGTAAGCGGTAGGACTGCACTTCAACTGGGAGTAGGACACCATCGTTGAATGAGGCGTAAAGCCTCTAGCGATGGCCGCCCTCGTTGCTTGTGGGGCCGCCACTGCGACGGAGGAACTTGGAAGGAAAGCAATTCATGAACAGACCATTGATGCTCGGTCAAGCCTGCAGCCATAGCAGGAGTACGATGCACCCAGCGGTAGTTGGAGGAACCGACCCAAAGACAAACCCTGAGACTTTTATGATAGTCACAGAAGTTGTAGAGACAACCAATGAGGTACATGGCATCGTAGAGGGTATGCGGCTGCTGGGCCAGGGTGCGGGAGCGTCGGGTGAGAGGATGGAATCGAGCCCGGAAAGTAGCATTGCAGCGTTCGATGTAGGCAGTATTGATGCCACCAGAGACGCCTTGGCT
>JAAENG010000221.1 GCA_024224665.1 Chloroflexota bacterium | reverse complement strand
ATAGCCCATGCCTAGGTTGGTCAGTGGCGACAGCCTGCGGCCATCCGGGTCGAGAACGAGATTGGGGGTGAGGTTGATGTAAGGCGATGTAAATTTCTCCAACACATCCAACAGCACATCTTTTTGCGCCATATGCTGCACCTGCGCCCGCAGCTTAAACTTATCCACAATCTCTTTGACATTATCGCTAAAACCATTGAGGTACGCCTGAAAGTTCGCCTCCAAAATTTGGCGATTGTTAGTAGCGGTCTGCCGCAACAATTGCAGCGTGAACTCGGAAGTGTTGTAGAAGACGTATCCAGACGCTTCCTTCAGTCCCTCCGCATCAAGCGAGGTCAATCCCACATCTTCTTGCTGCCAGCGTACTTCCTCCAAAACAGCGTCATTCGTACCTTCCAGCAGCGCATCCAAACGACGCAGCACCACCATCGGCAAAATCACGTCACGATACTTGCCCCGCACATAGACATCGCGTAAGCAATCATCAGCAATAGACCAGATGAATGAAATGAGCTTGTTGTGTACCGTGTGGTCCATATCGTAGCCTTGAAAGTCAAAATCAATAAGGTACCGCCTTAACTATGCGACATTGCTAGTTTATGATAACCATGCGCCTCCCACAAATTCGCCCACTACTTCTCCACATTCCCTAAACCATTCGCTGAACCATTCACTGAACCCAGACTGCCATACTAAACTCTCACTTCCACACACCTGTAAGAAGGAATAATTACAAATGACACGTACACAACATGGTGCCACCCTTTCAATCATAGGGTTGCTGCTTATGGTTCTGGCAGCTTGCGGCGGCAGCGCCACTCCTGGGGTTAAGGAACCGACCAGTACTTCTGAACCGGTAACGGCCCGGACCAATACCCCCGCGCCAGATTCGACCACACCACCGGAACCCGTCGCCGAATCCGAACCCACGGCTAAACCAACCGCAGAATCGTCGCTGGCCGAAAGTCTGCTCACCGCCTTCCCCAACACGCCGCAGGCTCAGGGCGAAGTCGTTCTCATTTACGGATATGTGGTGGACGTCAACGGCGATGCCGTCGCCAACGCTGCCGTCGAATTCTGGCAGATCGATGCCAACGGCGTCTATGATCATCCCAGTGATCCTACGACCGGTGATCGTGACCAGACTTTCCAGTTCTACGGCACATCGGTCACCGATGATGATGGCCTCTACTACTTCCGCACCATTTCGCCCGGCTACTACGAACCCCGCCCCAAGCACATCCATCTCAAAGTTAAAGTCGACAGCAAGGAAGCGCTGACATTGCAGTTCTACTTTGAAGAAGATCGTGCGGACTTGGCGGGTGAAAGTCTGTTCAGGCAGGCTGGGGATTTGGGCGAGCTACTGATCTTGGAAGTTGCCGATAGCGTTGAGGTGGATGGACAGGTCGTAAGGGTACTGACCAACGATCTCATCATCGACACGGGCATCGCTGACGCCGCCTTGACACTCACGCCCGCGCAGGGTGAAGGGCCGCATTATCCGATCCTGAATGCGGCAGACTATGATAATGACCTCACGGTAAAATAGGTGCGACGCACGGGACTCTTTTTTGCACTCTTGACAGGCTCGTACGGTTGTTTTATAATGACATCATGTCATCATATGACAATATGTCACGGAGAAGAACATGATGCGATCTGTTCGGCAGATCAAACGGACTTACTATTTGGCCACCGCCCTTTTCTGGCTGGCGGTGGCCTTGCCCCTGCCACTCTTGGTGCTCATCCTGCAAGCTCGCGGCATCGACCTGTTGCAAGTCGGCATCATTATGGGTCTCTATTCGCTGACAATTGTGGTGCTGGAGGTGCCCACCGGTGGATTGGCCGATGCCATTGGGCGCAAAACCATCACCCTTGTAGCTTACGGATTCACACTGGCGTCAGGTTTTGTCCTCTTATTGGCATTCTCTTTCACAGGTGTGCTGGTAGCGATGATCCTCAACGGCATTGGCCGGGCTTTATCTTCTGGCGCCCTTGATGCCTGGTTTGTCGATAGCTTACAAGAGGCAGAACCTGATATCGACCTGCAATCGGCGTTGGCACAGGCGGGTACTGTCGCCTTGCTGGCGTTGGGCGCCGGCACGCTATTGGGCGGTTTTCTCCCTCGCCTTTTCAGCGGTCTCCCCACCGAAGGCACGGCCATTCTCACACCCTTTTCGATCACGATCGTAGCTTCCGGTCTGATCAACATCCTATTGATCGTGTTCATCGCCATCTCCGTCAAAGAGAAGCGGCCAGACGCGGCTGAGGCGGGCGGTTGGCGTAGCGGTATCGAGCAGACGCCGATCATCATGCAGGATGCCATCAATCTCAGCCGCCGCAATCCCACCCTGCTCCTCCTGCTCGCTGCGGGAATGGTGGGCGGCTTTGCCCTGGCGGGCGTCGAGACCTTTTGGCAGCCTCTTTTCGCCGATCTGGCGGGGGGCAGTGAGGGCAAGAGCTTGCTGTTCGGCGTGATCACGGCGGGAAGTTTCCTGATGGGGGCTCTGGGCAACATGGCCTCCATTCCCCTCAGCAAGCGTATGCACAAGCGCTACGCCCTGGTGGCAGCCTTGTCACGTGGGGGGCAGGGACTTTTCCTCATTCTCCTTGCCTTACAAAGCGGCGTTGTCCCTGCCCTCATCCTGTTTTGGCTCGTCTATGTGGGCATGAGCGTGAGCAACTCACCTCACCAAACCCTGGTCAATGCCGAGATCCCCTCGGCGCGACGCTCATCGATGTTGTCAGTACAATCGCTGGCGAGCTATGTCGGTGGATTTATCGGCAGTGTTGGTCTTGGTTACATCGCCCAACATGCCTCGGTGAATCAAGCCTGGATTGTAGCTGGCTTGGTCACAGTGGTATCATTGGGGCTCTACCTTAGTGTTGATCGACGCCAATCACCTGAGAGGAATCTTCATGAACACGAAGCCTCGGTTCTCGAAAGCAACTAAAAAACAGACACTGGCGGATCAAGTCGCAGAGACCATTAGGGAGGCGATCATCACCGCAGATTGGCAAGGGGGTGAAGCGCTGCCCACTGAGCCGGAGCTAGCCGAGCAGTTCGGGGTGAGCCGGGCGGTGGTGCGAGATGCCACCCGCATGCTGGCGGCTCAGGGCTTGGTAGAGGTGCGACACGGAAAGGGCGTATTCGTCACCGGCTCGCAGACCGAAGCCTTTGGCGATGCCTTACTGCTGGCATTGCGACGCAATGGTGCTTCAGCTTGGGATGTAGAGCAATTCGAGCAAATGGTCTTCCCTGAAGTGTGTGCGCTGGTGGCCTCTCAGGCCAGCGCTGAGGAATTAGTGGATATTCGTGACAGAATTCAGCGGAGCATGGAGACGTTTGCCACGATCAACCGCAGATATTGGAACTCAGGAGAAACACCGCCGCCCGATGAGCACAGCCAAATGGTAAATGCGCATCGCGACGCCGTCAAAGCCATGTTCGATGCCACCCACAACCGAGTCTGGCAACTGCTGGCGGAGCCCCTTCTGAACCTGCGCGAGATGCGCCACTGGGAAGCGGGCGATCTGACTGTGGATGAGGCCATCGAGATGGAGTCTTCTTACTGGCAGGCCGTGCTAGCTGCCATTGAGACGCGTGACCCCAAACAGGCGCGGGAGCGGGTGGCCCGGTTGATGCAATTGCCGCCCGAAGCTGTGGAGGCGATGCAGCAAACGCCGGTCGCTGAGCTGGTTCGAATCCCTATCCCGCTCCCTCGAATCAGGCCGGGTTTCTGAGTTAATCCACTCAACATATCACAAAAGTACATTCGGGGTCGTAAAACAGGGGTAGAAAATGGGGCAGTTCGCCAATACATTCCGGGGGAATGGTTGTGGAGCCCACACAGGTTGATGGTTTAGAAAAATCGGCGCCTTGATCGTCAAGTGTGCGCCATCCACCCGGAAGTGAACAGTGCGGATTTAGCCAACGGACACCTCATTCTTAACATTCTCTCCAACTTATCTTCACATTTTCTAAACCATTTATCCGCAATGCTTCCATATACTATAGATACAGAACTGACATGTTAGTTCCGAACAAGACAATCCACTTAATTCACAAGGAGATACACTCAATGACATTTAGTAAGAAAAAGATAAGTTTCCTCGTCAGTACAATGGCTGTGGCTGCATTCGCCCTTGTTTTCACCCTGGCAACCCCGCAAGCGGCCTCCGCGCATGGCGGACCCGGTGGTTTCGGCCGTGGTTCCTCTGGAGCAAAAGGCAGCTTTGGCGGCCCCAGGCAAGATACCTACTTGCTGGAAGCGCTGGACGTCACGGCTGAAGAACTGCAGGCCGCCCACGAAGAAGCAAGTGCAGCCGCGCTTGCACAAGCCGTCGATGAAGGACTGCTCACCCAAGAACAGGCCGATGCCATGCAAGAACGTGGCAGCCGCTTCGGTGGTTTTGGCAAGATCGGCAAATTCGGACGCTTTGGAAGCAGCACTATCGACAGGGAGGCACTTTTAGCGGATGCTTTGGATATCACTGTCGATGATCTAAAGGCAGCTCGTGAGAAAGCCAAGGATGCGGCGCTGGCAAAGGCCGTTGCCGATGGCAAGATCACACAAGAGCAAGTCGACCAAAGGGAAGCCCACCAGGCCCTGCGAGACTATCTGAGTGAACAGGGTTTGCAAGACAACATGCGACTTCTCTACGAAGATGCTGTCAATGAAGCCGTTGCTGCCGGCGTTATCACTCAGGAACAGGCCGACCAGATTCTCAGCAATCAGGGCCGCGGCTTTGGTATGAAAGGCTTCGGCGGCCGTGGTTTCGATGGTCATGGCAAGAGAGGCTCCGGTCCTCGTGGTTTCGGCGGCCGGAACATCACCCCACCCTCCAATGATTCAACCACATCAACCTTCTTCAGTTTCTAGCGTTACCTCACAATTCAGAGAGCGGCACTTTAGCAAGCGTCGCTTCAGAAAGCGCCGCTCTCTGATCTAAACCTGCTCCTCCCTCTACCTGGCACTGTATTTTTTTTGGATACAGTGCCAGGTGCTTGTATCCTACTCAATCACCACACACCTATGATTTCGATGATCCGCTCCCGGCTTATTGTTTTTTCTCTGATTGCTTTTGTTTTTCCGGCCATCTTGCTCAGCGCCTGTGTTGCAACCCTCCCTGCCAATGTAGAACCCCCGATGAGCGGTGGCGAAGCCAACGCGGTCATTGCCAGCGCCGTAGCAACAGTAGAGGCCGGCATCGAAGAGCGCATTGCTGCTATCGAAAGCGATCCCGCTGTCGTAGACACAGAGGCGATCATAGCCCAAGTGCTCAATCGCTTGTCCGACTCCGCTTCAGAATCGGAGCAACCCCTTCAAATCAATTACAGTGATCCGCTGGCGGTTGAAAGTGCAGACAATGCCTTACAAAAGAGACTCATTGACCTTTATCGCAAAACCAATCCCGCCGTTGTCTTCATCATCGTACCCCCCGTAGGTAGTGGCAGTGGCTTCGTGTTTAGCGATGATGGGCATATCGTTACCAACAACCATGTTGTCGATCAAGGGCGTACCTTCGAAGTTGTATTCGCCGGCGGTGAGCGTAAGGCCGGCCAACTGATAGGTCGAGACGTAGACAGCGATCTGGCTGTTCTAAAGGTAGATAAATTGCCGGAAAATGTGGCAGCGCTCCCTCTGGCGGAAGCCTCAAATATCGCAGTAGGGCAATTTGTAGTGGCGATTGGAAATCCTTTTGGCGAACAAGGCTCTATGTCGCTAGGTATCGTCAGCGGACTCGACCGTAGTTTGCGCTCGCAACGCAATGGCACTCGCAGTAGTTATTCGCTACCCGAAGTTATCCAGACCGACGCCCCCATCAATCCCGGCAATTCGGGCGGGCCCTTGCTCAATCTCGATGGCGAAGTGGTTGGCGTCAATTCGGCCATTGCCACGAGCACCGGCGCCAACTCGGGCGTGGGATTTTCAATTCCGGTGGCGGCAGTAAGGCGTTTGATTCCTGTACTCATCGAAAAGGGAGTGTACGATTACCCCTATATGGGTGTCAGTTTTGCCGACGAAATCTCACTACTCGACCAAACCACGTTTGATCTTCCGCAGACACAGGGCGCCTATGTGC
Organism: Chloroflexota bacterium; assembly: GCA_024224665.1. GTDB lineage: Bacteria > Chloroflexota > Anaerolineae > J102 > J102 > PIVW01. The sequence continues at coordinate 8,923 of JAAENG010000221.1, read as the reverse complement.
TTGGTGTGGCTAGCGACGGACCGGCAGATCAAGCGGGATTGCGCGGGGCAAATTCTAGCACAGGGCGCGGTGGCGATCTGATCGTAGAAATCGATGGCGTTCCTATCAACGACTTTTCGGATCTGAATGGCTATCTTGTGTTTAGCACCACCGTTGGTCAAACGATAAACGTAACCGTTCTTCGAGATAACAAAAGGGTCGAGCTACCACTGACGCTCGGGGCTCGAGCACTTCCCTCTGACAATTGAGCCGACCTGATCTATCATTGCAAATACAACGACTTTCACACCCCCCATTCAATGTCATTAAGTTAAGGGATTTAGCCCAGGTGCAATGCACTCCGATTCTGCAGTGGAAACTACTTGGAAAGCCCCAGCGTTTGGCTGCCTGCACGAGTGCAATGCACCTTAACTTAACCACATTGACCTGACACATATTTATCGGAGTTGACACGAATGACCACGAAACGCATCGTTGCCGTTGTTGCTATCGTCGCCGTAATCGTCCTGGCCTTTTTGGCTTATTCCTTTTTCAAGACGCCGGAAGAGGCTAGCGCCCCCATTGAAGCGGTACCCATTGCGGTAGAACAGCAAGAATCGGCAGCCGAACCTACGGCTACACCTTTACCCCCAGAACCCACTGAAGTCCCGGTTTCTGAGGCAGAGGCTACGGTCGAAGCAGTTGCAGAAACGGATGCGCCAGCCGAATCTTCTGCAAAACCGGCCGACTCACCTTTACCAACACCCGAACCCGTGGAAGAAGCGGAAGAGGCGCCTGAGCTTGCAAAACAAGAGGCTGAGCCTTCCTCCAGTGCTCCTGCCATTTTCGAGATCGTGCAGGAAGAGTCAGAAGCTCGCTTTATCATCAAAGAGGTGCTGCGGGGCGACGACAAGACAGTTATCGGTATTACCGATCAGGTTTCGGGTCAGATCGCCATCGATCCCGCCAAACCGGCCAATTCTCAAGTTGGTACGATCCTGGTCAACGCACGCACGCTTGAGACAGACAGTAATTTCAGAAATCGTGCCGTCAAGAACCGCATACTGTTGACCAATGACTTCGAATTTGTCAGCTTCGAGCCCACCGAAGTGATTGGATTGGCGGAGAGTGCCGGCATTGGCGAGCCGATTGATTTCCAGATCGCAGGCAATCTGACCGTTACGGACGAAACCCATCCTGTGGTGTTCGATGTTATCGTGACACCAGTTTCGAGTGACCGCATCGAGGGATTGGCTACTGTAACCATTCTTTATAAGGATTTTGGCTTGTTCATTCCAGATGCCGAGGCGGTCGACACCGTCGAAGATGAAGTGACTCTGCAACTGGAATTTGTGGCTATTCCGAAGTAGCTGCACGCTGCAATTCGAAATCCCTATGCCCAATACTATCCTGGTCGTCGATGACGCCAAAAACCTGCGTACAATGGTCGCCAGCTACCTGGAACAAGAGGGTTTCAGGGTGCTTACTGCCGCCAACGGTCGGGAGGCTTTGCAAACAACTGAACGAACGCCCCCCGATCTAATCATCCTCGATCTGATGATGCCTGAGATGGGGGGCTATGAGTTTTTGAGCGAGTATGGCAGAGGACATGACGCCCCCATTATCATACTAACGGCCAAGCTTGAAGAAGATGACAAGGTGATCGGCCTTGAACTGGGGGCGGATGATTACGTGACCAAGCCCTTTAGCATGCGGGAATTGACAGCGCGTGTGCGAGCGGTTCTCCGTCGTGTCTCCAAGGAATCGAAGGGCAAAGAAATACTTCAAGCTGCAGACATCGTTCTTAATAAGGATAACCGCCGGGTCACTGTTGGTAAGCGCCAGGTTGATCTCACGCCATCCGAATTCGGTATCTTAGAAGTCCTGATTACAGAACCGGGCAATGTTTGCTCGCGCCTCGACATGCTCGATCATTTACAGGGCAACACCTACGAAGGTTACGAACGCACTATCGATGTCCATGTCCGCAACCTACGCACAAAGATAGAACCCAACCCCAAAAAACCCCGCTACATCGAGACTGTCTACGGCGTCGGCTATCGCTTCTCTATCGATACCCGACCTCCGGCCTCCGACCCCTGACCTCCGACCTCCGACCTCCGACTTCTGACCTCTGATCTCCGACTCCATGCGTTCTCTCACCCTCAAACTCACCCTGGCCTTTCTCTTCGTCGGTCTGATTGGCGCGGTGTTGGTCGCGCTCATCGTTGGGCAGCGAACGCAGCGCGAGTTTGATAAATTTGTGCTGAATCGTTATCAAGAGGACATGATCGCCAATCTGGCAGACGTTTATGAAGAGCGGGGTAGTTGGGAAGAGGTCGAGGCGATTGTGTTACAACGACCTGGTGGCCCAAGAGGTAGAGATTTTGTAAGAGCGCCCGTGACACTCATAGACGAGAATGATATCGTTGTCTACAGTCGTGGACACTACCGACTTGGGCAGCGAGTATCAGGTCTGGACCGAACCAGCGCTGTGCCGATCGAAGTCGAGGGGAAGACGGTGGGACGGATTATTTTCGAATCGCGGGGATTCCCATTCGCCCCCCCACGCGAGACACCTGAAGCCGCGTTTATCCGCAGCGTCAACCTGGCTATTTTCTTTGGCGCTATCGGCGCCACTTTGATCGCATTATTGGTCGGTATCTTGCTGGCGCGCAGCATCTCTCGCCCCGTCAAGCAGCTCACGGCAGCGACACAGGCTGTTGCCCACGGTGAGCTTGGACGGCAGGTGACAGTCACGAATAAGGATGAAATCGGCGATCTGGCTGCTTCGTTCAATCAGATGAGCAGCGACCTGAGGCGCGGCGCCGAACTGCGCCGGCAGATGACGGCCGACATCGCCCATGATCTGCGCACCCCCCTCAGCGTTATACTGGGCTACACCGAGGCATTAGCAGATGGGAAGCTCGAGGGAACGCCGATGATGTACGAGATCATGCATGATGAGTCGCTGCATCTACAACATCTCATCGATGATTTACGCACACTTTCATTGGCCGATTCCGGCGAACTATCTTTATCACGCCAATACTGTATGCCGAAAACACTGCTAGAGCGCACAGCCGCCGCCCATGCCACGAAGGCACATAACAAACATATCCATTTGAGTGTGCAAGCGGATGATGATCTGCCGGAGGTTGAGGTAGACCCGGAACGCATGGCCCAGGTGCTCAACAACCTGGTCAGCAATGCGGTGCGTTTTACACCCGAAGGTGGAGAAATCACCCTATCCGCAAGACATGACGAAGAAAATATTTATCTCTTGGTTCAGGATAATGGTGAAGGTATCGACAAAGATGTCCTTCCCAATATCTTCGAACGCTTTTATCGGGGTGATGAAGTCCGGGATATAGAGGAAGGAGAATCTGGTTTGGGATTGGCCATCGCCAGATCGCTTACCGAGGCCCAGGGAGGATCAATTTCCGCCGACAGTCGAGAGGGAGAGGGAACGGTGTTCACCATAGCACTCCATGCACAACCGGCATAGTCTCTCATTGTCGCGATCAGTAGCACTTCAGTTTTCGAGACTACGCCGTACAATCACTGACCTCTCACACAGGACACCTTCAACCATGACCATGACCCCATCGTACAAGATGACCCATCGCAGATGACCCATCGCAGATGACCCATCGCACGCGATTGTTGTTACTCATCCCCTTGCTGTTGCTCGTCGCCGCATGCTCTAGGGGCGAAAAAGACGCTGAACCCGATAACCAGGAGATCGTCGCTGCCGCAGCAAGTCCCGTGATCACAGCAACGTCTCTTCCTACCGCCACACCGACGCTACAGCCCACCCATACCGCCACGTCGATTCCGCCGACGCTAACACCAACTCCCAGCCTCACACCGACAGCGACACAAACCCCAACACCCACACCAACCCCTATTCACCCTCTGTCCATCGAGTATCTGAGACAGCAAGATTATGCGGGTGAAGGATTGGCGATCGAGCAAGAACTCAAGCCCGGCGTCAACTACGACCGCTATATCGCCTCCTATCTTTCAGAAGGCGACAAGAATTTCGCCCTATTGACCGTACCCAGGGGTGAGAAACCGGCAAGCGGATGGCCGGTCATTATCTTTAATCACGGGTACATCCCTCCATATCAATACCGCACCACTGAACGCTACGTGGCTTATGTCGATGGTTTTGCCCGTAACCAGTACATTGTCTTCCGTCCCGATTATCGCGGGCATGGAAATTCCGAGGGATACGCCCAAGGCGCATACAGCCATCCCGGCTACACCATCGACGTGCTCAACGCCGTAGAGGCAATGAAAAACTACGCCTCGTCTGACCCCGAGCGCATCGGCATGTGGGGTCATTCGATGGGTGGCTGGATCACGCTGCGCTCGATGGTAGTATCGCCGGACGTGAAAGCGGGTGTTATTTGGGGCGGCGTTGTCGGCGCCTATGAGGATCTCCTCACTCGCTGGCGACGTGGGGGTCGCTCTACACCGACGCCGAGCCCTTATAGCAGGCGTGGTCGCTGGCACAACAGTTTGGCTTACGCATACGGCACACCAGAAGAAAATCCTGAATTCTGGCAGTCGATTTCGGCCAACTTCTTCCTGGAGGACTTGGCCGGACCCATCCAACTCCACCACGCCCGGGGAGATACGACGGTGCCGGTCGAATTCTCGGAGATTCTCTACGAGCAGGGCATCGCCAATGGCATGCCGATCGAGTTACACGCGTACCCACGTGATAATCACAATATCTCAGGGAATTTCAATACGGCCATGGCCAGTTCCGTCGCTTTTTTCGACCGTTGGCTCAAACAGCCTGTCGACTTCAATGCGTCCGATCTGCCGACCGTTTTCACCGGTGCGAGGGCAACCAACTTACGTGCAGGACCTGGCACGAATTTCGATATCGTCGGTTCAATGCAGCCGGGCGAGAGTCTGCCTATTGTTGGTAGCAATGTCGACCGCAGTTGGTGGCAGGTACAGACAAGCGATGGCCTGGTCTGGGTGGCAGTGGGTGTAACATTAGCCGCGCATACAACTGCCGTGCCGGTCACGGAGGAAGCTGCGGGGCCGGGTAATTGACAAACATGAGCAGTCGTCTTCACAAGTGCTTGCTGGCACTTCCCATCCTCCTGATGACAGCCTGTGCCAGTGCGCAAGGATTCAGCGGGCCGGAATCGGAACCCATTGTGGTTGCCGAAGCCAGTCCGCTGGCAACGGCGGTCGCCATAATCGATCTAACCACGGTCGCAACAGCGGAGACGCAGCCCGGCCCCTCGCTTACACCGACACCCAACCCTGCCACTGAAACGCCAAGCCCCAGCGTTACCCCGACCCCAACTCCGATCCCGACCGCCACACCTACTCCCCCACACGAACTCTCGATCCAATATCTGAGACAGCAGGAGTATCCGGGTGAAGGCTTAACGATCGAGCGAGAATTGGAGCCAGGGACCAACTACAGCCGTTATATAGCCTCCTATCTTTCGGAGGGCAATAAAAACTTCGCCTTAATCACCGTACCCCGCGCCGAAAAACCTGAGAGCGGCTGGCCGGTCATCATCTTTAACCATGGCTATATTCCGCCAACCCAATATCGCACGACCGAGCGTTATGTCGCTTATGTGCACGGTTTCGCTCGCAACGGCTATATCGTCTTTCGCCCTGACTACCGCGGCCACGGCGATTCGGAAGGGGACCCGCAGGGCACGTATGGGCATCCCGGCTATACCATCGATGTGCTCAACGCCCTTGCCGCTATGAAGCAGTACCCTGACGCCGATGCCGAGCGCTTGGGCATGTGGGGGCATTCCATGGGCGGATGGATCACACTGCGCTCGATGTTGGTAGATGATGCTATCAAAGCAGGCGTCATCTGGGCCGGAGTGGTCGGGTCTTATGCAGACATCGTCTTCAATTGGCATCGTGACGGCCAATTCCCCATTCCCGCATCCATCCCCGAACGAGCGCTACGCTGGCGCAACGATCTAATCGAAACCCACGGCACAGCCGAAGAAAATCCTGAATTCTGGGATTCGATCTCGGCCAATGCCATGTTGGATGAGCTATCAGGCCCGGTGCAGCTCCACCATGGTACCAACGACAAAGATGTGCCCTTGGACTTCTCGGCCACACTGGCCGAGCAGATTCAGGCGGCAGGTGGCACGGCCGAATATTACGAGTACCCCGGTGATAACCACAACATATCTAATAGCTTCAATACGGCGATGCGGGAATCAGTACGCTTTTTCGACGAGTATTTGAAGGGCGAAGGGCAGTGATGCGAAGACACGCGTTGACGCACGATTAGGTTATTTTTATCTTGTCATCTGAATCATATTTATCAAATTTGAAGCTATGATAGTACGAAGATCGTCGATATTTTGGTAATAATTGACTCTAAGAGGCGAGATATCGAATTGAAGCTTTGTGCCTTCCTTTGCTATCAACAGAAAATCAAATGCTTCATTACCGACACCATGAGCATACCCTAACTCATAATATACATTCGGACTTTCATGGCTTAAATCAAAGATAATAAATTCAGCTCTTTTTATATAATGTGTAATTTCTTTCAGGATATTTCCGGACGCTACATTCTCGTCAACACGGTGCAGGCGCAATCCAAGACCTTCGCATGTTTCACGGATAGCCTGGTATTCGCTATTCATATCCTCCCTAAATGGCATAACAACAAAAACCCGATTCAATTCAAATTCACCTCCATCATAGGGACTATCATTGGCGTCGGTCAATTGGCTATCAATAGACTTATGTTCAGACATTGCAATTCTCCTTACACTGGGGGGATAAGCACCCCTATTCCTAGTTTAAATACATTTCATTGATCATCAACAACCTAACGCCGATCGTGATACTGGCAGACAGGACCGGTACTTCAGGTGGGGTTGTTGGACACCTAGATATATTTAGATACACATCTAGCACGTTCACCCGACTATCAGAGCAAGTTATTCTGGATAGATACGTTGTTGCCCTCATTAATGTATACTTCAATACTGTATTTGTCCTTCACTGCCTTCTTGAACACATCCTGTGCATTCTCGTGATTCTTGAGAAACCATTTGATGTGATTTCTTAAGTATTCATCACGGATCTCTGGATTTCGTAGATCGTTTGGTACGCGCTCCATCCTAGGATCAACGCTGTCAAAACCGACGAATGGTTCGTTCAGACGTCGGTTCGTCATATCAACATAATCAGGATTCAACTCAAAGCCAATTCCGTTTCGATATAGCTGTTGACAAACCCTCATGGTAGTGCCACTACCTGAAAATGGATCCAAAACGGTATCTCCTAAATCACTTGACGCCAAAATCATTCTTTCGATCAAGCCTTCAGGTTTTTGAGTCGGATGATCTTGTCGATTCGGATTAGAATAATGTACGTGCGAAAACGTCCATACATTACCTGGATTCGCTCCTCGCATGTTATTCCTTGCTCGATAATACTTTTGAGGAACGCGTACATCATCAAGGTTAAACTTGAATTCAGAGCCCTTAGTAAAAACCAATATATCGTCATGTCTGGGCGAAAAACCTTTCGTTTTCCCTAACCCTTGAGTGTAGTGCCACACTATCCAATTGTTAAAGAAGAGCTCCAATTCTCTGTCCAATATGTCGTACAGGTATGATATAAATTGAACCCCCATGAAAACGTAAATTGTTCCAGTCGGTTTCAATACCCTCGGTACTTCTGATATCCATTCCCTCGTGAATTCGATGTATTCATCAAAGCCTCTTATGTCGTGATTATTGCCGTAATTTTTCCCAAGATTATAAGGAGGATCGGCAATAATGAGATCAACAGATGACTCCTCGATTTCCTTGAGCATGGTTAGGGCATCGCCACAGCGCAAATCTATGTTGTCCATTTACTTAATCCACCCGTTCTGCTCAGCATATTCTAACCACTGCCCGTAGCCCTTCTTGGAAGCGATGAATTTCCTATCTAGCATTGTGCAAAACTCCCACGTTGTACGTTTTTGTGTAGTCACATAGTGGATATCTCTGACCTGTATCTGACCAGTACCAAGTGCCGGATTGTAGCTAATGTCGCCTCCCGCCAAATATTTCAGGTCGTATGCATTGAAGTCCACCACCTCCATAACGCCCATCATCATCGCGGTTTCTCTATCTTTAGTACTGAAAACACGATGTTTTATGGAAAGTATTACGAAAATGTAGTCAGTATCCTGCAAATATGCCGACCGTATTCTAACAAATGAAGTGATATTTGGTGATTTGCCGCTATTTTTGATGTCTTGTGAAGTCGCTTTCACATCTACATGTCCTGTAACAGCAGAACTCCACTTTCTGGTTTTCCTGAACTGTAATATGACATCTGCCATGTTTAATCGTTCACCAGCTTCGACATTTATTAGGTCATATCGATTTTCATCATCCTCCAATGATTCGTTAAATACTTCGAACACCCAAGCTTCTATAAATGGGCCTGCAATTTTGTTGACATTTTCCATCGGAATTCCGAGTTTAAGATTAGTATTAATCACAATCTTATTCCGACCTGTATCCATCGCGTCCTGTATGATCGCATCTATTGAGTATACAACAAAGCTTGAACACTCCTCATAGTCCTCTGACTCAACCGGCATTTTTAGGTCGAGATTTTCGTATGACATTAGATCATCCTCATTGTCTCGCTACAGTAATATCGAAAATACTCACGTCAGTTTCTGGACTGATGTCTGTTCTAGCAGGCTGTCGGAAAAGTCCAGGGAACCGGGTCCATAATTCCGAATAGGCTAAGTTTGGGCCTCAGAATCGCCTGAAGTGAGGGTGTTTTGGAAGCTGAAGCGACTTTTCCGACAAACTGCTAGCCCAACAATTAGGCTAATCGCATCTTGACCTTCAGCGTAAAAGCTAGAATGTGGATTTTTCAAAAGTGGATAGTGCCCCCGTTAAGTGTT
>JAAENG010000220.1 GCA_024224665.1 Chloroflexota bacterium | reverse complement strand
TGCTACGTAACAGCGCCCCTTGAAAGGGGCTGATTTGACACCCAAAGTGTCACAAAACGAGCCGATAGCCGGATTGATCCGGCGCTGTTTGCTAGCCGGGAGATTCATCCCCCGGCGGACCTGGCAAGAAGACATTACCGAAATAAATAATTAACCTTCATTAGCGCTTTTGTGCACCTGTCACGGCGATGAATCGCCTACTACGAACCGTACATCCACTTGCGCTACGATGAATTAGGCAGGTCCGCTCCCCGAAGGGCTACAGTTCCGCCTCGAGCGTACTGTAGAGATCTACTGTTTCTTTAATTTGTTCATAAGACGCAAAGCTTCATCAATAATGATGGCGCCTGCTTGCGGTGCCCATAGACTGAAGGCGGCTTCGTAGCCGCTGGCTTCGGGTGTGACGATGTAACCCTGCAATTCACCATTGGCCAGGCTGATCACAACAGCGCCTCCTGGCGCTCGATTTTTGAGTTCGAGACCATATTCGACAAAGTACTCGCCGGCCAGGCCGGCAAAAAAAGTATCGCCCACTCGTAACACCTGAACCTCCGTGGGAGTGTAGTTCCGGCGCAGGGCATCTAGTTCGCCGCTCTCTTGAGCTTTGGCCAGCACAACCTGTTCTTCCGTCCCAAAGATGGTGCATTCAGCCGTGCGCACCGGACCGTGGGGAGCGCCTTCGCTCTTCAGCCGTTCATACGCTTCGATAGCCCGGCTGAGCATCCGTTCCGCCCTGGCGGGAGGTGGAAACCGGCGTACAGGCAATTCCACAAAAGCTTGCGCGCCCGAAATCGTTATTCGATCTGAAAAGTCTGTAGGCTGTAATGCCTCCACCGCAGCGATGACAGCATCGGCCAACCTGTAACCGAGCCGTTGAGCCTCGGCGAAAGTCTGGCTGCTGACGTGATAGCGTGGGCTTTGATTGCCGCTGGGGCCGGTGTGATAGAGCACCTTCACGCCAGGAAGATGTTCGGTCAGGCAGGCTCTGACGTAGCCAGGGAAGTCGGATGAAACCAGGGTGGAGTCCTCGTGCAGCACGGTGGGGTGCATGCAATAGGTCATGCTCAGGGCCAGGGGCTCGCCGCTCTCTTGCGCCTGGACATAGAGGAGGCCCACTTCCGGGTCGCTGGGCCCATCCTCGCGGTGGCGGTTGCCACCGACGCCTTCGGCAATAGCGCTGGTGGCCGCGGCGCGAGCGGGAACGGCGTACTGGTGCGCCTCACTGGCAGCGGTGATGATGCCCTGACATACCCGTTCCATATAGCTCTGATCAATGGGCGGGACCACCGGATCATCCCGAAAGGCCAGTATTTCGATTGTCGGCGGCGCTGAATGGGTGTGGGTTGTGCTGATCAAGATGTTCCCCTCAGGCACTGCTGTGGCTTGGCTGATCTCGGCTCGGCAACGGCGGACCGTGTCGTGGGAAAGCATGAGCACATCCACGGCGACGAAAAGAATGGCATCGATGCCGTCGTGGAGATAGAGGGCCGAGGCGTAGAGGGGATCGTGGACGCCTGTGGACGTGCGCGTCACATGAGGGTAGCCGAACAGGAACATCGGTTTTTGAGGGGTGATCTCTTGATATGCAGCACCGGCTTCCAGAGTCACTTACACAATCCCCCTTGTCCGTCGAGCCTCACCGGCTCCAGGCCTGGGATGAATTTGCATGCTTCGATTAAGGCTTCTGCGTAGTTTCCATACGCCATCGCCATATGGTGGATAAAGGGCCCCTCGATCAGGGTCCTTTCCCAGTGCGGCCAATCATCCACCTCCATCCAAACATAATTGTTCAGGGTATCGGGGCCCTCTATGGACACGCCCTGGCCCACAGCCAATTTGTATTCGCCGAAATCGCCGTCGAAACGGGCCACTGTGATGGGGCCCTGTTGCATTCGGAAATGCAACATGCCTGAAAGCGGGCTGGGCAAGATCCAGTGGTGGCCGAGCTTCACTTTCTCGTCGGGATGAGCCAACGAAACCGGGGCGCCGGCGTGCCACAGCAAAACGCCATTCTCGTTCTGCGGATGTCTCGTGGCGAATTCTGATAAATGAACGGCTGTGGCGTCGAAATTCGCCCGTCTCAAAAGCACATCGCTAATGACGCCGTGAATGTCACTTTCGAGGCCAAAGGCGAGCTGTTCGGCCACCTGGCTTTCGGCGTAGATGCAATACGCCCCCATGGCATCGATTATCGACATGAAAGTCTGAAAAGCGATGCCCGCCAGGCCATGCTCCTCAGCCACAGCCAACATCTGATCGCGAACGGCCAAAACATCGGTGAAGGCGCCATCATCCAGCCCTGTGATTTCGAAGCGCCGGCGCAAGTCCCCGATTTCCTTCTTGTAAACGGCTCGATCCTTCTGAGCCCTGGCTTTGGCCGCCTGGATGAACTCGGCCATATCGATAGGCAGCACCTCGACGTTGAAGCGCTGCAGGAGTTCACTCTCATTAACGATGGTGCTCCAGAAGAAATCTATGCGCTGGCCGATCAAACCGATGCGGATGCCGTTGCGCAGGGCGCCGGCTACGCTGGCCGCGCGCAGAAATCTATCCAGGCCCGTGCGCAGGGGCGGATCATCGATGCGGCAGTTTTCGATATAGCTGAAGGGCACGCCCAGCTTGCGCAGCACTTTGCTGGAGGCGAGCAGGCCGCAAAGGGTGTCGCGCAGACGTGTGCCATCTGGCAGAGGCGCTTCATCGCGAGGACCCCAGAGCAGGGTGGGGACATCCAATTTCTTGGCGATCATGCCCACAGCCCCCTCGGTGCCGAAGTTGCAGTGTGGGAGGAACAGGCAATCGACGCCCGCCTGCTGGAAATGAGCCACGGCTTTATCTACATGACTCTGGTCCTTGACCAGTCCATCTTCGAGCACGCCCTCCAGGTCAACATAGCGCACGTCCCACTCTGTTAATTTCGCCTGCAATAGCTGCTTGTACTTGATGGCGTCTTCGTTGCTGAAGACGAATTTCCCGATGGGACATAAGCCAAGCAGAGGTTTGTTACCGTTCATATCTTAGCCTGCATTCTTGAGCGTAATTGGCATCATCATTGTCGTCAGTTTAGATTATCCAGCGCTTCTAACACTAACGGTACCGTTGTTTCCCAGTTAGATGGCGCCTCCTCGCTGATCATCAGGCAGTAACGGTTCGCACCGGCATCACGCGCCATGTTCTGCACTGCTTGAATCAGCGCTTTCGGCGGCAGGTCGTACAAGGACAGTGAGGGATGGAGCCAGAGGAATTTATCAGGCCACAGCGCTCGAGCCTCGGCTACTGAAAGATCTCCCTCCGGTAGGGGTGTGAGTGAATCGATGCCATCGAAGGGCAGACGCTTGATATCCTCGGCAATAATGCGCATCTTGCCATCATAATGCACCTGGAGTTTTTTGTCTGATCCTTCCAGGATCGCAAAGATCTTTTCATACAGAGGTACCAGATAACGCCGGTAGGCCACCGGCCCCATGGTCTCGATGCTGAGGTTTTCCCACAGTTTGATCTGAGTTGCAGCAGAATGTCGCACAGCACGAAACTCCTCCAGTTTCACTTCGTTCATCAACTCAAGCAGATCCATTAACCCTGGAATCTGATCGGCGATATCGTAGGAGAAACGCTCCAAGCCGGCGTAGTCTATCTGGATTACCTGGAAGGGAGTGCGGTCGAGTTGGGCAACCGTAATGCCACCTGTGCTGACCGCATCTTCCGAGGCGTCGAAGGCGTCATCGCATAATTCGATGACGGCGTCCTGCCAGGCGCGAGCCATGAGGCGATAGTCATGCTCGTTTTTGATCAGGTATGCTTGACGCCATTCGCCCAAATACCATTCATGCAGTTCGCCGATGTCGGTGATCCAACGCACATCGCGCCGGATCTGTCCTTCCACTTCTCGTGTCGACTCGATGATCTCGAGGTGCGGCCGGCGATAGCGGATAACGTCAGCGTGATTGATCTGTCCCAGACCCTGCTGGAACAAAGCATTCCAGTCAAGAGGCCGGTTTCTGACAAACCAGTCGTACACGGCAAAAACCGGCTTTTGCACAGGTTCTCCCGCTATGGCCTGTTGCAAGCGCTGCCGGATAGATTCTCGCTTCATGGCCTAATACCCTTTGTCCATATCAGGTTTGATGTCCTGTGCCAGCGTTTCGGTGATATAGCAATCAGTGCGCAACATCTGGTGAATGGATGTAGGAAGTAAAGGGGTGACCGGACCATGAACCACCAGCCTCGTGATCATGCGTTGCCATGAGGTACTGGTACCGTGAACTGTCAAGCCGTGCATATCGAACCGATTCTTGGCTGCAATAACTTCCGCTGGACCGATGGTAGCCGCCTTTGGGGGCACAAGGGCGATATCCCCGCTCATACCGAAACTGCCGTGCAGGGAATTCTGGGCCAACGTGTAGGGGCTCAGGGTCACAATACGCGTGCCCATCGACATCCATTCTTGTAGGTTATCTGCCTGGAACTCAGGGGCATCGGGCTCGATAAAGGCGAGATGCCCCGTCCAGCCAGGCCCGCTATAACACGCATCAGCGCCGCCCATGTCCGAGATCATGGCGCCATAGTCATCGATATTTGCGTTTGTGGGGCCGATGAATTGCTTCTCAGGTGGACGCAGACTACCGTCGATCTCGCTGTAGAGATACTTTTTTAGAGCATGCATGAATCCTAGAGGCCAGCTCTCAGGCGCGATTTCACCATCCTCATTGGCGTACTCGTCCATGGCAAACACGTAGAGTCCCTCACAGTTTACCCCGAACCGATTGATCAAACGGGCGACATGGCGATACGTAGGACAGGGGTTTGGCAGAATCAAGACCACCTTCTCACCTGCGTCTGCAGCCGTCTTGATACGATAAAACATATCTGTTACCCAAATGAAGTCCAGGTCCGAGTCCTGGATGACCCTGATCTGAAAATCTGGATTGGGATGTCTGGTGAGGTCCTCGCGTTTGATTTTGCGAACACGATCCAGCGCTTCCTGGTCGCGGAAAGGGACATATGGGGACGGGCTGTAGTGAAACTCGGTCATTGTGATTATGGCTCCTTTCTGCGTGTTACGTGTTGCGTAAGTCTTCAGGCGGAAATATCGATTCCAATTTCACAACAAGCAACTTTGAATCTGCCAACTTTGAACTTGCAACCGTTATTTGCGAAGTAACGTCTCTTCTTGCCTACGATATCGTTGATAAATGGCGTCGTAGTGGCTCGCTGCCTGGGCGCTTGGCCGGTAGATCGTGCCATGCCCGCCGCGCCTTGCCCCGCCGGTCATATCGATATCCAGGATGCTGGCGGCGGCTCCGGCCAGAAGGATTGCTCCCCAGTTTGCCACATCCACCATCTCGACAACCTGAGCTGGTCTGTTGGTAATATCAGCGATGATCTGGCTCCAAATTGCGCTGCGGGCCCCTCCACCAAATAGAATCAACTCCCTGACCGGGACTTCAAAGCTCTCCATGGCTTCTACATTCTCTCTGATCTGGAAGGCGACGCCTTCCAACACACTACGAACGATGTCACCAGGCGCAGCAGCCAGGGTTAGGCCCAGGAAGGCGCCTGTCAGGTCGGCACGCCAGTGCGGACTGCCGGCGCCCGAAAGGTGGGGATAGAAAAAAACGCCGTTGGCGCCGGCAGGAGACCCGGCTGCCATATCATCAAGCTGCGTAAAGGAGGTGTTTGGGAATAAAACATCATGTAACCAACGCAGTGCACCGCCGGCTGTACCCACCACACCTTCAATATCCCAGTAGCCCTGTACAACAAAGGGGAAAGTGGGAATGCGCCGATCAGGGTCGAGGGTGGGGCGATCCACGATACAGGAGATGGCGGAGGCGGTGCCGAGAGAAACAGTGGCCACGCCCGCACGAATATTAGCTCCTAGAGCGGCACATTTCTGATCTTGGCCGCCCACAGCTACGACTGTGTCCTGACTCAAGCCAAGTTCTGACGCCACTTCGGCTCTAATCGCTCCCATTGAGCTACCCGACCACCTGATCTCAGGCAACCGCCGCGGGTCGATACCGAAGGCGTGCAATAGCTCAGGGCTCCATGCTTCGCGAGTGAGGTCATAGAGCAGTGTGCCCCCTGCCATGGAATGGTCTGTCACAAACTGACCACTTAATTGAAAAAGCACATAGTCCTGGGCCATAAGGAATTTGTGCGTGCGATCATAGAGCTCGGGCTCGTGATCTCTGAGCCACATCAGTTTGGGTAACACGTAGGAAGGGCTGGCCCGTTTGCCGGTCATACGAAAAAGCGCTTCGTCTGAAAAGCGCTGCCGAACCGCTTCGATTTCGTCTGTGGCGCGAGTATCAAGCCAGTTGATAGCGTTTCGCAGAGGCCGGCCCTTCTCATCCACAGGCACGAAAGAGATTCCCTGCGAACTGATAGCAAGCGCCCGTACCTGCGAGGCATGTGCAGGGCTTGCGGCCAGAGCCTGACGGACAACCGCGCAGGTCAGCGTCCACCACAGTCTGGCATCTTGCTCCACCACGCCCGCTGAGGGGGTGATCAGGGGATACTCGACATAACTCTCCCCCAGCAATAACCCTTCAGACGAGCAGACAGCGGCCTTGATCCCGGTCGTGCCGAGATCGATACCCAGGAGCGTATCCATCAAAACCGAACCTTCTGGCTGGTCTCGGGGTCGAAGATATGGATTTTTTCTACCTTGAACGCCAGCCTGGCCGGGTCTCCGGTGCGAGCGTCGAAGGCGGATTCCATGGTGGCAACCACTCGCTGTTCAGCCACGTCGGTATAGATGACATTGAGGGCGCCCATATGCTCGACCAGGTGGACCGTGCATGGCACTGAAGTGTTCGGATCAAGTTCGTCCATCAAACCTACTGTGATATCTTCTGGGCGAATGCCCAGGACAAAGCTGTCGTTGGACTGGGCTGCTAAGGCGCCGCTGCTGTTCAATGGCAGGGGCCAGCGCACCTCCCCTGTACGTAACCGCAGTTGATCTCCCTGTCGTTCCAGGTCACATTCGATGAAATTCATGCTGGGATTGCCCAGAAAACCTGCTACAAACATATTGTCAGGGTCATCATAGAGGTCGAGGGGCGCGCCGACCTGTTGCACGACGCCGAAGCGCATCACCACCACACGGTCACTAAGGGTCATCGCTTCCGCCTGGTCATGGGTCACATAAACGACGGTTCCCCCTAAACGGTCAAATAGCAGCTTCAGATCGGCCCGCATCTGCGTGCGTAGCTTGGCGTCCAGGTTGCTCAAGGGCTCATCCAAAAGGAATATCTTGGGATCCCGGGTGATGGCGCGTCCCAAGGCCACGCGCTGGCGCTGTCCACCACTGAGTTCGCGAGGGCGGCGGTCGAGCAAGGGCTCGATGCCCAAAATCCCGGCTGCTTCCTGAACCCGGCGTTCGATTTCATCGACAGGCATGCCCCGTACCTTCAGACCGAATCCGATGTTCTCCCGCACACGCATATGAGGGTAGAGGGCATAGCTCTGGAACACCATTGCGATGTCGCGTTTACCCGAGGGTACCTCGTTGACTACTTTGTCGTCGATATAGATCAGGCCCTCAGAGGGATCCTCCAGGCCTGCCAGCAAGTTCAATGTCGTGGACTTGCCGCAGCCGCTGGGACCAACGAGGGTGACGAACTCTTTGTCGGCGATGGTGAGGTTGAAATCATTGACGGCAACCACAGAACCGAAGCGTTTTGTGATGTGTTCAAATCGGCAATCTGCCATGAGGGTTATCCTTTTACAGCGCCGAAGGTCAAGCCTCGGACCAGGTATTTCTGGGTTGCTGCCGCCACAATCATAACCGGGATGATCATCATACTGCCAAGCGCCGACATCTCACCCCAGCGCAGGTATTGATCGGAGATGAAAGTCGAAATAAGGACGGGCAATGTCTTGGCCTGGAACGATGTGAGGATCGAAGCGTAGAGGAACTCGTTCCACGAGTAGATAAATGCGAAAATAGCTGTGACGGCCAGACCGGGAAGCGTGAGGGGAAGCACCACCTGTGTGAAACGCTGCCACATGCTGCAGCCATCTACGATAGCTGCTTTTTCGATGTCGGCCGGTAGATCCTGGAAGAAGCCCAACATCAGCCAGATCACAAAAGGCAGGCCATAGGAGACGTAAGTCAAGATGAGGGCGATATGGGTATCCGCCAATCCCAAATTTTTGATGATGATGAAGTAGGGGATGGCCGTTGTCACAGGAGGAAAGATACGTGTTATCAAGATCCACAACATCAGCGCCCTGCGGATCTGGTAGGACAGGTAAGACTTGGACAAGGCGTAGGCAGCCATAGCGCCTAAGAAAATCGTAAGCAGGGTGCTGGCCGCAGCAACGATGACACTATTGGCGAAGAACTTGGTCACACCATCCATACCAAGAACAGACTTGTAATTTTCCCAGGAAATATAGGAGGGGATGTAGACGGGGGGGAGACTGGGTTACTTCCCCGCCCGGTTTGATCGAGGTGCTGATCAACCAGTAAACGGGAAAGGCAATGATGATCAGTACCACTGCCACAAGCAAATACAGGAGTAAGCTGGAGATCTGTTTACGTGAGCTGTAACTGATCTGCATGGGTTACACCGCCTGTCCTAGGCGTCTGCGCGCTGAAGTTCGCGCAGGAAGAAAAATGAAATGATGAAGATGAAGACCAGGAAAACCCAGGACATTGCACCTGCCTGACCCACCTGGAAGAACTTCAAACCCGTTTTGTAAATGAGCATAGACAGCACTTCCGTGCGCTGACCTGGCCCGCCATAGGTGAGTGTGAAAACGATATCGAATACCTTGAATGCGTCCATGATACGCAACAGCAGCACGACGACGATAACCGGCTTTAGCAGGGGCAAGGTGATCATGCGGAACATCTGCCAGCTTGAAGCGCCATCGACCCTCCCGGCTTTGTACAGGTCCATCGGCAGCGACTGTATACCGGCGGCCAGCACGAACGCCACGACCGGGAGCTGCTGCCAGATCTCCACGGTGATGACCGCCGGCAAGGCCTGTGTGGGCGAACCCAGCCATACTTGAGGGGGGATGCCGACGAGCCCGATCAAGTGGTTGATAACCCCATAGGTCGAATGGTAAAGGGTACGCCAAAGAATGCCGACAACCACAGGGGTCATCATCAATGGGAAAAGCAGCACGGTGCGGATGGGACCCATGGCTCGTACTCCTGATGTAGCCAGCAGAGCCAATCCCATACCTAATAGCAGTTCGATAACGACGGCAACTACCACATAGATAAACGTTATCTTGATGCTGCTGATGAAGGCTGCGTTCCCAAACAGATCTGTGTAGTTTTCGAATCCCACCCACACCGGCTTGCTGTTGGGGATGATCATGTTCCAACTAAAGAAGCTGAGTTGCAGGGATTTGAGGAGTGGATAGACATTGGTCAGCAGGAGAAACGTAACGGCAGGCGCCAGGAACAGCAGCGACAACCAGCGATCCCGCGTGTGCTTCTGCACCAGTGTGGGGGGCTTGTCTGCCGGTACCTTCGGGGATGGCGCCTGTGTATTTGACTCCGTTGACTGAATGGATATACTCAAGACTCACTCCTCGTGAACGCGTTCGAGCAGCATTGGATGGCACACGTGTGTGGCGGTACGGCATTCAGCGACCGCCACACACATATGCAGCGGGTGGTTATTCTTGATACTCCCAGTCCGGTCGAGCCTGCTCGATCAGGTCTGACCATCTCTCAGCTACACCATCCAATGCCTCCTGTGGAGTCATCTGGTCGGCCATCCCCGAAGAGAGGCCTTCTGCCAGGGCGACGAACATCTCGAGCCACTGCGGCAGACCGGGGGTGAAGGGCTTACCGACGGCGTAAGCTTTTGCCACATCCGGCAAGAACGGCTTCTCGGCGAGCACGTCCTCGTCAGACCATATCGATACACGAGGGGATTCCTCCTCATATTCCATCAGTAAGCGCTTGGCATTTTCGGGGCCTGTAGCGTAGGCGATGAACTCAAAGGCAGCGTCCGGATTCTCGGTGGTATTGAAGATATCCATGTTGTGTTGCGTAAAATTCCCGGTTCCATTTTCCGGGTACTTCGCCACCGCCCACTTGTCTACGACCTGGGATTTTTCCGGGTCCTGCAAATCGGGGGCGATGAAGGAAGCCCAACCTTCCAACACGGCAACGTCGCCATTGAGGAAAGCAGCAGAGGCGTCGGGGTTGTCCCAGCCGAGTATACAAGGAGGTGCGTGGTTCAGATCGTTTTTGAGCATGGTGAGGGCTTTTACGCCCTTCTCACTGTTGATCAACGGTTCCCAATCCGCAGTCATGAGCGGATCGCCTTGCGACCAGTAGCGGGCCAGGAACAGTTTGACGAGTTGAACGTTTACTCCGGCAAAGGCCAGACCATATTTGCCATCGGTGGTTAGCTCGGCCAACATGGCGTCGTAGTCCTCCCAGGTGTCGGGGAATTCATCGATGAGGTCGGTACGATAGAACACCCAACTGGCGCCAATGCGAATCGGCAGACCAAAGCGCACGCCTTCAAGCCCACCGGAGACGCCTTCACCGTAGTTGTACACTGGCTCGGCGAAACCTTCCATGTCGTAGTCGTACTTCTCGATCAGATCGTTGAGCGGCAGCAGACTGGGATAGACCGGGTACTGGAACTCGATATCACCCGCAAACATGTCATATTGTGGTTTGCCGGATGCCAAGTCAGCTTGCAGCTTAGGCATAAGTTGCTCCCAGGGTTGGCCATCATACTCAACTCTGGCGCCTGTCATCTCTTCGAATTCTATAGCAAATTGCCTCAATGCAGGCTCGTATGCTATCCCTCCTTGGCCAAGGATGCGTAAGACCACACCCTCATACTTTTTGCCCGCAGGCTCTTCGGCGGCAGGTTCTTCAGCAGCAGGTTCTTCGGCTGCGGGCGCCGCAGGGGCAGCCGGGGCCGGTTGAGGAGCCGCACACCCGACGAGCAGAACAGCGCCGAGAAGGAGGCAGGCGAGAATTAGAAGTCCTTTATGTGTGTTCTTGTACTTTCAAATGTTGCTGGACATTTTTTTGCTCCTTTCGAGATGGAGATCTCGAGACACTGCTTGGTCTCAGAGATCAGATGACTGATTGCGTACGATGCCTTGTGTCCGTTTTATGGTGAGTGTTGCACCTCCTTTCCTCTGTGGCGATGGCGGATCAATGTGAGTGTTGCGTTAGGGCTTTGCGGTTAGCCTTTGATGCAGCGGCGACTTGTCTACTTGTATGCCTGTAGCGGGTAGCTGCCTAGCTCGCGTGCCGCGCTGTAGTAAGCCTGTATGTTAGCCAAAGAGGCGCCAGGCTGCACTCGATGTGCCGAGCAGAGGATGAAGCCACCGCCCGGCCCCACCGTCCGCAACCTTTCAGAAACCTCAGATCGTACATCAGCTGGCGTACCGTAGGGGAAGGTGTGCTGCACGTCCATGGTGCCCCAGAATGACAGGTGGCGGCCATACTTTCGTTTTATTTCGGCCGGGTCCATCGCCCCTGGTTGGATGGGGTTGAGGAGATCGAGGCCGATCTCGATCAGGTCAGGGATGATAGGTTCGATGTAGCCATCTGAATGGTATGCGATCTTCAAATGAGGATTCTGTTTCTTGAAGGCGGCGATGAGAGACGCGTAGGGTGTTTTGATAAATTCTCGCCACATCTGGGGTGAGATCAACATATCCCGTTGTGTGCCGAAATCATCACCCAGCCACAAAACATCGATGCCCTGCGCTATCATCTCCCGACCAGCCACCAGCGAGTACACCAGTAAGCGGTCGAAGAGTTCGTGGGCGAAATCCTTGTGGATGGCCATATCGACCAGCAAATTCTCCAGACCGCGTAGCAGCCAGGCAGCTTCGAAGATCGTCTGATAGAGGCTGCCGAATATCGCATGGGTTCTACCATAGCGCTGCACCAATGCGTTGGTCTCATCATAGATGACCTGCATGCTCGGACCAAGGGGATCAGGCAGCATATAGTTGCTCAGATCCTTTGCGCCTTCCAGCGGGTGTGCATCCAACGGGTGTGCTACCGCCTCGGTATAGCGACCACCATTTGCATTTGTAACCCATTTCCAGCCTACACCCCATTCACAAACGTATTCCTCTGCGGTATCGGGTATTTCATAGCTGGCGCCGATATTGGGAGAGGCCGTCATCAGCAGATCATGACCCAGCGCCACCCTCAGTTCATCGCCTCTTAATCCGCCGAATTCCTGAGCTAGCACTCTGGGTTCGCTCAAATGTGATACCAAATCTGGAATTCGTCTTTTTTGACCAGCATTCGGTCCTCGCCAGGCAATTTATTGTCAACTTGCGTGATTTTTTGTCACCGAATTTGTTCTGATGAACATCGCTTCACCCAG
>JAAENG010000219.1 GCA_024224665.1 Chloroflexota bacterium | reverse complement strand
TCACGCATTGAATCCGCCCGATCTCCATCGGCATATTCGCCCCCTGCAAAGCAGACGACCTTGCTTTTCTAGTACCCAGTGGGGTACGATACGGGATGAACCCCCCCCTGCAATCCCCACCGGAGTACTGACATGGAATGGGTAGTAATCGTCACGACAATCATGGAACTGATTCAGCGATGTCGTGAAGACCGAGACAAGGAATCAATTGAGCTTCTTGCCACAGGTAACAGGCCGCTTGGTCGTTACTTCATCCGACGTGAGCTACGTCGCGTGCATGGTATCCGAGGTGCCGAGTTGCGTGATGCCATGCAACAGGTGCGTGACCATGAGATGGACGACGACGATGTCTGCGGTTTCATTGACGACGCATTAGATGACTAGGAGAGTACACATGAGATCCTCCCCCTTGCTCTTGTGTGTGCTACTCCTAGTGTCTTCTCTGGCACACGCACAAGAGATTCAACTAACGCAGCAGGTAATCGCTGCGTCCCCGGTCGAAGCGTCTGCTTACTCGTGGACCGTCATGGTCGACGGCAAGTTGCAGGAGCAGCCGTCCAGTGACAAGAAGACGATCATCGTCACACTGCACGGCCAGCAATCTGTCACCCTCATCCTATCGGTGGTCACTGACGGCAAGCTGCAGACGTACACTATCGATGCCAACAGACCTGGGCCAGTGCCACCACCACCGCCCCCAAAGCCAGACGGGGTGGCGTCGTTGGTCGTAGTGATGGAGAGCAGCGACAGGACACCACCCCAGCAAAAACTTTTCGTCCAACTCCAGACGAAGTACAAACAGTATCCAGTGCTGATCATCGACAAGGACTCGTCGCAGCCCAATCTCAAGGTAGCAATCGAAGCAGCACGACTCAACGGAATACCCGCCGTCGTTTCTTTAGACGACGTAGGTGACGTGGTTGGCGTCATCAAGTTGCCGGCTGACTACGCCAAGTTTGTGGAGGCATACGATGAGTGAAGAAGATGTCCGATGGAAGATGGGACTGTACACGCACCTCAAGTTTGTCTTTGGCGAACTCAAGTGGTGCTGGGATGACACGACTCGTGATTGGTAAAACAAATGAGTAACATTATCATTGACTTCGCCAACGATGGCGTGCATGACGGGCTGTTCAACGGTGCCCTGCCTCGCGAGGATAACCACGGCGAGAACTTCGCCACGTTCGCATCCGAGTACCCAACCCTGATCCCTCGCGACCAGTGGGAAAGCCTAGCCGCTGCGATAGACGACGAAGGATCCATTGAGGCTCTCGTTCAGAAGATTAAAAACCAGAGGCAAGAGGGTACTTGCACTGCCAACGAGGTAGCGAGTGCCATCGAGATTATCTGGTGCTTGACCTTCGGCGTCGGTAGCTGGGTCGAACTGTCACCCATCAGCCTGTACAAGCAGTGCGCTCGTGGTCCTAACAGTGGTTCCTCTGTCTCGTGCATCGTCAAGACAGCACAGAACATCGGTGCCCTGCCTGTCGACAACGAGAAGAACCGTGCCTGGATGGAGAGCGTAGGGCTCAACCCTGCTCACGTCTTAGATGCGGTAGGATTCAGCCAACGATACCCGCAGGACTGGGAGCAGACCGCCAGTTCATTCCGCATCAAGGAAGTGTTCGACATCGGGTCGTTCGAGGAGTTTATCACTGCTCTTCTCATGGGATTCCCCGTATGTTACGGACGCAAGGGCCACTCGATCCTTGGCGTACGCTTGGTGTTCATCGACGGCAAGCCTCATATCAAGTACCTCAATTCCTGGGGTGACTGGGGCGACAACGGATACGGATACGATTCCGAGAGATTTGTTGCCAACGCGATCGCACAGTATGGTGCCTTCGCTGTTCGCACTTGTTATGTTCCAGACTTCATGTCGTAAGGAGACGAAGATGAAACGGTTATTCACGGCAGCACTCGCTGTCACTATGTGCTTCAGTTTGTTCACACCGCAGGCAGACGCTGGCATCCTCAAGGGGGTGCGTCGAGCAACGGCGGGTGCCGCACGATTCGTGCGTCGTCCATTCAAACGATCCAAGGCCAGGGCACCACGCGCATGCAGCGGTGGATCCTGTAAATACTAACGCTACCTGGGGCTGGTGCGCTCTACCCCCGGCGCATCAGTCGCCAGTTATACCTACCCAAGGGGAATGATATGTTATTCGCACAAGCAGTAGAGCTTGGAATCTTCGACGCCATCGCTCAACTCGGAGCGGTGACCATCGTGTCTGGTCTGCTGATCTACATGCTCGTATACCACGGGCCAAGGCAAGAGGCTCACCGTCTCAAGGCAGAGACACGTTGGATCGAAACGCTAGAGAAGCGTGACACGATGAGCGAGAAGCAACGTGGTGACTTCACGCTGGCACTAGCTGAGCAGCGTGACCACGACAGGACCAAGCATGACTCGACCAATGAAAAGGTTGGTGGGCTCACTGATGCCATGAAAGATCTGGTGCTGAAGATTGATAACTGCAACTTCCACAGGGACTGATGCATCATGCCCCCGCATATGCATGACTGAGATACCAAGGCTCAACGAGCAGCAACAGGAGTTGTGTGCAAGGTACGCTGACCCGCACTACGAGTGGGCACGCATGTACATGTTGAAGAATAAGAATCCACGGTGCATAGACTTTATGTCCATCGCGAGTCACTCCCTTGTTGTTGCTGCGTATCACTTCGACAAGACTAAGGCATCCTTCCCGACGTACGTCCGCCGCATCTTTGTCAACATGATTCACGATGAGATTAGGAAACTAAATAGGGACAAGCGGATAGTCGACAATCCCCATGAAGTCCACCGCTACCCGACGTGCTACGAAGAAGACTTTCTCGAACCACTGATCGTCGAGGAAGAACACAAGATAGTGATGGCGGCGTGCAGGAGATTACCCAACCGTTACCGGCAGGTAATCTCCCTGCGATACACGCACGGCAAGACGCTGCTTGAGACAGCAAAGGAACTGAAGGTCACCCGTGAACGAGTGAGGCAGATCCAACTCAGGGCAATCGCCCTGCTCCAAGGGATACTAAAAGGTAACTGACTTATCCCAGGTACGCTGACCCTGGTCGAGGTTCTTGTCCAGTGACCGAGCCAGTTCTAGCTCAATCGCCACCGAGTCACCCGCCATAGCAGCCAGTCCCTCGCTGGAGAACTGTCCCTCCAATGCAGTAGCTGCCGCCATCTTGCGTGCCATCAGAGATACCGCCCTGGCTTGCATCGTTCCATTGTAATGCATGAAGTAGGTGCGACATGCAGTAGGCTGTGAGATCCTCCAGTGCCGGCGGCTCGCCTGTCTGACGGTGAAGAGGTTGAAGCCAACCTCGTAGAACACCAACGTCGAGAAGTTGTAGCTGAACTTCTCCTTGTCGAACAAGTCTAGCCCTGTCTCAACGAGCTTGGGATGGCTCAGCACTACGTCATGCTGTGACCCAGTGGTTTGTATCCACCTCTCTCGCTTAGCCAACGGCACCTTCTGCCGCAGGCTCGTAGCAGACAGCCCATTCTGATTGAGCATGCTCTCCAGCCTAGCTACCACGTCCCTGGTGTTAGTGTTCTCAACGAACACCCAGGTCTGCCGCCCTTCATCCCTCTCGCGCCGGCACAGGTTGATGAGCGCCGCCTCTTTAGGGTACACCCTTTGCGGATCGAATGACTGGGGTGTTACCACATGCTGAAACATATCGCCATCGGCATACCCCAGGTCAGGCCAGCCGAACGGATGATCAACCCAGTTCATCGTGGCATTGATCAGCGTACCGCATAGCCGCAGGTCACGACGTGCAGCCATCGCACGCATGGCAGTGCCCAGCGTATGCTCGATCCTCTGATACTCAGCCATGACATCAATGTCCAGTTCGATGGGCATCACCTCCTCGGTCAGTCGGGGCAATGCATCGCTCACCTCATCCAACCCAAGGAAGACAGAGCATCCCAACAGGTGGCGACCGAACATAGTAGGCATGACCCCAGGTCGCACGGTGCGGGTGGTGGTAGTCTTGACTCTCCTCTTACCACCAGTGGTCTTGCTTACCTTCGTCTCGATGCGTCCATACTGCACCGAGAACTTAGTCTTGTCGGTGAACTTGAACCCATCGTCAAGCAGCAATCGAGGTGACACCTTCCACAGCAGGGGGCGCAGGTGTTCAGCATACCCACCGATCACCGTGCCAGTGAGCAGTAGCGTCTTGTCTACTGCTGCGATGAGTGACCCGACAGCCTGCCCCTGCTTAGACTGGGCATCCTTTTCCTCGTGACACTCATCGATCACAAGGTAGTCGAAGAATCTTTTCATGTGCTTGTGGATGTACTTAGCTGGCGACCATCTGATGCCAGTATTCTTAGTACACTTCCATGTCCACAGGTTCTCACCGCAGTCGCACTTCCTCTTGCGCCTGGTGAGTTCACTTGCACGCAGGTACGATGACTTGCCTGCTTGCCTCTCGCCGCATGCCGGGCAGTACAGCCTACCACCCTCATCATCCTCGCCTCGGTCGACCATCGCATGGTCCCAGTCGGCACCGAGCTTGGCTGTATCCCGAGAGATGACATACCACACGGCACCACCCTGGTAGTGAACACCCTTGATGGCGATCAGATCCTTCCACGATTTGATCTGCACCACCTTAGCTCCAGGTATAGTACCCTTGATCTCGCGCTCCCACTTGGCTGTGATGTGACCAGGGCAGAACACGAGAGCATTGTAATCCTGCTTGACACCATGCATGGTAGCCAGTGCCATGATCGTCTTGCCTGTCCCGCACTCAGCCACCATGAACACACCCTTGCGTTGTTCGAGTGCCTTGCGAGACGCAGCCACGACATGTGCCTGCGCCTCGAGTAGCGTACGGTTCAGCGGCACGTAGGGCAGGGGATCCCTGCCCGGCACATGCAGTGGAGCCAACGCCCGCTGGGCATTAGTCTGCAATGCAGTACCGTACGTGGTGATGTAATCGTCCAGTGTTTCAGTCTTCATTCAAAACCCCTCTGGTATTCGAGGATTGTTATCACGTATCCAGGCAGCTAACTTCGCAGCCCAGTATCCACACAGTGGTGATGTCCTGCCATCAAAAAACTTGGCAAGCTCATCGTCACTTAACTCGGTGATGTCGAGGTGCTTCTCCTCGCCATCACGCATGATCCGAACGTATAGTCCTGTGTTAGCCATCACCCTCTCCCTATGTTAGGCATGACAGACTTAGTTCCTTCGACGTGCCCTGCTTGGTACATCTTCTGTGCCAGCAGGTTGAGATCCTTGAGCATCTGCTTGGACTCATCGAAGTCCAGGTGTGCGCCCATGACAAGCATCGTGATGATGGTCACCGCCGCCTCGCTCACCTCCTCACTCGGTCGCCGGCCAGCGTACTGATTGCATATCTCATCCAGCGCAATCATGTGTTTCATTCCTGCTTCTTTGAAGTCGTCTTCAAAACTCATAGCTCATCTCCAATTGAAATCTTGTTAAGGTTAAGTCCGACACTAACGATCCTGTCCAGGTCACTCGACTCGGCATGCAGTACCGCAGTGCTACAATTCTTTCCTGGTAGCTCAGTCATTCGACAGCAGCCCACCAGTTGCTCACGTATCCACGGTATCCAGGCACGCAGGATGGGTGTGGTGTACTGATCAGAACACAACGCCTGCCACAGTGCCTCGTCGCTGTTGCAGGTAAGGAAGGAAGGGTCATCGGCAACCACCAACAGTTGCCATAGTTTAGGCCCGAGCCTCTCACGCCACACCCGGTAGGTGGTACGCTTGCGAGTCTCGACGCAGTAGAACGATCCATCGCTGCGAAAGATAGCCAACCGAACAGGCGAGTCCATAGCAGCAGAGATCTGACGTATCGTACGACCGGCACCCACGAGACTCAAGAGATAGAATCCCTCGTGGTCGCTGGCCCAGGCGTGGACATCGGCTGTCCATTCATCGACGCCTCGTATAACTTGCGCTTCTTCAAGCTGAGCTGGGGGAATCCCTCGGCATGAGCCTTCACTAGTCGCGCGATCGGTTCCGGTAGCCATTGATTACCATTCTTTCTTCTGACGCCGGCTTGCCGCCAAGCGATATAGATCTGTTCATAGGTCATGCCAGCGATGTAGAGATCGCTCGCCTCTTCAGCCAGTTCCCTGACCTCCATGTCTGGCACCCAAGGGTCGGAGAACTTTCCGCCCGGCTGCTTCTTCCATCCCATTGCATAGCTGCCACCCGTGGCATTGGGCAGTCCCTGTCTGTTACGCATGGCATTCACCTCGCGTATACGTTCAGCCTTGCGATTGTTCTCGAACTCAGCCACGCCACAGATCACCGTGAAGATGAACTTGCCAACGGCAGTCGAGGCATCAAGCTGAAACTCCAGCAGGTGCAGGATAATACCAGCCTTGTCCCATACTTCGAGACAAGTCAACGCATCCTTGGTGTTGCGGAAACCACGATCAATCTTGGTGATGATGATGTGATCACCACGCTGCAGCCCCGCCAACTGCCTACCATGTGGACGATGGAACAGAGGCATCGCGCCACTGGTTCCCTCGTCAACCACGATAGCATCGAGGGGGATAGGGTCCAACTCTTCACGTCGGCCTGACCAGTACCGTTCTATCTGTCTGGTCTGCACCTCGATGGAGTTCTCCTGCTTATCCGTACTCACTCGGACATAGCCGTACGCTCTAGCATTCATCGTTGTCACCCTCCCCTTCTTCAAGCCACAGGTCCAGTTCAAGTATCAACGAATCAACCTGCTGTCGGTTATCCTCGTCCATCAGGTCGCCGACATTCGCAGCCTGTGCCATCATCCGCATGCCAGCCGAGGCACCGGTGAAAAAGACACCACGTATTTCCTTCATTGTTAGTGGGCCTTTGGCACTCGCAATCTCAAGTGCCGGTTTGATCTTGTCAAACTCGCCATCGATTGTATCTGTCACCATCACTCACCTCCCTTGGGTTTGCGTCCACGTTTCTTCTTATCCCTGGCGGGTACATTACACAGCACCGACATAGCCTTCACGCATTGCGGGCGATCAGACACCAGCAGTACAGTCTTAACCTCTACGCTCCCTTCATTCTTAGCGAAGAACGATGTCACCAACCGAGCAGTGGCCGGCCCATCGTAGTTGAATAGCACGACATCACCTGCCGTCATAGCTCTCGCACGGTCAGCCGAGAAGTCAGGCATCGGCAGGATAGCCTTGTCCATATCACCTTTCCATTTACTCATACATTGAACTCCTTTGATTCGGGACGTGATAAGTCCACAGAGAATTGATTCAACCGCAGCAGAACCTCGGGCTCTAACACGATGCGGGTTGTGTTGTCCTGGCCTCGCAGGTCCAGGGTAATCGAGAAGCCATCGAACGATGCATACACACCGTCGCCTAAGTATCTATCTTCCATCACTCACCTCCTTAGTATCCAGTTACTTCAAACAACCACACGTCATACCCATGCTCGACGACGAGTCGAACAGAGAACGCTGCGCCTTCCGACATCAGCTTGACCGTGAGCTTAGCTACCATGTCAACACGGTCGCCGTCAATGCGTATCTTGTTCATCACTCACCTCCTCATTCTTAAGGGCATCTAAAATCTCTGCAGAACTGTGATCGTTCTCGCAGTACCACCGACTAGTCTCGTCCTCGAAACCGAGGTGATCATTGATTGAGCCCCAGTCACTGACAGTTCCGTCGTCAACACTCACCACAACGCCGCTTGTCCAGGCTGTCACTGTGCCTTGCAGTTCCCCATCACAGATAGGGCATCGGGTAATGTCCATCACTCACCTCCGGTAGAAAACGTATGGATCACACCATCAGCACCTACCGCACGCACGGTAAGCTGTATGATCTCACAAGAAACATTCTTAGTTGTCACCGAACCGTCATCGTTCTCGATGTGTTCAGTGCTGACGATAGCCTTCACCTTCTTAGTCGTACCTCGCACGACATGCGGAGGTTCATCGTCAGGTTGCACGACACCATCCAGGTGCCCCGATGCCACGAGCAGAGCAGTATGTCCTCTACTCAATGGCAGCGGTGGCGTTGGCAGTGGTCGTGGTTCAGGTGGCAGCAGCCTGCGAGTCAGGTCACTGGCTAGTACGAGCGCGAGCTTGTCCATCAGTTGTCCTTTCTGTGGGCTACCCACTCAGTACTGTGCCCAATGGCAGCGGTCTTCGCAGCCTGCACCGCATCACTGCCCGAGCCAGCCCTCACGTTGTACCTTGTCGTCCTGACGACGAGGTAATCATGGTTAGGTAGCACCACCTTGTCCTCCAGGTTGATCAGGACACCGCATGTCGGGCACTGCCCAACCGGCATCTCATCACCGGGTTGTACCCTCTCGAACAGGTCACGTACCGTGTGGAGCTTTTCTTCACTCCACTTTATTTCGCAGTAATCGCAGGCATAGTAGTCAGTCATCACTCATCTCCTTCAATAGGCTCGTCAGCTTCATACTGACAGTCAGTAAAGATCTCGGGCCGGAAGCCACGCGACTTCTCAGCCTCGCATTTCTCACAGCAGTACGAGATGAAGATGCCACGAGCATCACACAGGTCGTACTTGGGTAGCCCGCTGCCGCAGCGGCACTCCCATGGTTGCATTCCTTCTTCCATCACTCAGTCCTCCAAGATCTTGATGCGGTTTACCAAACACCACGCGCCACCCTGTGACTCGGGACGTTCCATCTTAGTTACACCCACCATGGCGACACGCCTCCACACCCTCCCCTTCTCCGACAGGTGCGGAGCCAGGGGTTGATAGCAGCAGTGCCAGAAGGGACGGTAAGCAAAGCCCTTCTTCTCGTGGCAATCTTCACAGTCCATCCACTCGCCGACCGGCAGCACGGCTCGTGCGTTAATGAACAGCGAGCCAAGCGTACCGTTCTTCCTTAGCTTGAACAGTTTCCATCCGATCTTCATCGGTCCTCCTCCTCGGGTAAGATGTTCGCCTTGATGTACGCATCAAGCTGGTCGTGGATCGCTTGCTTGGTTCGCCCCTTGAAGTCGGGGAACCTACGCTTGACCATGTTCATGATAGAACCACGACTAAACTTCATGCCTGTCTTGATCTCCAGTTGCAACGCCTTACGCCACGCCAGCAACTGGTACGCATTCGTATCACTCATCACTCATCTCCTTGGTTAGGGGTTGTTACATCCACGCTTCGTATCGCTCGTCACGTATGACGAAACCATTCTCTATGGCAGCCGGCATCTCAGCCTTCATACCCTTGAACGCAAGGGCGATCAGCTTACCTCGACCATCGTAGTCGGGGTGCCTGATGTCGTGCTTGTCACCGTTGACCACCTCGATACCCTCGAACCTTTTCCACTCGGTAGGCAACGGCTTAGTGATATGCTTATGCTGCCCGTTGTACGGAGTGTCGAACACCACAGCCACGTTGACCCCCATGTTCAGCCATCTCCATACATCTGTGTCCTTCATCTTCTCGTTGTAGGACGCAGTGATATGGTAGTTATCTGGCATGTCGCCATGGGCATACGCTTCGATGCGACTGCGGATCTTGCAGTAGTCATAGAAGTTTATGTAGGGGTAGCGTTCCATCAGACCGAACCTAGTCCAGTCGATGTCACTCGCCACGTTGGGCCTGACGAAAGCATACGAGTCAGTCTCCACTGCCTCGGCCTGCATCGCATCTAGGTCACACCACAGCAGGTGGAAGAACAGATCCCTGTTCTCGAAGAACATCAGCGTCCTGTTGATCATCGCATTGCGCACCACATCGGTGACAGTACGCCCCGAGAACCACAGGTTGCACACCGTGGTACACCATCCGGCACCGAGGCAGGTGTTGTATCCACTGGTCATGTGCGGGGCTAACGCCAGTCCCGCTATCATGACGTTGACATAGATCTCAAGAACCTTCTTGAGTTTGCTGTTCAATGACAGCAGGTGGTAGTTCGGTTCACTCATCACTCATCTCCTTTAGTTGAAGTATACACAGTATTACTTAGCTTTGCAACGGAACCGACAGGGAGCATTGAGATACTCCCACTGTGGGTTCCACGAGATCTTACAATCACCCTTACTTTCCAGGGTAGGGATGGTAGGTTTCTTCGCACGGGCCAGGATCCTATGCCGATCACGAGCCGGCACACGTTCAGCTATCAGCACCGCCTCCAGTTGCCTGATTGACTGGGTGTTCATAGGTCACCCCGATCACTCACTGCCTCGATAGCATCGAGAAGATCACGCCGAACGTCATCATCCTCACCGTCACCCTTGAGCAGGGACAGCAGGCGATGCGTCATCATCAGCATGCCAGCCAGGGTATCCTGCATCCATTCTTCTTCACGCTCGACGTACGCAAGCACCTCACCTGGGCCGGCCTCATTGAGAACGATCAGGTTGACCAAGCCATGCACCCAGTCACGCATCTCTATTACTTCTCTTGATGTCAGCATCACTCACCTCCTAGTAGGTTTCGTTAAGTTTAAGTTTGGGTAGCATCCTCTGCTTTTGCTCAAGCTCAAGGATCTGTTTCGTTGGGCGGACACCATCCACCCCCTGCTTCTCAAGGTATTCGATCTTCTCCTTGTACTGGTTGTTGAACTCCTGGCGGAACAGCCGACGCTGCTTCTTAGGGATCGCATCGGTACGTTGGTGCGGACCAATCTCCGTACGCACCCTCATCTTGAACACGACCCCGTCGATGCAGTACTCCTTCCACCCATCGGCAAGATCCTTGGCATTGTCAATGGCCTTGTTCTCCTTGCGAGTCCAAGCGGCATCGAGTTTCTTCTGACTGTCACATGTGTTACCCATCACTCGTCTCCTTGTTTAAGTTCACCAGATTCAATTGCAGCCACGATAGCGATGCGGATGCTACCGTCATACGTGTCCAGGTCTCTCACGTCGAACACACCCTGGTCCGCACCATCTTCGTCTCGTGCATCAGGGTTCGTCGCGTACCAATACTCACGCCTGCACCCTGCCTCATCGTTTGCGTAGACGTGATAGACACACACACCCTTGTGTTCCAAGAGCAGTTCATTGGGTATCCATTCGATTTCATATGGCATCACTCACCTCCTTACCAATCAATAGGGGAAACATCGGTGTGTTCGACCGCAGCACAACAGCCTGATTGTCCGCAGTCCTTGCAGTTCACGTCAAGAAACGAGGCACCATGCGTGGCACCTTTGTCGGTCACCATCTGCACGCTGTTCCAGTCAGGTACATGTGGCTTGCCTGTTTCGGGGCACAGTTCATCTGTCATCACTCATCTCCTTAGATAGTCTGGTCATTAACAGCATCCGCAGCGGCATCGGCCACTGCCTCGTCATCACTCACCTCCACCTTAGTCAGGCAGGTCATCGGGATGTTCACCACATCACCGACCCTACCGCCCGATGTGATCTCACATCTGGCCGAGGTCTGGTTGATCTTCACGACCCGCACCTCGGCACCGATCATGTACTTGGGCCTGATCTCACCGATCACACATCGGTCACCGGGCTGGAGCAGCGGCACGTTCTGCCGACGCTTACGTTTCAACAGGTCCGCCAGCTTGGCGATGTCCTCGTTGGTTAACTCACTCGTGATAATCTCGTGCATCAGCTTGGATAGTTTCATCACTCTCTCCTTGAATAGGGTAGTTTCTAAGGCTCAGTCCACAAACGTATGGACAACGTCATCTCCATCCTTCTCCGCTAACACGACAGTCACCTCGTACGACTTGCGTGCCTTGAGTTTCTTCGCGAGGATTTTCTGTGCCTCGTATGATGTGGCAGCATGACACTCCGCACGCCGTCCACGATACAGTCCGATGTAACCGTTCATCACTCACCTCTTTCCGAAAAAAACACGGGGAATAGTCACATGAAACTCAGTCGCCTTCATGTCAGCCGTCTTCTTTGCCTTCGCGTACTTGCCGAACCAGGCATGGTAGTTGTTTCCTTCCTTGCTCTGCACCTCCACAAACCAACGCTTGCGGTCGGGGCAGTACGAGATCAGGTTGTACTCAGGCCATTCACTCATCGTCACCACCTCCTCCATGTGTGTAGTCGAGTTCTTCTTCCGACATGTAACAGGTACGGCACCCGAGGTCGGGTCGTGGCATGTCAGCACCACAGTCAGGACACTTGGTATCACTCATCACTCACCTCCCATGATGGA
The DNA here is from genome assembly GCA_024224665.1 of Chloroflexota bacterium. Classification (GTDB taxonomy): domain Bacteria; phylum Chloroflexota; class Anaerolineae; order J102; family J102; genus PIVW01. The sequence goes on along the minus strand of JAAENG010000219.1, from coordinate 4,026 downwards.
ACAGTTGGGTTTTCAAAGATCGTTTCATCATTCAACCACACTCGAATGATCGGTCCATTGGAATCTTCAGGCATATCGGGAGTGTCAATGTACACCACCCATGTGCCATCCTGCTTGCTCTTGTGCAGGGAAATCTCAGGCTTACTCATCACCCTGGCCTCCCATGAAAGTGACCGCAGTCACGGAACCCGAGGGTGTACAAGATGCTTTCACCCAAGTTAGAGCCGAGGTCGAACAGGGAATCATTATCCTCGTCGTACTCGTCAGGCATGTCCTCGAACAGCCGACGCAAGAGTACAGGCAGGGACTCAGGCGACACCACGCAGTCGATAGCTCGCGCGACAACCTTGTCACCTATCATCCTGTCGTTGTTGACATAGCTATCACCACGATCAGGCATGCTGCACGCCTCAAGATGGGAGTCGATCCCCATGTTGACAGCATGCACCAATGCCTTGGCATCACCGCCGACCAGTGACATCGTGTACGGGTCACCGTCACAGGCTGCGATCACGTCAGCATAGGTGACATCGCATAGGTTACTGTTCTTAAAGCTAGTCATCACTCTCCTCCTCCTCGAAACGGGGTGACAGTTCATTGCAGTCAAGCATGTCCCGCACATCATCATGAGACATGTACTTCACAGCACACAGCAGCAAATGGTCGGCACTTACCATGCCTTCTTCGACCAGACTCAATGCAAAGTCACGAGGGTCGGAATCAAAAAGTCTGTCTTCCATCACTCACCTCCATCAGGTACGTTGTTAGGCCCGTTAAGGCACTGGGATCCGAAACGATTGCGTGCCTGCTGCAGCAGACAAGCATCCTCCTCGCTGGCACCAGGGTAGCCAGCCTTCATCCAGGCAGTCTGAAGTTTATCCCTCCAGAACTTGCCATTCTTTTCCTTCCATCGCATGATGGCATCACGCATGTCCTGCGGCACGCACTTGTCACCGCCACAGTCATGCCCCTTCCCGCTAGTGCCACACCATCGGCACTTGCGGGAGTTGTAACCGTACTCAGCCATTGTTCTCCTCCAGTCTGGTACGCAGGCGTTCGGCCTCATCCTTCGCACGTCGCAGGTCAGCACGCATCACGTTAAGCTCAACGCGATGCTCCTCCTTCACGCTGAACAGTTCGCCACGTAGGGCAAGCAGTTCCTTGGCCTGCTCGTCCAACAATTCAAGACGCCGCCGAGACCCCATCATCTCGTTGTCCCAGGCTTCCGCCTTCTTCTCGACAGACCAATCATGTCCTAGTCTCTCAGCCATTACTTCACTCCTTGGTTGTCACGCCATGCATAGTATGCAGACGCTAGAAAATACCACGCGATGGCAACAGGCATCACGTATAAGAACGGTTCAATCACTCTCCATAACATAACACTCACCCCCTAGAATTGCTCGTTGTCCTGCACTGTCGGTCCATCACTATGCCTCTCGTCGTATCGTGCGATGGACGTATCGACGTACAACTTGAGCAAGTGCCACTGTTTCCTATCGAACACAAACTCTGGCGGGTCATCACCCGGTGGCGATGAAGAGCCAATGGGATGCACCATCAGCGAGTACCGCAACTTGTCGTCGCAGCCTCCGCCACCGCAGAACCGAGTGATTATCACATCGGTCCCTCGCTCGTCACTGCCCTTGATGTAGATAGACTCAGACATTTCTCACCTCCTTAATCATGGTATCCCAAGCGATAGTTCGAGCAGCGTCATAGATCCAGTGATCCGTACGCCCCTCATCTTCAAGTCGTTTCATCAGCATGATCGCACGATCAAACTGACGTGGGTCATAGGGACCACAGTCCCACCACTGCCCGGCACCAGTCACTAGGCTGCAGCCGTACAGGTATCGCATCACCCGACGCCGTCGACCACGACCACGCACCACATAGCACGTTCGATTGTCAAACATTACAGTCCTCCTTCAGGCACGCCGGCCCGCAGTACACGACCCGAATTCCAGGTGATGTCCACGTAGGCTGTGCCCCAGTCGTCGAGCCAGTCCCATGTCGGCATGAACACATCGAAGTTCTGCTCGTCACCGCACGGTTCAGTCTCCACTGATATGTACGGATCGTACTCCTCGGGATCAGGACACTCCAAGGCACACACCCTTAGCATGTCCTCATCTTCACGAGTGGGTGCAATGGTCATCACCACCTTGTCCACGTACCGAGGTATCTGCCAGAAGCGATCGAACTTAGGAGAGCAGAAGTCCAGGTTGTGACCATCGGTCCACGATTTACCCTCACGGTGCAGCGTGATACGTTCAGTCGGATATCGCATTGCGCACCCCCTCAATGCATCCGAGGTAGGCAGCGTTAGCCTGCTCGTACTGCTTGCTCCACAAAGCCTTCGCCTCGAACGCCTCATCCCGAGCTGTCCGCCACGCATCAAGCGGCGTGTCCTGGTATCCGCTCAGCTTGGCGCTGAAGATACCACCATGGCTGTCCTTGATGAGTGCATTGCACCCGTCCTGCGGCTTGCAGCCAGGGACATCGGTCACAATAGTGTACGTCTTCAGCGTCGGCACGCCTCGGCTGATGTACACACGGTAGATCTTGTTACTTGTCATCACTCACCTCCCATTCAATACGGACATAGTATACCCGACACACGTCGAGCATTCGCCTTGCTCTCTTCTCAGCGCGAGGGTACAGAGCATGTACCGTCGCAGTGTCATCGCCATAGGGGTACGCATTCGACAACTCACGAGACACGGTCATCTCACCCCAGGCCGACATCATAACCTCACGATCTCGTGACAGGGCAGGCCAGTCTGTCAACTGACGGTGACTGAGTGTCATCGTCATAGTTTCCAGGTCAGTCGGCAGGTTGAATGCATCAACCAAGTCCTGGTAGCAGAACACAAACCGACGTGACTCATGCACCCAGCAAGGCACCTCACCACGTATCGATGCTGACTGCCTCGGCAGCAACCCCTTAATGAATTTCATTTGCATCACTCACCTCACTTTCGTTATCCAGATGTAGACAATGCCGGTGCCCAGGCTGAGCGCCATGATCTCATCGTCAGTCCACGAGTACAGCGTCTTCGTCGCCACGAGCAGGTCATCACGGTCCCTGATCTCCGCCTGCTTGTAGTTCTTGGTATGGTGCGGCACCATCGTCACCTTGTATCGCCAGTCGCGATTCGCAGGGAGGATAGTGACATGCAGCATCACCTCCCGATTGCCATCGATGGGCAGATCCCAAAACTCACAGAAGTCTAGCCGGCAGAAGTCGAGCATGCGATTCGCCTCACACTCCCAATTTCCCCAGGTGTTATGCAACTTGAAAGCTGGCATTACTTACCCTCCCATGTTACGCACACAAAGATGGAACTTCGATTGCCCATGTACTTGAGCAACGTGTCGCGCGTCTCATCGTACACCGGGAACTCACCGGTCCACGTCGACTCTTGCAGGTCAGCCCGGATCAACACCTGATCCCAGTTAGTATCCCACGTCACCTTGTAGCTGCCCGAGCAGGTAGGTGACTCAGGCACACCGGCTAGTCCGATGACCAGCGTCACCTCTTTGGTATCAGGTTGGATACCAAAGATATTACTGAAGTCATTGCGACAGAACACAACACCGTCGCCAACCCAGAGGTGGAGTTCATGTTCAGCCGAGATGCCGAACAGTTCGCCATCGACATGTTCATGTAGTTGTAGATTGATACGCATTACTTGTCTCCCTTCAGCATCTGGAATGAAGCGACCAAGTCAGCGACCTGGGCACGTTGGTCATCGGTAAGACTTTGCTGCATCTCGGTGTAAACTTCAGCAGCCAACTCATCGAGCCCGACATGGACACGTAGTCCATACCCAGGCAGGTCAGCCGGCACATTCACTCGGCAAAACTGTGTGGTTTCGGTAATCATCACTCATCTCCTTGAAAAACATGGGGTGTATGATCGTTCATACACTTGGGGTTAATCGTCTAACAACATGTCAGCGATACGAGTCAGGTACTCCGTAGCACCTGGGATCTCCATCAAATCATCGGCATCGTCCG
>JAAENG010000218.1 GCA_024224665.1 Chloroflexota bacterium | reverse complement strand
CTACGTAACAGCGCCCCTTGAAAGGGGCTGATTTGACACCCTAAGTGTCACAAAACGAGCCGATAGCCGGATTAATCCGGCGCTGTTTGCTAGCCGGGAGATTCATCCCCCGGCGGACCTGGCAAGAAGACATTACCGAAATAAATAATTAACCTTCATAAGGCGTTTCGTACTTTCAGCCAGACAATTCAATGGTCTGATTGATAACCACAGAACTACCAAGAGAAGACATCATCAGAGGAGGAAACCGCATGAATGAAGCAGTCATTCAGGTTAAAGATTTTAGCAAAGTTTACGGTGACTTTGTGGCCGTAAACAACATAGACTTCAAGGTTCAACGGGGAGAGATCTTCGGTCTACTCGGTCCCAATGGCGCCGGCAAGACCAGCACGCTGGAGTGTCTGGAAGGGTTACGGCAAGCGGACGGAGGCACGCTCGACATCCTCGGTATTGATCCCGGCCGGGAACCCCGCAATCTGCGCAATCTGATCGGGGTTCAACTTCAGACCTCAGCCCTCCCCGATAGCATGACTGTAGAAGAGGCGATGCGGCTATTCTGCGCCTATCACAACAGCCCCCCTCGCCTAGACTTAATCGAACGCATGGGGCTGAGCGATAAGCGCAAAACCCAGTATCACCAACTCTCTACCGGCCTGAAACGAAGATTAGCCTTGGCCATTGCTGCTGCCCACAACCCGCAAGTGCTTTTTCTGGACGAGCCCACCGCCGGCCTGGATGTCGAATCCCGTTCCGAGTTGCACGACTTGATGCAAGAACTTAAGGCCGGGGGCACGACCATCATCATGGCCACGCATGATATGGCCGAAGCCGAGAAGATGAGCGATAGGGTTGCCATTCTGCTCCGGGGTGAGATCGTAGCGGCGGGAACACCAAGAGAGTTGACGGCGACCGGCTCGGCGTACACCAAAGTTTCCGTGCGCACCGAACAATCTATCCTGCATGCCAACAACATCGAATTCGAAGCCGTTCAGAAACATACGATACAAGGAGAGTACAGCATCTATTTCAGCACCGATCCTGCCTCCAGCGTCACTAGTATTCTCGGCTATATCTCCGAAAAACAAGATCGTTTGATCGATCTGCGAGTAGAACGCCCCTCACTGGAAGAACGTTTTCTGGAAATCACCACACATGGAGGACAGCAATGAGCGCCTTTGCCACCCACTTTTCTTTCGAATTCAAGACCGGTCTGCGCAGTTCCACGCAGATGATGATGAATTACCTCTTCCCCCTGGGCTTCTACGCCATTATGGGATTGGTCATGACACAAATCAATCCTATGTTCAAAGAGGTCCTGATCCCGGCCATGGTGATATTCACGCTCATGGCAAGTTGCCTCCTCGGACTCCCCAGTCCTCTGGTCGAAGGTCGGCTCAAGGGTGTCTTCCGTAGTTTTAAGATCAATGGCGTGCCCGCTACGTCCATCCTCGCCATGCCCACCCTCACCACGATGTTCCATGCCCTGATCACCTCGGTGATTATCGCCGTGACAGCAGCGCCTTTTTTCGAGGGAGCACCTCCCGAGAATTGGGGGATCTTCGCTCTTTTGGTACTGCTGACGGCCTTCACCTTCGGCGGCATCGGCGCCCTCATCGGCGTAATCTCATCGAGCGCCCGGTCGGTGGTCTTGTGGTCCCAACTCATCTTCTTACCCTCTATGCTGCTTGGCGGCCTGATGATACCCCTGACGGTAATGCCAGAATCGATGCGGCCAATCGCTGCACTGCTCCCCACCACCCATGCCATCCAGGCCATGGAGGGGCTAGCCTACGGCCGTGATACGCTTTACGATCCCCTGACCTCGGTCCTGATTCTGTCTGCCAGTACAATCCTATCATTTGCTCTGGCGATCTATCTGTTTAGTTGGGATGACAGTAACGAAACGAGAAAAGGCCATCCTGCCCTGGCTTTGTTGGTGCTTTTACCCTATGTAGCGGGTGTCTTGCTAAACTGACACCATGATAGTGTATTGAAGGCGCAAAAGGCTGCCACTTTGCGATGGCAGCCTTTTGCTTATGTGGCTGTTCGAGCTAGCGGTAATGGCGTTTTACCTTGACACTGGGATAGGTCTCCACGGTCTTTTTGTCGACATTCAGATAGACTGTGTCGGCGCCAATCGATTCAATCACAGACAGAGGCACGGTGACATCCTTTTTGCCCCACAAATGCCCTTCTCGTAATACCAAATGTGTGAGATGGCCGGTTTCAGAATCAATCACGAATTCCTCTACTTCGCCAATGTGCTCGTCGCTTGCCTCTACCCGTGCGCCAGGATGGATGGCAAGCTCGCCGGTAGGTAGCTGTTCGACATCGATGCGGTCGGGTTCATTCCATTGGGCCGTAACATAAGGTGACAGATACTCACCGCCTTGCCAGGCGTCATATTCACCCTGCTGATGAGGGATGTAATGATGTTCCAAAAACGAAGGCGTTTGCATGAGTTCATCGCGCGTACATTGCAAGCTGATGGTGCCGTGCGTGGCCTCCACAATCAGTTCCACTGGGACCAGGCGTTCGTCCGGGTTGAGCCCATCCTTGTCCCTCACCACAACATGTGTGATATCTTTGCTGATGGGGTTGACAATGAGTGCTGAAACAGTGCCGCAAGGGCCATCAGCACAAATAACTTTGGCATTGACTGGTATCTCTTCCTGCATAGTACACTCCCTTTCGATGAGTTGGTAGATAATGCACTTGTACCTGCCCACTGCCTATCCATTTTATGGGTAGGTAGGTGGCTGAGGCAAATCGTTGGCTGCTGACAATCCTGTAGCACGGCATTCATGTCGCAAGGTGGCAAGTAGTTCGGGAGATCGATACCCCTTTGATAAGCGAAAAACCGCTAAAGGTAAGTAATCAAGCTGAAATATTCGCGAAAACGGCAGATAATCAAACAGGGCAAAATCTGCCTCACTCTCATATCATACGAGGAGAATCACCATGAGTGAACTTATCGTACTCGCTTACAAGGGCGAAGACACCGCCAATCAGGCGCTCGAAGAACTCGACCGCTTGCAGAAGCTGGAACTCATCCAACTGGAAGATGCAGCTGTGGTGGTCAAGAATCAGAAAGGTAAAGTCAAAGTCAAACAAACCCTGGAAAAGAAGTACACAGGCGCTTCGGCAGTGTGGGGCGGTTTCTGGGGACTGCTTATTGGTTTGCTGTTTCTCAACCCCCTACTATGGGGGCTGATTGGCGCGGCAATGGGTGCGCTCTTCAGCAAGGGCGCTGACCTGGGCATCGACAACAAGTTCATGAAGGAAGTGGGTGACTCGATGGAACCAGGTGACTCTGCGCTGTTCATGCTGGTTGTCAAAGCCACAAAGGATAAGGTCATTCCTGAATTACAAAAGTACGGCGGGACAGTTTATCAAACCTCTCTTTCCAATGAAGATGAAGCCAAGCTGAAGCAGGCCTTGAGCAAAGATGAAGTCAAAGCAGTGGCTGAGGACTCGCTGGAGTTGGAAACAAGCTAATTCCTAGTGTTTTGTGATCGTGCAGAACCTGTGCTATTAATAATGTGTATTTTGTAGGGGCTATGGGATCTCTGCGAAATCACAACATCAAATCAATCTGATATTTACAATCAAACCAACCTTATTCGAAGGAGATACTAACATGAATGAAGAAACCGCGAACGAACTCCAACAAGCCTCGGAAGTCGCAGAACTTGCTGCTGAAGCAGAAGCCATGGCCGGTGTGCTCGATACCGCCCAGGGCCTCGATGATCTGGAAGCTGCTGTTGAAGTAGCTGATGTGAGTCGAGAAACCCTGGCCGCCGGCGCCAGCGATATCACCCGCGGTGTCGATGCCATGGCCGTGGCCCAGCGTGCAGCCGTGCTCAGTGAAGCTGTGGCGGAAGCCGGCGTGGCCGATCTGGCGGAGGGCGCCGAAATGCTGGCAGCCTCTGATGATATGGCCGTACAGACGGCCCTGGTGGGCGCGCTGGGCGAAGATGATCTGCTGGCAGGCATGGACATTGCCGCCATCGGCGGGCAGCTCGAAGCCGTGAGTGATGTCGTCGCCATGCTGGATATGCCCATTCTGTCCGCGTTTCTGGAAGAGAAGGGCGATGAACTTCATGACCTGGCCGTTGACTCCATCCTCCGCGCCGGCGCCACACGGGTATTGTCGGCTGCCATGAGCGCGACCGGCGCCGAAATCGCCGACCTGGGTGCCAACGAGATGGAAGAAGGTCTGACCCGTCTTGTAGTCGCCGATGACATGGCTGTACGCAGCGAAATCCTGGCAGAAGTCGGCGCCGAACTGACGGCCGAAGGCCTGGTCGAGGTAGCGGTAGCGGAAGGGTTACGCGCTGCGGCCGGAGAACTGGCAGCAGATGGTATTGCCGAGATCGCTGCCGGCGCCGAATAGATCGGTGAAGCCACCGTTATGGCCGATGTGGCCGACACACTGGCAGAAGCAGCTGACGAAGAAGCGTAGAATGCCGTAGAATATGAGGCCAATACGCTTCGTATATCTTACGTTGCTATAACCATTGCCTGTCACAGCCCCCTTGTTTGAGGAGGGCTGTGACATTTCTTTTGTGAATGGCGGGTCGAAGGATGTGAATGTCACAGGTTGGGGACAAGAAGAGCAGGGAAACAAGTGTGATTGGCGTCGACGAAGTCATCGATGCGATGGCCAGCATCTGCAGAGGGAGGGTTGGCAACGACCCCAACGGGCAAACGACTGGTAAAAAACCTGTGGGCAGATGCACCGTCCGCTAAGAGCCGGTGAGTCTAGCCCACCCAGCGCACGGTACCCGACTCGCCAACCTCATATCCACCTAAATCGCTGAACATCGCCCTGGCCTCTTCCCCGTCCAGCCATGCGATAAGCGCCTGTATCGCCGGATGCGCCCCTGTCATTTCAGGGAAAACCAGATCATAACGCTCGGTGGCCAACTTGATGAAGTCGAGTGCATAGTCCTGGGCTGCAGCTTCGATACCTAACCCCACCTCGGCTCGGCCATCGGCGACATGCCGGGCGATCTCAGAATGCGTTGGTTCTTCGATATCGTATCCGCTTATCTGATTTGAATCAATGTTAAGGCGATGCAACTGAGCGTCAAGCCAAACGCGCGTACCTGCGCCGCGCTGGCGGTTGACAAATCGAGCCCGCAGCAGATCGTGCAGGCTCACGATATTGGCAGGATTACCGGGCGGTAGCAGAAAACCCAGGCGGCGGTGGGCCAGGGTGAGCAATGCAACTCGCTCACCCGGCAACACACGTCGTACCGTTGCTTCGTTGTAACTGTCACTGGCTTCATCCCACAGATGGCAGCCTGCCACATCCGCCTCGTGGCGCGCCAATGCCATAAGGCCTCCCAGGCTACCTGTGAACTTCACGTTCATACGATAGCCTGGGGCAAGGGTCTCAAAATGGGAGGCGATCACAGAGATCGCAGGATCATGGCTGCCCGAGAACCGAAGGGCGCCACGGGGTGTTATCTCCGGTTCGTCCACCTTAGCACGCCAGCGATCCAAGGCATCGAACATTGCCAGTCCAATTTCTTCAGAGGTGTATCCCTTCGACAAGGATTGAAAAAGAAAAGATTCAGCCTGATGCAACAGTTCTGCGCGGCGTAAATGGCCGGCAACAGGTTGCTCAGACCCAGACTGAACGCGCGTGCCCTGGCCCGGCTGACTGCTGGCGATGCCCTGGCGGGATAGCTCACGATAAGCCCGTTGCACTGTGCCCGGTGTACATTGCCAGCGGCCGGCCTGCTCACGCACGGTTGGCAGCGCCTCGCCCGGTTGGTAGTGCCCAGAAAGAATCTCCTGGCGGATTGATTCGGCGATCTGTTGGTAGATGGGTGTTTTATCCATGGTTCCCATTCACTGGAAATCAGAATCGTCAACTCTACATCAATTCGCCTCGTGCCACGAGACTGAGTCTGGCGTAAACAAAGGTGAACCGAAGCGATCCGCACCAAATTCAGCTATCATCTCTTGGGTTGGCAGCGAGACCAACCAATCGATGAATTGATTCGCCTGATCTATTTTGATGTGATCCCCTTTGTCGGGGTTGATGGCGATCACGCCATAGGGGTTAAAGAGAATGGGATCGCCCTCGACGAGGATGTTCAGTTCGAGACCTTGTAAGCTGCGCGCCAAGAAAGTGGCTCTATCACTGAGTGTGTAGGCTTGCTGTTCATTGGCCATGTTGAGGACAGCGCCCATGCCTTGCCCGGCCGAATTGTACCAATCGCCGACAGGCTCTACCCCTGTTCCCGCCCAAATCGCTTTCTCTTTAGTGTGCGTACCTGAGTCATCGCCACGAGAGACAAAAAGGGTTTCGTTTTTAGCGATCTTTGCGAAGGCTTCCGGCGCAGAAATCATGCCTCTTATGCCAGTATCCTCTTCTGGACCCACAACGACAAAATCATTGTACATCACATCTTCGCGGCGGATACCGTGCCCGCCGTCCATAAAAGCATCCTCTCGCGCTCTGGCATGGACCAACAATACATCGGCGTTTCCTGCTTCGCCCAATTGGAGCGCCTGCCCCGTTCCCACTGCCACAACATTGACCTGGATGCCAGTCGTTGCCTGAAAGTCGGGCAGGATCTCATCTAGTAATCCCGAATCCTGGGTGCTGGTTGTAGTAGCCAGCAGAATCTCAGCCGCAACATTAGATTCTACTGAACCCGCCCCTGTGACATCAGCAGTCACTGCTTCAGGGGCGGCGAGTGGTGGTAGACAGGCTGCGGCGACTAGTATCACAAACACCAATACAACGCACTGGACGTAGATTTTTGCCGGCATGATAGCATCTCCTTTTTCGCCTGAAACATTTCGATTGCATAACTGTATCAATACAATTATACAAAAGGAATACATTGCAGGCAAAGGAATCTATGCCTCGAAGAGACTCGTACCCAGCGTGCGTAAGCTCAGCCCTGACCGCGGTGGAAACCCCACTCCCGGTACTGTCCCCACCATGATCACTGCCGAGGGCATAACATACAGTTGCGGATCGCGGCGTGAACTTGGCAAAGAGGGCGTGCCTGTGCGAGCATTGTACAGTGAGCGTCAACCGACTGCAACGCAATGTAAAGATAATTCTGGAGTGCGAACCCGCGTATGAAAAGCACCACATTTGATATCCTGTTTGTTATTGCCCGTCCCGCGGCGGGCAAAAGCGAGATCATCCACTATCTCAAGTCATTGAACGATGCCTCCCGCCGAACCCGCTACCATATCGGCTCCTTCGATGAATTTGATGACTTCCCCATGCTCTGGACCTGGTTCGAGGAGGATGCCATTCTGGAAGGCATGGGAAAGCCACGACTGCACAGTGATAAGCAGGGTTATTTCAAGTACGATTACCTCTGGCATGTCCTGATCGAGCGCCTTGCCCTGGATTACGGCAAGTTGATTCGAGATCAGCCGGAGTATCATACGATGGGCACGGCGATCGTGGAGTTCGCCCGAGGGAGTGAACATGGAGGATTCGCCCGCGCATTTGAGCACTTCCCGGCCGACATGTTGAGACGAGGTGCAATCCTGTATATCGGTGTCTCCTGGGAGGAATCTTTGCGTAAGAATCGGCGCCGCTTCAACCCCAATCGCCCCGACAGCATCCTCGAACATGCACTGCCAGATGAAAAGATAGAACGCCTGTATAAAGAGAGTGATTGGTCCACATTCAGCGCCGGGGCCCCAGACACCATTATTATCAACGATGTAAAGGTGCCATACGCTATCTTCGAGAATGAGGATGACGTCACCACTAATCAACCCGATCAACTGGCAGCACGCCTAAAAACAACATTGGATCTGCTATGGCGGCGCTATTGTGATCGCTCGTAATTCAAAGCCTTTTTGGCATTACAATCCACATGATCAGGTAGGGCACAAGGCCTGGCAGACCCCCAGGAATCAGCAGGATCAGGAATAAGATCCTCCACCATACCACATGGATTCCGCTGAATTCAGCGAGTCCGCCGCAGACACCACCCACTACGCCGTTCTGTCGATAAAGTTTACCTGTATTTGTCGTCATCTAAATGTCTCCTGCATGGTTGAACTATGATTGCAAATTAGATTTCATACACCTATACGTATGATTCTGAAGGCAGGTTTCGACGGTTTGGCCCTGTAGAAATTCGATGTACCCTACGTACGAATTCCCGCCATTCAGCACTGGTTATCCGCCCGGATTTGTGTAAGTTAGCCTGGAGGTCGTGCAATTCTGTTTCTGCCAGAAAGCCGGCGGCGGCGGTCTCGCCGATCTGATACGAATCAACAGGTATCTCGTTTGAACTCTGGGTTCAGATACAAATGTCTTGTCGTTCTACATCTGCAGGCAACCCCCGCGCATAGTTTGACATCCAACCTGCCAGACCTTACAATCTTCAACACAGTATAATCGATAATGACTCCGATCCGGAGGAGTAGGCGGTAAGCACTCGACAGAAAGGGCTGGCCATAGGCTGAGAGCCGGTCCCGAGCAAGACCCCGCCGAAGGTCGCCGGTGAGTTGGCAGGCTGAACAGCAGTAAGCCTGCCCGGGTACGCCCGTTACAGCGCATGAAGTGGGCGACGGATGCTTGCGCATTCGGACGCCAACCAAGGTGGTACCGCGGAACCTTCCGTCCTTGTGGCGAGAGGGCTCTTTTTTTTGTACATAATCATCAAAAACTAAAGATTGAAGATCATCTCTCAACGGTGAACGATCCCCTAAATCTTCAATTTTCAATCCATTCGAGGTTATCTATCATGGCCGACTTCTCCCTCCCCAAAACCTACGACTTCGCTTCTACCGAGCAACGACTCTACCAGTGGTGGGAAGAAAGCGGCTGGTTTAAGCCCGAGAACAGTCGTGATCCCGATGGCGAGCCCTTTGTCATTGCCATCCCGCCCCCCAATGTCACCGGCGTGCTGCACCAGGGTCACGCCCTCTTCGTCGCCTTAGAAGATCTCATGATCCGTTACCAGCGCATGCGCGGGCGCGCGGCATTGTGGGTGCCCGGCACCGATCATGCCGGTATTGCTACCCAACTACAGGTCGAGCGCAAGCTACGTGAAGAGGGCACCGGCCGCGAGGAGATCGGGCGCGATGCCTTTATGCAAGAGTGCTGGGCCTGGAAAGATAAATACCATGGCCGCATCGTGGGGCAGCTCCGTCGCATCGGCGCCAGCTGTGACTGGGAACGCGAACGCTTCACCATGGATGAGGGTCTGAGCCGGGCCGTGAACGAAGCCTTTGTAAGACTGCATCGCATGGGCCTGATCTACCGCAGCGAATACATCGTCAACTGGTCGCCCGGTTTACAAACTGCAGTCAGTGATGTGGAAGTGGAATACACCGACGAGCAGGGCACACTCTACTACTTCAAATATCCTGTGGCTGGAGCTAATCTGGATGATGGTCCCGGCGAAGGCTATATCCCCGTGGCGACGACCCGCCCCGAAACCATCCTCGGCGACACCGCCGTGGCCGTGCATCCCGACGACGAACGCTATCGCCACCTCATCGGCAAGACCTGCCTGGTGCCCATGCTCAATCGCACCATCCCCATAATCCATGACACCTATGTGGACAGGGAATTTGGCACCGGCGCCCTCAAGATCACACCGGGGCACGACCCCAACGATTTCGACATCGGCCAACGGCATGGCTTGCAGACCGTTAATATCATGAATCGAGATGCCACGCTTAGCGAAGAGGCGGGGCCATATGCCGGTATGGAGCGGTTCGAAGCCCGCAAAAAGTTGTGGGAGGATATGCGCGCGGCTGATATGGTCATCAAAGAAGAACCCTATCAGATGCAAGTGCCGCGCGCCCAACGCGGTGGCGAGATCATCGAACCGCTGGTGAGCAAGCAATGGTTTGTGAACACCAATCCCATGGCCGAGATGGGGCTGGCTGCTGTACGCACAAACCGTATTCGTATCATCCCCGAACGCTTCACAAAGGTCTATTATCATTGGCTGGAAAACCTGCGACCCTGGTGCATCAGCCGCCAACTGTGGTGGGGGCATCGCATTCCCGCCTGGTATGGGCCAGATGGCGAGTTGTTTGTGGCCCGGTCAACCGCAGAGGCACAGGCGATGGCGCTCGCACACTATGGCGAGCCGGTGCCGCTAGAGCAAGATCCAGACGTGCTCGATACCTGGTTCAGCTCCGGGCTCTGGCCCTTCTCCACCCTGGGTTGGCCCGATGATACCGAGGATCTGCGACGCTATTACCCCACCGATGTGTTGGAAACCGGCTACGATATCCTCTTCTTCTGGGTGGCGCGCATGATCATGCAAGGGTTGATGTACACCAACGACATCCCCTACCATACCGTTTACCTGCATGGCATTGTGCGAGATGAGAGCGGCCGCAAGATGTCCAAGACCTATGGCAATGTGATCGATCCTATCGAAGTCATGGATAACTACGGCACCGACGCCCTGCGATTCACCCTGCTGACGGGATCAACACCCGGCAACGACATGAATCTGAGTATCGACCGCATCCGTGCCAACCGCAACTTTGCAAACAAGATATGGAACGCCACTCGCTTCGTGCTCGGCAACCTGCCCGAGGATTTCAAGTATGCTGGGGCGCCCGATCCCAAGCAGCTGGATATCCCCGACCGTTGGGTGCTACACCGCCTGAATCAGGTGATCGACACCGCCACTCGCCTTTGCGAGAACTACCAATATGGCGAAGCGGGGCGACAGGTCTACGACTTCCTGTGGGGCGATTACGCCGACTGGTACATCGAGGCCAGCAAGCCCCGCTTACGTGGTGAAAATCCTGATGCGGTTTTGCAGACGCTGGTCTATGTGCTCGACCAAACCTTGCGTCTCCTCCATCCCTTTATCCCGTATGTCACAGAAGAACTCTGGCAACATTTGCCAAAGACTGCAGAGGAGGCTCCGGCTTTGATCGTCGCCGCCTGGCCGGAATCAAATCCAGCGTTCGAGAACGAGGAAGCGGTCGAGAGCTTTGAGCGTATGCGCGAGAGCGTGCGCGCCATCCGCAATGCCCGCAGCGCCTACAATGTGGAGCCAGGCCGTAAGATCGCTGCCACCATCGATGCCGGTGCTTACACAGACCACCTTCGAGCCATGACCTCTATCCTGGCCCTACTTGCTCGCCTGGACCCCGACCAACTGGTGTTTGGCCCAACCCCACCCGATGAGAAGGGCGCCACCCTCGTCGCCGGAGACATCACCCTGTTCCTGCCTTTGGGCGGCATGGTCGATATCGAGACTGAATGGGCCCGCTTACAAAAGCAACTGGCCGAGACAGAAAAACGTTTGAGAGGTGCAGAAGGCAAGCTGAGCAATGAAAACTTCATCAGTAAAGCTCCCGCTCATGTCGTCGACCAAGCACGGCAAACACTGGCAGAATTGCAGGCGCAACAACAACGTCTAATGGAACAGATCGAAGCATTGGGCTAAGTGACCGTCTATAAATTACCGGTGCTTCCGCCATAGCTCATCCCACCCATTTCAACCTGCGTTCGGCCATCTCAAAACCCTGCTTGCCTCGCTTGAATGGGTAGAGGAATTAAACACATGGACGTGATCTGCATCGCTCCCGCCGTGCGAGCGGCTGTGGCGGTCAACAGATCCTGGGCAGTTGCTCGCCACTGATCATATCTACCACACGCATACCGCCGATACGGCTGCGCAGAAAGACGCGCCCGGGATGATCAACGACGATCTCGCCGATGATGGCGGCGTTCTGTCCATAAGGATGTGCCTGCATGGCTGCCAGCACCGCATCGGCCACATCACGGGCGACAATGGCGATGCATTTGCCCTCGTTGGCCACATAGAGGGGATCAAAGCCCAGGATCTCACAGGCGCCGCGCACTTCATCCTGGATGGGGAGACTCTGTTCGGCCAATTGCACGCCCAAACCGGCCTTTTGCGCGATCTCGTTCAAGGCACTAGCGACGCCCCCCCGCGTGGGGTCGCGCAGGACATGAACCTGCTCGCCTGCGACCTCCAAAACATCGGCAACCAGGTCGGAGAGGGGCGCCGAGTCACTCTTGATCGCCGTCTCGAATTCAAGACCTTCACGTACCGACATGATGGCGATGCCGTGATCAGCGATGGCGCCGCTGACCAGAACTACATCCCCCGCTTGAGCACGTAGTGGGGAGACATGTACCCCGGCCGGGATCAGCCCGATACCTGTAGTGTTGATGAAAACACCATCTCCCTTGCCCCGATCGACCACTTTCGTATCACCGGTGATGATCGAGACCCCCACTTCTAGTGCTGCCGCTTGCATCGATTGCACCACCCGCCACAGATCTTCCATAGGCAGACCTTCTTCCAAGATCAGGCTGGAGGACAGGCCCAGAGGTCGGGCGCCGCACATGGCCAGATCGTTGACAGTGCCGTGAATGGCCAGGGATCCGATATCACCGCCGGGGAAGAACAGGGGGCTGATCACGAAGGAATCGGTAGAGAAGGCCAGGCGCTCGCCGTTCACGTCGACTACAGCGCCGTCGTGCATCATTTCCAGGGCAGGATTGTCGAACGCCTGCAAAAACATGCGCTCGATCAGCATCTGTGTGAGCGTGCCCCCCCCGCCGTGTGCCAACAGGATGGTAGGGTAATCACTTATGGGAATGGGACAAGAAAGTGAGGTAAGCAGATCGGGATTGGTAGTCATCTATTCATGCGTCCAAATAAGCTGTGCGCGGCAGCTGTGTTTATCAAAAGGTCAATTTTTATACTGCTCTATCGATTTCAAGCACGCGCCCATACTGGTAGTACGCTGCACAGGCACCCTCTGACGACACCATGGGCGCGCCAACAGGGCGTTCGGGCGTGCATAGCGTGCCGAACACCGGACACTCGTGCGGCTTCTTCAGCCCTTGCATGATCTCGCCGGCGATACAGATCTCGGATTCCTGAGCGGTTATACCCGTCACCTCAAAGCGTTCGGCGGCGTCGAAGGCTGTGTACTCGGGCTGCAAACAGTAGCCACTTAGAGGGATGACGCCAATGCCGCGCCAGGGACGATCACAGGCCATGAACACCTGCTTCATCAAGTCCTGAGCGGGTTGGTTGCCCTCGCGCGTCACCGCCCGCACGTACTGATTCTCGACCCCCCAGCGTCTCTCTTCCAGTGCTGCCACCGTCATGTAGATACCCTGCAACAGATCCAGGGGTTCGAAACCTGTGATGATAATGGGTGTTTCGTAGGCTGCTGCGATGGGATCATATTCCCAATAGCCCATGATGGCGCAGACATGCCCGGCAGCCAAAAAACCTTGCACCAGGCTGTGCGGCGAACCCAAAATCGCCTCCATAGCGGGCGGAACGACCACATGCGAGCAGAGAATGGAGAAATTATCCAGGCCTAGCTGATTCGCCTGCCAGACAGCCATGGCATTGGCTGGGGCGGTGGTCTCAAAACCTACCGCAAAAAAGACCACCTGCCGGTCAGGGTGCTTTTGCGCCAACTTCACAGCATCCAACGGAGAGTAGACCATACGTACATCGCCACCCTGCGCCTTGACGCTGAGCAGATCGGCTTCGGAACCGGGCACCCGCATCATATCACCGAAGGAGGTAAAAATGACCCCAGGGCGGCGGGCGATGGCAATGGCTTTATCGATAAGCTCCAAGGGTGTCACGCAGACCGGGCAGCCGGGGCCGTGGACTAACGTAATCTCTTGCGGCAACAGGCGGTCGATGCCGAATTTGATAATAGTATGTGTCTGTCCACCGCAGATCTCCATTAGGGTCCACGGCCGCGTAACAACTTGCTGGATGGCCTGAACAAACTTCTGGGCTTCAGCTTCGTTGCGGTATTCGTCGATGTATTTCATGTGTACGGGGGTTGATGATTGATCAGAACTTTGCTGTAACGTGTTGCGTGAACGATTGTGGGCAACAGTGACATAATGTATAGTACTACGATTTACTGCGGCTGTGGGATCTCTAACTCCCCCAATTCTTCCATCTGCTGCAGATAGGAGAAGACCTCATTGGCCTCTTCTTCATCGATAATGCTGATGGCGAAGCCGACATGGACGATCACATAATCATCGATCTTCACTTCGGGCACATATGCGAAGCAGACTTCTTTGATAATCCCGGCAAAGCTGACCTTACCCATGGCCATGCCGCTGGAGTTTTCCTGGATTTCGAGGACTTTACCGGGGACGCCTAAGCACATAACGTGTCTTCCTTTGAACGGGTACGCCGACAATGTTCTTTAGTCGGACAAAAAAACGAGATTTTTGATATTCTATACGATAAAGTTTATTTGCCAGAGTACTGGTTTTGCGCTGGTTTTTCATGTGAAATCGTGTCATTCGTGGCTTGACCTTGCCAATGGTGTTGATTCCAGGCCAAGATGGGCAGCGGCGATGGCGATCTGGCCAAGACTGATGCCCCCGTCATTGGCCGGAACTTGACGGTGTAGTATCACCTCGAAGCCATTTTCGCGCAAGCGTGTAGCGGTTCGTTCGCTGAGCATGCGATTCTGAAAACAACCGCCGGAGAGAGCGACGCGGGATTCGCCCACCGCCACAGCGACATCAAGGATGGCATCGACCAAAGTATTGTGGAAGCGTGCGGCAATGGTGGGGATGGGAACGTGGCGCTTGAGATCAGTGAGAATAGCTTCGATGAGTGGTTGCCAGTTGAGCACAGAAGTCGAAGGTCGGGGGTCGAAAGTCGGTTGGTTGGCGATGAAGAGAGAATAGCTGTCCTGAACGGCTGGGTCGGCTACGAACTCCAATGCCATGGCTGCCTGGCCTTCAAAGCTGACGGTTTGATGCAGGTCGAGCAGCGCAGCCACACTATCAAAAAGGCGACCCATGCTAGTGGTGATGGGCGCGTTTATCTCCTTATCCAACATCTGGCTGAGGATACGGCGCTCGCCGAGGTCCAGGGCTTGGAGAGATGGTAGATTCTTGTATTCGAGCATGGCATCACCGTACATCTCCCATAGCATGGCAAAAGCGACACGGCGAGGTTCCTTCACAGCCGCGTCCCCCCCCGGTAACCGGAAAGGGCGAAGATGCGCGACTCGTTCAAAACCGGCGGCATTCCCCAACAGAAATTCACCACCCCAGATCGTACCATCCCTGCCATACCCTGTGCCATCCCAGATCACGCCCAAAGCCCGACCCTCGACCTGGTTCTCGGCCAACACCGAAGCCAGATGGGCGTGATGGTGTTGGATTGGAATCAGAGAACAGGGGTCAGAGAACAGGGGTCGTGAAACAGCGACGACCTCCGACCTCCGACCTCCGATTTCTGACCTCCGACCTCCGGCCTCCGACAGCGCCCATTTGCTGGAAAGATACTCAGGATGCATGTCATGGGCAATAGCAACGGGTTCGGCATCATACAAACGCAGAAAATCGGCGGTGACGCGCTCGAAGGCATTCATGGCTTGCACCGTTTCCAGATCGCCAATGTGCTGGCTGATGAATACCTGGTTCTCGATACTGAGGGCAATCGTGTTTTTGAGATGCGCGCCTACAGCGAGAATGATTGGGACCGGAGCGGCCAGAGGAACGGGCAGAGGGGCATAGCCACGCGCTCGCCGCAGCAAACGTGGCTCATCTTCAAGGATCCAGGTCACGCTATCGTCAACATGCCGCTCGATAGGGCGATCATGGACGAGGAAGGAGTCGGCGATGTGATGCAGGCGTTCCCTCGCCTCCTGTGCATCCGTACAAATCGGTTCATCGCTAAGATTGCCACTGGTAGCGACGACCGGAAAATCCACTGCGCGTAACAATAGATGATGGAGGGGTGTGTAGGGGAGCATGACGCCCAAAGTGGGATTGCCGGGTGCAATATTATCGGCGATAGGGGCATCAGGTCGTCGTTTCAGCAAGACGATAGGGGATTGCACCGATGTCAGGAGGGTTTCCGCTTTGGCAGGGATATCCACCAATGTTCGCGCCTGTTCCAGGTTTTGGACCATGAGCGCCAACGGTTTATGGGGCCGAGGTTTCCGCTCCCGCAACAAGGCGATGGCGTCGCGGTTGCGCGCATCGGCCATAAGGTGGAATCCGCCCAATCCCTTGACGGCAACGATCTGGCCGGTGCGCAGGGCGTTCACAGCATAAATGAGGGCGTCGTCAGGCGTATTGGGCGTTGTGAGTTGCGCGCCCAACTGCTGGAAAGCAAGGGAAGGGCCACAGCGGGGGCAGGCGTTGGGCTGGGCATGGAAGCGGCGGTCAAGGGGGTTGTCATATTCGGCCTGGCATTCCGGGCACATGATAAACTTGTGCATCGTGGTGTTGGGCCGATCGTAGGGCAAAGCCTGGACGATGCTGAAGCGAGGTCCGCAGTTGGTGCAATTGGTAAAAGCATAGTGCGCTCGCCGATCACTTTGTTCGAGGGTTTCGCTCAAGCATTCGTGGCATGTGGCGACATCGGGCAGTATGAGAACGGTCTTGCTGCCCTGATCGACCGAGTGGCGGATCTCGAAACGTTCGAAACCGAAAGGCTCCAACCATTCGGCATCGAGCGAATTAATGATCGAGAGGGGTGGTTTTTCCGCTGGCAGGCGCTTCACAAAGGTCTGCAGGTCGGGCTTCGCTCCCTCGACCTCGATGAATACCCCCCGACTGTCGTTGATCACCCAACCGCTGAGAGCCAGTTCCGTTGCCAGGCGATAGACAAATGGCCGGAAACCGACACCCTGTACAGCGCCATGGATTTCGAGGCGAAGGCGGCCTGGAGGTGGATACTTTATAGGCAATTCTGAATCGTGCCGATTAGCAGTTTCAGTCAATAGCCTACCACGCTGTTGGTACGTGTGTCGTGCCACATACCGCGCAGCGATATGCGTTGTGCGGGTGGGGAACTGGTCAGATCTTGTTCGATTTCAGGAGCGCTATGCTCGATCAATCGTACTTTTTCGACGATAGAGAGCTGTTTTATCAGATCTAAGGTCGTTTCGAATGCTGAGGAATCTGCCATAACTGGATCGATTTGTGGACAGTACTGATGGAAACAAACGTCAAGGGAAAACACTTTCACCCAACCACATTATGCCATCGCTCGGCCAACCACTCAACCCAAACCTGTAACCCGTCACCTGATTTACAGGATATCACGAAGAGGTTTGCGCTATCATTAACCATATCCACCCCGCGCTGAAAATAGTCCACATCAAATTCAAACACCTCGATCATGTCCGCTTTGTTCAGCAAAACCACATCGGCAGCGGCGAACATGCCCGGATATTTGTAGGGCTTGTCATGCCCTTCCGGCACGCTGGCGACAACTACATTCAAATCCGTCCCCAATTTGAAATTCGCCGGACACACGAGATTGCCGACATTTTCGACAAATAGCAGATTGATATCCTCCATCGGTAAGCTGGAGAGTCCGGCCTTAATCATCGGAGCGTCCAGGTGGCAACCCCCACCGGTGTTGATCTGCACCACGGGGATCCCCTCCCCGCTAATGGTATCGGCATCGATACTCGATGCCAGGTCCCCCTCGATTACGCCGGGACGGATGGTATCAGGCAGCAGGGCGCAGGTTGAAAGGATAGCGCTGGTCTTACCCGCCCCCGGTGAAGCCATGAGATTGAGGGCGAGGATGCCTTGCGAGTCAAACAGGTTTCGGTTTTCTAGCGCGACCTGATCGTTAGCGCTGAGGATGTCTTTTACAACGGGAATAGTGGGCATAGAATATTACTCGTATCGAATGCAACACACGCTTAAGTGTGCGGAGTAGTTAGGTTAGCAGTTATGTGGAGGGTGCATCATGTAGAGTCTGATACATCAAGCTATCAGTCGATTTCAATGCTTTCGACAAAAAACTCTTTGCCGCCCGTGACTTTCACCTGAGCACTGCCACAACTTTCGCACTCAGGTAAGATTGGGGGGATAACCTCGGCCTGATGACTGCATTCGGAACATGTTGCCAAAGCAGGGTTACGTTGAAAATGCAGTGTGGCGCCTTCGGCCAGGGTGTCCTTGCTCAGAAAATCGAAATAGAATTGCACTGAGTCGTCGACAATGCTGGTCAGATCACCAATGACAAGGTGGATATCGGTGATGCGCCTGGCTTCGTTCGCTTCAGCGGCTTCGATGGCAACGTCGAGGATGCCTTGGGTTACAGGGAGTTCGTGCATGGCTGAAAAACTGGGTCCCACATCTTTACAAATTGATGTTCTGAGGATCAAAGATTTAAGATTGAAGATTAAGGACGATCGGCAGAGGAATCCTTAATCTTTAGTCCTTAGTCTTTGGTTCTGTTCGCAATCGCAAACTTGGATTTGTAAAGATGCAAACTCGGCAGAATGAACCATACCATTATTGCAAATTATGCAGGCCGCAGGTAGGACATTGATCATATCGCGCGCGTAAGCTTCCTTTCATTTCTTGCCGATCTACTTGATCGCTAACCTCTCCTCACCCGCCGCCAACGTACACGCAACTCTTCACCACGGCGTACATCAAGGCTCTCGACCACACTGATGCCAAAGCGGAGTGCAAAATGTTTCACATGGCGTCTGAAAAAGCGATCCGAGCGCTGAGCCGGCATGGGCACAATCGACCCTGTCTCCAATGCTGTGCGCAGGTCAGAAGCTGTCTTTCCGGGAAAAACCGTATACGCCGAGCCGATCGTGTTTAATACATGTGCATCTGAATTTCCAATACCGGGCAAACCCGACCTCCATCGTAATCGCTGTGCGGCCTCATTGTAGCGCACGTGCAGGGCGGAACCATTTTCTGCCTCGATGCCGGCCAACAGCCCCGGATATCGTTCCACGATATTCTCAAGTTTCCGGCGACCGATACTGGCAAACAGCAATGCTGTAGGGTGTGCCGCAAAGGGCAAACCGCCGAAAAGCCGAACCTGTTCAGCCGTGTCGATATAAGACATACCCGCATTGACCGGGGTCTCCAGGTAGAGTGCCAGCAAATGACCTTCCGTAGTCGAAATCTCCATACCGGGCACGACTTCAACCCGAAAGCGATCCGCCAGTTTTTGGGCCTCTAATGCACCTTCTAGAGTGTCGTGATCCGCAATAGCGATGACATCAAGGTCCGTATTTACGGAAGCGTGATATAAGATCGCATCGACAGTTGCCGTGCCGTCGCTGTGGACTGAGTGGATGTGTAGGTCTGCGGTGCCCATGATCAGAATATATTGTAATGTTATTGTCAGGAAAGCGTAGGAGAGACGTATTGCAAGAGTACGTCACGATCTGGTATCATAAGGGTGCTTGATGTACTTGTCTAACTCATTAATCGATTATGAAGCATTTGCGCAAGAAAATTCTTCTCATTGTGGTCGGGCTGGTGTTTACTATGGCCGCGCCAATGACCACCTGGGCCGACGGCCCTAAACCTCCGCGCAGTCCGTTCACGGCGCCATCAACACCAACACCCGCAGCGCTGCGCGCCCCGGGCAATGGAATGGTTGATAACACCCAACCAAAACTTGAAATCCCGGCGCCAGTCGAAGCTCAATCGCTGGATAGCGCCCTACCGGAACACTTTGAACCGGAACCCGGTGGTTCTGATGTACACATATTTCTGCCCTTCGTAGGCAATAGTCACCTATTGGTGTCGGTGACAGAGGTTGCTCCTCAAGAACTAGAAATACCTGAAGTCATCACCGTAGCCGCTCAATCCGCAATCGCGATAGAAGAAGATCCTCGTCACGCTAGTTTTGAATATATTTTGCGGGAAGGGGACACATTGAGTGATCTGGCAATTGATTTTGGTCGGGATCAGTTCACAATGTTGTGTACCCGCAGCCCGGAAGGCGTACCGGTGCAGAAGCTTGAGACAGGGGACACGATTGTTGTCCCAGACCTGGTCGATTTGTGCCACCGGGTCAAAAAAGGTGAAACACTCGACAAAATCGCAGCCTGGTATGGTATTACAACCGAACAGCTATTGGCGTCTCCTCAGAACCAATCTGTCACGGAGGATTCTCTCAAGGCTGGGCTATATTTGCTGATTCCCGATGCACGCAGTCGCTATCGTGACCCGATTGTGGCCGAGTTGGTGCGAAGCTTGGGGGATAATTGGCGTTACGGCGATGGCCAATTTGTCTGGCCTATCGAGCGCAGTAATACCTGGGTAACACAGGGATTCAAGCATGGCAAACACATGGCCGTTGATCTGGCAACCTGGTCGGGCACCAAGATCCTCGCCGCGGATACTGGCAAAGTACTCAAGGCCGGCTGGAGCGACAATGGCTATGGTTATCGCGTAGCCATAGACCATGGTATCGATTATGTGACACTTTACGCACACCTAAGCGAGTACTACGTGAAACCTGGGGATATCGTCAAGAAGGGTGATGCTATCGGCGCAGTAGGATCCACGGGAAATTCGACCGGGCCACACCTGCATTTCGAAATCCGAGATTACGGCTATTTGATTGATCCGCTGCTGGTATTACCTGAGGATGTAGAACCGCTATCTCGAATACCAGAAGAACCTAATCAGGAGTAAGTTGCAATCTGTACAGGGGATCGGATTGTTCAACTTTGTGGCGAGAGAAGGCCATGGGAATAGACTCGCCTTCCAACCAGATATGTAATAGGTTGTCATAGAATCGCTGACCGGGCAATCCCGATTGCCCGGGGCATGCAACAAAGGTCGAGCGATCCCAATTCGCCAGATCGATGACCATGCGATAGGTAGGGGCAACGGTTACGGTACGAATGGGGAAAGCATATTCCCAATGTTGGCTGTTAATCGTTTGGGCACTCCCCGATACTGGAAAGGGCCCTCGATTCAATAACCCTTGCAGGGGCCTGAGCACACCCAGCGGGTGTTGCCAAGAAATCTGATGCAATCGTCCCCACTGCCATCTACGGGCGTCGTCGCTGATTTCCTGTTTCAGGGTCTGTACTGCGCGTTTGAGTGCTTCAGTGAGTAGCGCTTCACGATTGCGCGGTTTACCAGTACTACCCTCGCCAAACCACCAACTTCCCTCGTTTTCCAGCAATTCGGTGAGTTTGACCAGCGCTTGGTACTCAAAGGGGCCGCCTTCAAGCTCCTTGAAACGTGCTATACCCAGGTAGTCGCTGGCGTTGGCGCCCAGCTTGTCAGAAAACACAAGTTGCAGCAGGTGGTACAGCACCATCTCGAATACAAGCGCTGCTGTACTATCGCTTTCCATCCGATAGTTCCATTCCAACAACGCTTGTTGAGCCCGCCGTTCCCACGGATCTTGCGGATCGATCAGTGTGAAGTAAGGGGCGATGATGCGGCCCAAATAGCTATACGTATCGAGCTGCATGGTCTGAAAGTCCCGCAGAGAATGGCGTGGCCGTTGATCGAGCAGCTCGGCAATACGCCGGGCGCGATAGCCAGGATAATGGTCAAGACCCCACCAATGGCTGTAATCATCACCGACTATGCGGTTGTTGGAACTCAGGAATTGACCCGATTCGGGATTGAGTCCCTGTGGTAATTCTTCCAGGGGAATGAAGTCTGTCCATTCATGCGTCCCTGTGTAGCCTGGACTTGGCACCAGACCATGTCCTTGTGCACGGATCGGCACGCGTCCAGCGGCAATAAAACCAATATTATTCTCTTTATCAGCGTAGACCAGGCTCAGCGCTGGAGTCACCAATTCGGCAGCAGCCTGTCGGAAGGACTGCCAATCATGGGCTAGCGCCAGGGCAGAGAGAGCGTTAGTATTACACCCTGGTTCAGCACCCGCCCAACGTATGGCAAGTGGTGGATAGTTCGATTCCCGCTCACTCAACAGATCGGTAAGCAGAGGGCCATGGCGTGTGATCGTCACACGTTGGATAACAGGTTCATCTTGCCCCCTGACATAGATTTCTTCTTCCAGCGTCTCGGCCTGTTCCCAATGTTCTCCATATCGAAACGAATCAGGTCTTTGAGGATGGCGCTGTTCGACATAGACATCAGCCGTGTCTGGAAATGCAGCCGTCGCTCCCCAGGCAATGTGTTGGTTGTGTCCAAGTACGACGCCGGGGTTTCCGGTCATACTGGCGCCGACCATGCGTATTCGCTCATCCTTGGTTTCCAGGTGGGCGAGATACCAAATGTTCGGTATCGTCACCGATAAATGGGGATCATTGGCAAGGAGAGGTTTGCCGCTGATGGTTTTGGAACCGTTGATCACCCAGTTATTACTGCCCTGGCCTGGCGGTCTCAGCCCAATATAGTCCTGCATAGAGTTGTAAGCCTGTAACAGCTTGCGACTTAGTTCGTCCGTTAGTTCGCCGGGTAAAACGATGGGGTTTTCTTTGTCGTAATCGGGTATGAGTTCGGCCGCACGCTCCGCTCCCAAACGGGTGAACAAGCCTACGCGGGCGATCTCTTCCCGCCAATTTACTGTTAGCGCCCAACCAAACAACGATGTGATACTCAAACTATCGGTCAATGTCCAGGGTTCTGGCTTGATGCCAAGCAAGGTGAACTCGAGGGGCAAGCGGTTCTTATACTTAATGATATAACTGTTTACGCCCTCAGTATAGTGCTCCAGCAACAGGCGAGCCTCGGGCGCTAGGTGCTGTTCCTGTTGTACGGCGATGCGACGAAAACCGATGATACGCGAGAATCGATCCAGTTGCATGCCTTCCTCTCCCACACCTTCGCTCATGCGCCCGGCTGCTACACGACGTAGCTGTTCCATTTGCCAGAGCCGATCCTGAGCATGCACAAACCCTTGGGCAAACCACAAATCATGTTCGGTCTCAGCGTAGATGTGGGGAACCCCCCAGCGATCACGCAGCACCTCGACAGTTGCGTCCAGGCCAGGCACCTGTAATTTCCCTTCGATACGAGGGTGGGGTCGATAAATAAGTGCCCAGATAATAAGAAGTAGGGAAGTCGCACCCAAAATTAACAATATGCTTAGGATAGTAGCTAGCGTCGTGGTCATAATGGACAGTCTAGCAATGGGATAACATCTGGTCAACTATCGGCGTTTCGAACATAAGGCGCCATGCCCGGTAACCACCTAGGTCGACTCTTGAACAGGAATCTTCGCAAAAGTAGAACCTACAAAGTAGACAAGGGATAAGTAGACAAGGCGCTTCAGATGCACATAGTTGAAAATGCCTGATGATGGCTTAGCAATCATCTTGCAAGTATCTGATCTTAGTTGATAGTCGTTCGGCTTTCGGGGGCGGGCGTTGTATAATCTTCGACATCTTGTTTTATCTAAACTATCTGAGATTTGGACTTTTGACAAAGCTTAACCCAGCTCGACGTGAGTCGAGTTGAAATCGAACCTTTACAATTGGATAATCGAGCCGAAATCAGGCCACTTGGGCGCTTTGTCGGCTTTTGATGACCACTTTTTGGCGTGGCCGTTTGG
>JAAENG010000217.1 GCA_024224665.1 Chloroflexota bacterium | reverse complement strand
CCGATGGATACGTCAGTGCCGTTCATGACCGACGATCAAAGCAATGCCAAACGGTATCCTCTCAATGACTACTACCGAACTCCCGGCATGGAACGTTTAGCGGCACAAGGCACACGGCTCAATAACTTCTACGCCATGAGTGTCTGTTCGCCAACCCGCACTTCCATCCTTACTGGCCAGAATGCGTCTCGCCACGGCGTCACCCAGTGGATTCGTTCGGAGGGTAACAACAAGGGGCCTTTTGGCCCGCCTGATTGGAACTGGACTGGATTTCAGGATGCTTCGCGGACTTTGCCTGGCCGACTCAAAACTGCAGGCTATCGCACGATCTTTATTGGTAAGGCGCATTTCGGACCGAACGATGAGCCTTCAGAATTCCCCGACAATCTTGGGTTTGACATCAACATCGCCGGCTGTTCCTGGGGGCAACCTGGCAGTTATTACGGGGAGGATGGTTATGGGCATCTCAAGGGCAACAAGAAACGCGCGGTTCCGCACCTTGAGAAGTATCACGGTTCCGAGACATTCCTCACCGAGGCACTCACGATCGAGGCCAAACAGCAAATTGATAACGCGGTAAAGGATGGCAAGCCATTCTTTCTCGACCTCGCGCTCTACGCGTTACATGCGCCCTTCCACAGCAACCCCCGTTACGCGGCGAACTACGCCGATTCGGGAAAGGGTAAGGCCGCGCAGGCTTACGCGACATTGGTTGAAAGCATGGACACGTGTCTCAATGACGTCATGGATCACCTCGAAGCCAAGGGGATTGCCCAGGACACGCTGATCATCTTTTTAGGAGACAATGGCAGCGACGCGCCGTTGGGCCCGACTCACAAGCACAACAGCTCATTCCCGTTGAGAGAAAAAAAAGGTACTCACTACGAAGGTGGAATGCGGGCACCCTTTATTGCCGCCTGGGCCAAGCCGGATCTCAACAATCAGTGGCAGCAGAAACTGCCTATTGCTCAGGGGGCGATCCAGCAACAACTCGGTAGCGTGATGGACCTGTACCCTACGATCCTCAATCTTGCCGACGTTGCCGTACCCAAGGACCATGTGATCGACGGCACCGACCTGGCCAAACAACTT
>JAAENG010000216.1 GCA_024224665.1 Chloroflexota bacterium | reverse complement strand
ACTCTTGGCGAATCTCTTGTACAATCTCTTCTGAGTTGGATGACATAGCTTCTCTCCTGGTTTGTTTGTAGGTCGGTTGTTTTGACACCTTCAGTTTACCAGATATGCTGTGTCTCCAACTCATTTAGGACACACCCAATTGATATTAACTAATTACCCACATAGGAGACATACGACAATGGCTTTTGAACTCCCCGCACTCCCCTACGGATATGATGACTTGGCCCCTTCCATCGGCGGTGACACCATGCGCGTGCACCATGGCAAGCACCATGCCGGTTACACCAACAACCTGAACGCTGCGATCGAGAAACATCCTGAGCTGGCTGACAAAAGTGTCGAAGACCTTTTGCGCAACATCGCCAGCGTTCCTGCCGATATCCGCACAGCTGTTCGTAACAATGGCGGCGGTTATGCCAACCACAGCCTCTTCTGGCAGATCCTGAGCCCCAACGGTGGTGGCGCCCCCAGCGGTGATCTTGGCGCGGCCATCGATGCTGCGTTCGGCAGTTTCGACGAATTCAAGGCCAAATTCAGTGCTGCCGCCGGCGGCCAGTTTGGTTCGGGCTGGGGCTGGCTGGTGATCGATGGTTTCGGCAATCTGCAGGTGTACGGTTCGGCCAATCAAGATAGCCCCTACATGGAGGGCTGTACCCCCATTCTCGGTTTGGATGTCTGGGAACATGCCTACTATCTGAACTACCAAAACCGCCGCCCCGATTATGTTGCCGCTTTCTGGAACGTCGTCAATTGGGATGCCGTGGCGGCCAACTGTGCTGCTGCCCTTGGCTGATTCAATGCGCACAGCCCTGTAAATCGAACCCTCAGGCCGAGTTTTGTGCCTGGGGGTTTTTTCTTGCAAGAATTTAACAATCAAGAACGCAACCTAACGGCCTCTCGAACGTTCTAATATATAGAGAGGATGGTGATAGATATCGCCATCCGACCCAGGTAAACGCTCACCTAGACGATTGCGGTATTCCCTCACGTGTTCTTGACGAAAATCCGTTGGCAGCAATGGTTGGCGATCCTGTTCAGCGTCGTGTTGATAACGCTGGTCTGGATCTATCGCGACGCGCTAGGTGGTTATCTCAGTGATGCCAATAAAGCGCAGGCCTGGTTGCGGAGCCTGGGACCGTTGGGGCCGATCATGCTGGTTGTTCTCAATGCCGCTCAGATCGTGATCGCACCAGTACCGGGGTATTTTGTGCAGGCGGCGGCTGGTTGGGCTTTTGGGGCCTGGCCGGGAGCGATTTACGGCACCATAGGTATTGCCGTGGGTGGGGCGTTGGCGGCATATCTCTCCCGTACATTGGGGCGTCCTTTTGCTTCTCGCATGGTGGGCGAACAACGCCTGATACGTTGGGAAAAGATGACACGGGCTGACAGCCCCTGGTTATGGGCGGTTCTACTTTTAGGGCCGGTTGGTGATATCCCTTACTTCCTGGCCGGACTCTCGACCTTTCCTATTCTCAACTTGGTGCTCATCGCCGTTGTCGTGCGATTTCCCAGCGTCATTCTTGCCAGCGCTGTGGGAGCAGGTGTACTTACGCTCAACAGAGACGTGCTGGTTGCGGTTTTTGTGGTAACGGCCTTCGTGCTCATTTTCTTATACCGCTACAGCGCCCGCCTTCAAGATGCCGCTGAAGATCGCATTCTACGGCGCGTGCATAGTCCCGAAGCCCCTGCTCCACTCGACTCACACACCGAATAGCCTGGGCACGAATTTTATCAGGCCTCAGAGGCGGCGGCTTCTGACACGTCAGGTTCTGACACGTCAGGTTCTGACACGTCAGGTTCTGACACGTCAGGTTCTGACACGTCAGGTTCTGACGCCGACTCTGAGGATACCTGGGGTTTACGCTTAGGCCGTGCGATTTTGACCAATTTACGACAGCGCGGACATTCTACACCCATGCTACGGCCTTTCTTTGGACTATTCTCCATGACCATAACAATGGCTTCGTTGGTCAAAAACCATTGATTTCGACAGAACTGGCAGGTGA
Source organism: Chloroflexota bacterium (assembly GCA_024224665.1). GTDB lineage: Bacteria > Chloroflexota > Anaerolineae > J102 > J102 > PIVW01. The sequence goes on along the minus strand of JAAENG010000216.1, from coordinate 18,247 downwards.
CTTTCATAATTTTTTGGTGATGGGGCGCAAGTACAAGCAGGTAGCATACGTTTGCGCTGGTGAGATCTGTTGAATTCTAATATAAGAAGCGAGAAACACGATAATCTGGTGATTCATCATTCAGGAGTGACCTGGCGTACGGACTATCGCTGAAATTTACTTACTGGTACTGGGGCCGCCCACCATGCCATAACCTAACTCCAGCACTTTGCGCAAAAAGGCATGTTCGCGAGAACTGGGAACGATAAGCGTGCGGTCGTCGAGCAAGCGGCAGTAGCGACGTAACTCGGGATCATCGAGGATGGCATTGCGTACTTCTTGAGAGCGCACCTGGATGGTTATCATCGTACGGCCTCGACGTAGGGCCGTACTATCGGCAAGGCACTGATCCAGCCAGTCTTCAACCACCGGCGAGAGCGGACCCTCATGTCGAGACTGTAGCAACTCACGACGTTCTTTGAGCGTGCCCTCAGTCTGTTGTGCTTTGAGCCAGGCTGCTTTTTTCAGGCGATAGTTGCCTCTGGCATCTTTAGTACCTAACAGGGGTAGAATCTGTGTCTGGTAAGAGAGCAACTTTTTCTTGTTGGCATGGATCTTACAGGCTTCATCCACAGTGAAAAAGGGCTTGGCGCCACTGATCGGAACGGAATAGCGGTTCGTGTGTCCGAACATGTAGGCGCCCAACTCATTGATGCGGAAATAGGTCAGTCCATCATAACGAGTATAGGGGTTAATAGGACGTTGCCAGTTTTCAGTAGGGGTCTCCAAAAGGGCCGGGGCATGCTGAGGCTCGGTGTAGGCAAGGTCCAATGCACCTAAACTGCCCAAGGTCTCCCACAGAATCACCAGCGTGTAAGCACCCTGGATCGCGCGCCAAGGATCTTTGAGTTCAATGATGCTGAGTTTGCGCCCCGTACTGTCGTCGATGGCATCCAAAACCCCGTCAGGAGCAATCTCGAAATCAAATTGCCAGAGCTTTATCGCCTTAAAGAAATCATCTGTGCTTATCCACTCATCATTTGGACACCACGAGAGTGCTTCCACAACGCGATCGCGCCGGGTTCCAGGTTTGCTACGTTTAATACTACGCTTCTGCACATTACGCAAATGGGGCATTCTATCCAATTCATCGAAGGCATCACTGTTCATCCAAGTCTCGACCGCGTCGAGCAGGATGTCGGCACTGGGGCGAGCCAACCACTCCCATCCCAGTGGTTTCAGCGTCAATGCTGTGCTGTGGCCGCTTCTTAATCCTAGCGACGCCATATTGCTACCTAATGCAAAGCGCACGAGGCCAACTGGCCGAATGGTTTCGTTTAATTCTTGGCCCGAGACAAGCTCAAAGAAATCCTGTTCAGCCAGGTAATCGAGAATCAACTGGATGCTATCAAACGTTGGCATGTTTCGGTCATTGACCGAGATACGCCCCTGCCCGATTAACGCCAAGACAGTCATTAGATTTTGTAAACCTATGCCGGGTTCTGGGCTACGCTCGAATCCGATTGACTCGTAGCGGGGAGGTGGTTCCGGTTGGGTGGGGATCTTCCAAGGTTCCGGTTTGGGAGCTACTACCCTCAGTAGAGGCAATAATTCGGTCAGGATCTCCTGCTCTTCGTCGAGGAAAAGATCAAGGGCTGTGGGTATGTAGCCGCTCCAATAGCGTTGCGGGGCCGGTGGCACTACGCCAAAGCGCAATTGTACGGTCTCCAGCTGATACACCCCCCCTGTGACATGAACTGTTAGACTAATAGTTTGCTGTGTGATCGGGTCAAGACGTGGCCATAGTTTACGCAGAGCGGCTTTGCTGCCCATCTGTTCGATGAGATAGAAAATGGCCTCATCACGGCGAGTGGCCTTGGGGTTGGGATGACCGACGAGTTCTAATAATGCCTGTAGGGCGCTGATGTCGAATCGAGTAAAGTGGCGAAAGAGTTGTTCTTGAATGGCTTTGATAGCAGTCTCAGTCATGAACTGGGTCCGGGTTATTGATAAGCCCATGTCAGAGCGGACTCTGTCACGGCTGTATAAATTGGCGAGAGGAGGGTGACGAGATCGAGCTGAGTGAAGGGAGGTGGTCCCAAGCGTTTGAGTTGGGGCATAGGTGTTTGCGGTTGTGAGATATTGAAACTGACGGTTTTGAGACCTGCACCAATCTCATAGAAGTCATTTAATGACTCTGCCAGTGGCGGCGAGACATACCCTTCCTCGAGATCGGAATCTCCGGCATCTATTCGAGGTTGGCGGTAGTAGCGCAAGGCCGAGAGCAGGTCTTCTTTGCTGCGACCTCGTAAGAAAAAGAGCAAGAAAGGATCCTTCTCGAATCTTTCTGCCAGAACGTAGTAGAGGCCGGCGATATGCTTGCATGGTACTTCCCAATCAGGGCAGGTGCAGCCTGCCTGCAGAGCCTCTGCTTCAGGGAATAAAGAGACCCCAACTTGTTCAAACACCTCGACGACTTCGGGGGGAATTTCTCCGGATAACAAGCGGGCGCTGTAAAGCGCCTGACTCGCCATGTGTTCAATGATCGTTTCCCAGGTTGCGTCGTCTAGGGGTTCGATCTGGATCGAGGTGTCGTAAGTATGTGTGCCATCTTTAACCTTGGCACTGATTTCTCCAGGTCTGACATCTAATTTACGAATACTACCGCGTTCGGCAAAGCGACGGCCTCGACGCATGCGCCCCGGATGAGAAAAACTGGCGATTGCGTCGAGCCAGGCATCGGCCCAGGTGGCCACGGGAGAAAGGGTTTCGGTAATCACGATGGTTTAAGGTGTATGATAAGAGTTTGGCATTGGGCGCTTCCGAAAAATGATCGACAACTTTTTGTCGATATTTGTTGCAAGTGGCACGTTCAACTTCGTCTGCAACCGAACTCGCACCTGCGACCTGCTACTTGCCCCAGCGGGGCCTGATTTTTTCAGCGCAGTCTGGGAACAAGCGCTAAATTCTGTCAGTTCGCAGTGTCACTAAATCGGCCAGATCATCCGTGGACATCCCGGCAATCCAGCCTTCGTCTGAACCGATGATTGCTTCGGCAAGTCCTTGCTTGCGTTCGATCATGTCGTCGATGGCTTCTTCCAGGGTGCCTGCAGTGATGAATTTGTGAATTTGAACGTTACGGGTTTGGCCGATGCGATAGGCTCGATCACTGGCCTGGTTCTCGACCGCCGGATTCCACCAACGATCATAGTGGAACACATGATTTGCAGCGGTTAGGTTCAGGCCTAAACCACCCGTTTTGAGCGTAAGGACAAAGATCGGGGGACCTTGTGGATCATCCTGGAAACGTGCGATAAGTTCCTGGCGTTTTTTAGCCGGTACACCACCATAAAGATAGAGTACCGGACGATCGAGTTGTTCCTGGATGTGTGAGCTGAGTAGATGCCCCATTTCCGCAAATTGGGTGAACACAAGCGCTTTATCCCCGATATCGAGCATCTCTTCCAGCATGGCAATAAGGCGATCCAATTTACCACTGCGTCGTTCCAACAATTCCAACGGCAATCTGTTGCCATCGATAGTGTGATGATACTGCGCCGGATGGTTCAGGATCTGTTTGAGTCGTGTAAGCAGGTTGAAGACGTGGATGCGTCTGGCCCGACCACGGCTATCGGCCACGCGCGGTAAGCCCTCATCGACCACGGTCTCGTACAGGGCGACTTGCTCTTCGCTAAGTGTACAATAGACCTTCATGTCCTGCCGCTCTGGTAGGTCTTGAATGACGGTCGGATCGCTCTTGAGCCGGCGCAGGATAAAGGGGCGAACCAATCGCTGCAAGCGCGCCGTCGTAATCGGATCCTGACTGCGTTCGATGGGATAGGCGAACTGTTTACGGAAGCTGGATAAACTGCCCAGGTATCCTTTGTTCAAGAAGTGGAAGAGTGACCAGAGTTCTGTCAGTTTGTTTTCTACAGGCGTACCGGTTAGTACCATGCGGAATTGTGACGGAATCGTATAGACAGCTTGGGCTACCTGGGTGTCTGGATTCTTGATTTTTTGCGCTTCATCCAATATGAGACCATACCACTGTTGGTTATGCACCCATTCGGCATCACGTCGCGCTAAGGTATAACTGGTTAGCACGACATCGTGATTTGATACAATCTGAGCAAAGACCTGTGCGCGTGGCCGGTCGCTGCCGTAATGGATAAACACGCGCAGGCCAGGGCCGAAGCGTTCGAATTCTCGTCGCCAGTTTCCTAATAGGGATGTCGGACAAATTAGTAGTGTGGGCCCGGGCAGCCCCCCTAACTCCTGTTGCTCGAGTAAGAGCATGGCGATCGCCTGAATAGATTTTCCCAGCCCCATATCATCGGCCAGCAAGGCGCCCAATCCCAGGTGGCGGTGCGCGTGCAACCAGGTGTAGCCAGCACGCTGGTAGGGTCGAAGTTCACCACTGAGTGCGTCCGGCTGGCTGGCGCTGCAGAATGCTTCTTCTGTATGGCTTAATTGCTCGATTATCTCAGGCAACCAACCATCGACGATTACTTTATAAACCGGTAAACCTGCGATATCGACTTTGTCATCCAGACCTAAGGTTACGCGCATAGCTTGCTGCAAATCCATCCGCCCTTCGAAGCTATGCCGTTTCCAGAATTGCCGGGCCGCGTCAATCTGTTCAGGATCGAGCCGCAACCAGCGCCCCCCCTTCTGTACCAGAGGTGACCGCAATGCCACAAGGTCTGCAAAGGCTTGCTGCGTCAACGTGGTCTCACCCAATACCAATTCCCATCGGTATGAGATGGGATGATCTGCGCTGTCAGGGTTCCACACCACATCCGGCGGGTTCGGTTGGTTGGGACTAAGATAGAGCTTGAGCCCCAATCTGGCTTCGGCTTTTTCCCACCAATCTGGAAGAATCAGGCGGAAGCCGCTCTGTTCCAATACGGGCACTCCTTCTCGTAGGAAACTGTACACTTCTGTCGTACTCAGTTCTACCTGGGTGGGAGTGGGCGCCTGTAGGCTCCTTTCGATGGGTGGGAAAACGTTGGCCGCTTGTCCCAGGCTTTTCAAAAGTTTTTCCTGAGGACGATTGAATCTCCGCTTTTTGTAAATCAGAGCATCTTGTTGTGCCAGCCAGACCTCTTCAGCCGGAACCAGTACAGATAAATCATCACGGGCCTGTAACAGATACTCCAGACACCAACCTCGTTCTGGCACGTGCAGGCTACCATTGTTACTGGAAGTGGGTGGCGGTACCAGGCGGAGCGCAATGGTAAAGCTGGTATTACCTGCAGGAGCCAGATTACGTTGCCAGGACTGCATTTCATCTGAGAGGATTTGTAATTGTCCTGCCCTGCCGTTAATGTCGGTGGGAAACACCAGGAGGGATTTCAACCAGGCTGCAACTGTATTATGATTATGAAGATAACCGACACGATGAGGGGCGCCTACGCCCCAAGTCCGAACAAGATGATCCCCAACGGTTTGGATGAATCTCTCAAGCAACAAGAGGGCCGAAGGTTCTTCATTATCGACCGTCAATTCGCTTCTACAAAGGGGGGGCATAGCATCGGCGACGGTAAGCAAGGACGAGTGAATATCCCCTGTTTCCAGTACCGGTCTCCACACCGATCCGTAGCTCTCGATCGAGGTGTACGAGGGTTGCATCGAAGGGATGTAACACTGTTGTGTCAAGGTCTCCAACACCAAGTTCAAGGCCTTATGCCAGTAATGCAACGATGATCCTTGTATCACATGCTCAGGACACTGACACGTATCCATCTTACCCAAGAGATCAAGGGCCGTGGCTACGGGTAAACGCAAGCCTGTCACTTCCCATGGCGCCAGATAGTGTGATTTCCGGTCTATCTCCCAAGAATGGATGAGGTCGGGACTTGGTATCGGGCCGGTGCGAGACGAAGGAAGGTAGAGGGTGGCCTGCTCACTCCCTTGCGAGATCAGGCGCGCATCATAAGCCTGTAACAGATTGCGCAGGGCGCTTATATCCTCAAGTACAAAGGGATGGGGTTTGGGTTGGGGGCGCGCCGGTAGTCGTCCGCGTACCTTTTTGGACTGGGGTGCGCTACTCGATTCTGCCCATAACAAAAAGTGCGGCTCAGCATCTGAAATCGATGAGGGGCGCCAATGTAAGTGTAGAACGAGATGCGCGGCGTCTTCAGTTTGCGACAGTTGATCTGTCCACAGTGTGAGTGTGCTCACGAATGCTTTTTCCACGCGGAGCGAGGTTGCGAGCGGCAGGCATAGAATGGCAATACAGGTCGACCCTACGGGGTACTACGAGACAACATGCACGCGAACTGTGCCAGACCTACCGCGTGTCCCTGTGAGTGTGTTTCTCCACCGATGGCATCACAATCACGACATGAAGCCATCACCAAGAGGGGATAGACGGTATTATGAATGAAAAATACGAATCTTACAAATTTCGGCGCGTACTCGGTGGCACGCTACATCACGGTGGTTTCGTCGCCAGGTAACGACTTTTCCTGCCCTCCACGTTCCACCAATTCCTATTATAGAATAAAAAAGGGATAACTGCCAATTACCGCGAGTATCCTCGGGATGTTGCGTCTCCAGCATGATGTCTGGAAACATTTTGCCACAATATTGCTTCCTAAGTAGAGAGAACTGCTACTTGTTACGAACCAGTGGCGCCAATAAGAATGGCGATGAACGCAAGCGAGACACCCAGTCCGGCTATTATCGCCAGTAGCAAGTAGAAGAGAATAACAGATAGTATCGCCCGCCCTTGGCCAAGTCCGTGTGTGTACTCGACAACTTTGACCTGAATGACCAGACCCCAGATACCGGCAACTAACCAGATGATCGCGTTCAGACAGGGGACGAAATCAAACGCGTGCAAAAGGTGAGGCAAGGTCGATAATGAAGAGGCACTGAGATAGGCAAGGAGCGTACCACGGCCGCCTAGTAAGCGGGCGAACAACATGATCCAAATCGAGATAAACAACCATGAGGCAAGCAGAGCAAAGGGGGCGGACAGCCATGCACCTAGCCACGCTAACAAGCGCCCAAAAAAGCCGGGTAGCGGGGCGGAGACCTGCATGAGTTCTTGGATGACAGATGCGTAACCGGTAATGCTCTCCTTAAACAGTTCCACAAATGCATCGAACTCAGGAGGCATCTCGCCGCCAAATGTATTGAACATGTCGAACTGCTGATTCATCTGGCTGACGAACTCATCGGTGTTGAATGAGGGGCCACTAATAAGGGCAGGAATCCCAAAAAGCGCCTGCACACCGCCAATCACGAGACCTACGACGACCACGATATAGATGGCCGTGCGTAACGAGGCAGCGGTTGACGCCATGCGCTCGATCGGCTCAGCTTTTAAAGCGAGTGTATTACGTAGCAGATCTTTCCAGGCTGAAAAAGAGAGGGTTCTCATAATGTAATACCTCCAAACAGAATGCCCATGATTGGGATCAGGAGGATGGACAAGATCAGTAGCAATATTCCTAGCAAGATGTAGGGGACGATCACGGCAAACAGGACCCTGCCCCACGAAAGGTTTTCGTGGACCCGGCGGATGGCGATGTAGCGTGCCAGCAGCATGAGCGTCCCTACTGCGGCCACCGTGATGGTCGGCAGCACCTGAATAACATTGAGTAATCCAGGAGCTGTAGCCAATGCCGCGGCCCCGAGTGTTTGTTGCAAGCTTCCATTGCCGCCCAATGCTTTCGCCATTCCCTGCGCAATGATCGCAAACCACAACCAACTGATAATGAGCCTAAGCGGTGTTAGCAGCAAACCTGCTAAAGAGTTAACAGGATTGGGCGCCATGAAACGGGCAATGTTCCAACCCATCTCATATTGTTGGTGAAAGATCTCTGTGGCTTGTGGGTTCTGCCACATATCCGCCATCATGGGCATATCCTGCAGGCCTCTGAGTACAATCCCCTGCATGGCGTCGAGATCGGGTGTCGTAGCCCATCCAAGGATAGTGCCAATGATGCTGGCGATGGCCACGACCAGCCCAACAATGACGACGAGAAACATGCCTTCGACAAAGGTGTTGTCGCCATCCGCCACCTCATCGAAGGCGTCGGGCTCGAGGAAAAAGCCTCTATTCAGTATGTGATAGACCTCGCCAAGTTTTGATGTCATAGTACACGCTCGTAGCTAAAGGAGAGTGAAATAGGAGTTTTTTTAAATTAGTCACCAACTTGCTATCATATTATCCTGCTAAGTGCTTTTGTACGCAAACTTACTGCCTGTCCGGGTTGTTGGCGATCATGGCTTCGGCAAGCGCCCTTTCTTCCGCTTCAGTACTGATCTGTCTATCCAGCCGGGCCGCGCGTATCGCCTGGAAAATATCGCGGTAGATGGGGCCGGGTCGAACGTTCATAGATCGCAGATCATTACCTGTGAGATAGATCGTCTGCGGGCGAAGCTCTCTTTCATAGTAACTGATGCGTTCCCGCACGATCCAATCGTCTGTATCTATGCGTCCGACCAGCAAACTACTGCTGCTGAAATTAGCCAGCAACAAATCTAACTTGGAATTGGGTAGATCAGGGTCACTCAGTTCAGCGGTGGCAGCGCCCAAGGCAACGCATTCTTCCAGCAATGATCCGGTCTTGGTTGTAAGCCGTAGTTTTCTAGTGAGACGCTGTTGAATCGCCGGTGCGAGTCGATAGATCCAAAGCGAGAAATAGAGCCGTTCGACAGCTGCCGGTCGCGCTTGTATGCTGAGTAGTTCCTCTCGTAAGGCTGCGAATTTACCGGCTAAACTATCGTGCCAGTTCAAGTCAGGATCGATATGTCTGAGAACATCCAACTCCTGTAAGCGGCGCAGAGCTTGTTCTGGTTGGCGCTCCATGAGAATGAGGTTGATTTCATTCCGAATCCGTGCACCGCTGACACGGCCTAGCAAGTCCACGGCATCGCCGATCAGTTCGGCTGTGCGCGCTTCGATCTCGAACTCAAAGCGCTGTTCAAAGCGAGCGGCGCGCAAGATTCTCGTTGGATCTTCGATGAAACTGAGCGAATGCAACACTCGGATGATGCCATCATCGAGATCCCGTTGCCCGCCGTAGAAATCAAGTAACTCGCCCCAGTTCGAACCATCCAAGCGGATGGCCAGCGTGTTGATCGTGAAATCACGGCGGTGGAGATCCAGCTTGATGCTCGAGCTTTCCACAACCGGTAGGGCTGTCGCTTCTTCGTAGAATTCTGTACGGGCTGAGGCGAAATCGAGGCTGGCGGGTGTCTGGTCAGCTAAGGTATCGCCATTGACAAAAGCTGCATCGTCTCGAATCCACTTGGCTGTGCCGAAACGTTTGTGTCTGCGCACCCGGCCGCCACATGTCTGCGAAAGGTTCTTGGCCAGCAGGGCCGCGTCACCTTCGACAACCAGATCGATGTCGAAAACGGGAAAATCCAACAACAGATCGCGCGCGAAGCCGCCCACTGCATACAAGGGATAGTCCAGTTCAGAGGCTGCTTGGCCCACTTGGCGCAGCAGATTCAACATACCACGTGGCAGAGCCTCCTCCATCTTTAGGGCAAGTGAAGGTGGGGTGAGTTCGTCTTCAGGTGTGGCCCAGAGCTTGAGCAGATCGGTGCGAGTGACGATGCCAATCATTTCGCCTTGATCATCCACGACTGGCACTTGCCCCCAACTGGATTCTATCATTTTTTGCTGTAAGGTCTGTACCGAGTCGTCGACTTTTACCGTAACCGACCCCGTACGCATCACCCGGCTAATCGCTACGTTCTGCATGCTGTGATGGATCGCCTTATCTATAAATCGTCGCGTGATCAATCCCTTGAGTTCACCTTCCTCTACGACAGGAAAGCCCTCATGACCCAGCCGTTGCATCCGTTGGGAGGTCTCAGCCACGGTGATATCAGGTGTGAGGGTATTGACGTTCCACGACATGAGTTGGCGTACGGTAATGGGGGGCTTTACATAGATTTGGAGTAGTGCAAGTAATTCAGTATAAACTTCGCTGAGTGTTAGGCCACGGATAAGTGCAGCAGCGGCCCTGGCATGGCCACCACCTCCTAGCCGTTCGGCGATATCGCCCACATGGATGCGGTTGGAGGTGGAGCGGGCGACGATTTGAATACGATCCTCTAGATCGACCAGGAGGAAAAGTCCGTCAGGTTCGTAGATATCCCTGAGTTTGTGCGCCAGTGTGCTGATCTCATCCACACTCTGTTCCACACAAGCTGTCGTGATCACGATCGTGTGATCGGCAATGGTTAGGCTCTTGGCGTTGCCGCTCAGCTGTTTGAGCAATTGCTGCTGTGCGGGGGTCAGAGGGTGGTGGAGGAAGCTATTGACGACTTCGAGTTTCGCTGTCTTTTCCAGTAACCAAGCCGCGCATTGCAGGTCACGAGCGGTTGTGCTGGCGTAGGTCAGGCCCCCCGTATCTTCATAAATGCCCAGAAGCAGTAAAGTCGCCTCGATGGGCGTGATAGCCGGCCCCCGAATTATGATCTGTTCCAAGAGCAATGTGGTGGTAGCCCCGACCGGTTCACCCCAATAATGGTGGCGCTCCGCTAAGTCTTCTTCACGTTTGTGGTGGTCGATAACACGCACCGGTGTGTCCTGGTTCATCCCGCGTACGTGCTGTGCAGATTGTGTATCGACGAAGATCGCTTGTTCTACGCGACGACGTGGCAGTTCGTCGGCGCGGCGAAAGGGCAGGCTGCTACGGTATAGCACCATAAAATCGCGCAGATTGCGGTTAAGAGCCCGCGGAAGCACGGGGATGGCATCTGGGAAGAGCTTACTGGCAGCTAGCAGGCTGGCCAGCGCATCGAAATCCGCGTGCTCGTGGGTGAGTATGACCTCCATAAGCGGATTATAGCATAAGGCGTGGTGCGTGGTGCGTATTGCGTGTCTGGGTTGGCGCTGGTGGTGGCTGAGGGTTCAAAAGGGTAAACATGCTATAGAATCAGCAGGAGCCGACTCTAGAAGTACGGCTCCCTAGGCAGTTTGTAGTAAGCGCTTTAGCGCTTTTATGCACCTGTCACGGCCATGTGCTTCAATAAACGCCGTACTCGTACACCGTATCAAAGAGGGCGACAATATTTTCAGGAGGAACGTCGGCCTGAATATTGTGCCCCGCGGCAAAGACGTAGCCGCCGCCGGGCATGAACTCATCGAGCAGGCGCCGGGCTTCGTCACGCACTTGTTCTGGGGTGCCAAAGGGCAAAACCTCTTGTTGGTCGAATCCTCCCCAGAAGGCCAGACGATCTCCGAATTCTCGCTTGAGTCGCCTGCGATCACCCATATCAACCGCTTTGGGCTGCAGCGGATGAATTACATCGACACCACCTTCTATCAACAAGGGGATCATGGGTACGATGCTGCCACATGAGTGGTAGAACAGCTTGGCTTCGGTCTTGGATTTTATCATATCCCAGAATTTGCAGTAACGCGGCCAGACAATCGCTTTATAAGTCTCTGGGGCAATCATGGGCGCGCGCTGTGTGCCCAGATCAGATCCTGTCATCACAACTGATAAGTACGGGCCCACACGATCCAGCATTTCTCCCATCAATGCCATCTGGTATTCGAGCATGGCATCCAACTGAGCCTGTACCAATTCAGGGTTCAATACCAGATCGGAGAAATAGTCCATGTAGCCACGCAAGTACCACGAAAACTCGAAGATGGAACCGATCAGGTTGACCATGATGCCGTGGCCGGTTTCTTGTTGCATAGCTTGCGCCTGCTCTTCAAGGCCGGCAAAGCGGGCGGGATCATGGGGATCGGGCCATTCCAGCTTGGCCAGGTCGTCGATAGTTTCCACATCCTTTAGGGGATGGTCGATGAAATCATAGTAGAGCACATCGCCGTCGAGAGGTGAGATGGCCGCTTTGCGTATGACCCCAAATTCATCTTGATAGGTGTCGTCACTGAGTTCGATATCACTCCAGTCTCGCGAAGCGCTCATGAAAAGATAGCGAGTGTCAACGTGAAGTCTGTCAAGCAGTGCCTGTGACGGTTGTGCAAGCTGCTGAATACGATCGACGATAGGGTCATCACTTTCTATGCCAATATAGCGTTTCAAGTTGGCATTTGCCCCTTTGGTGATACCTGTGACAATGCCCCCCAGATCGATGGGTACACGGTCTGGCTCTTGATGATTCAGCGTAGCGAGCAAACGTTCTCGTCCATTCATGGTGTTCTCCTGTCAATTGATTTTTTTTGAGTTGCTACGGTTATGCACGTGACGGAAACCGTACAGTCTATGAATCAGATAACGCTATTGCCAGCAAAATACTTATGTGAGCTTACTTACATCTTGTATCTTAGCATAAGGCGCGTTCGCTATCAATTTACTGCTGCAATGTATTCGATGGCAGGCGGCTTACATATGTTATGCACCATCCAATTACTGCCTGGTAACTTCTTGACAGATCGAGGGTGACTTCTGTAAAGTAGACTACATTGAAAGTAAGATCTGCGTGGCTCCTCTAGTTATGTGATCGGGGCCACTGCGCTTTCCGTTATTATCTGCATATTCGCAGCAATGCTGCTGCGCACTGGCTTTCAAACAGTTTAGGGTATGTACCATGGCAGCAGAGGCTGTTCTTATCAACCCCACCGTGCCTGCAACCGATATTGCGTCGGTTCAGACGCGATATGATTCCACTGTTATTCAGGAATTACGTGACCCCGGCGCCTACACGATAAGCGGGACTGATAAAGCTATCTTGAGGAGGCTGGCAGGTCAGGTAGCGGAACTTGCCGCGCGCCCCATCGAAGAGGAAAAGCGTGAGTCGTGGTACAGGCATAATGCTTTGGAACCCACACGGCCACTCATATTCTGTGATCCCGAAAATGGTTGGAATGAGATCATAAACCCTGGACAGTTGCAATGTCAGGGCCAGTTGGGGCGATGGTGGGAAATGCTATTACGGAAAGAGGTGTTTTGGGGCACTCATATGGGCGATGATTATACGATCCAGCCCTATTTCAATACATGTCATGTACATGTTGGTGGCTATGAAGAATGGGGGCTTAAAGAGACGGTGGTTGGTGGCGATGATGGCGGTTCATACCGTTGGGATTCGCCGCTAAAATCCGAAGAAGATTTTGATAAACTGCACTTTCCGACGATCGATCTTGACGCAACTACCACTCAGCGTATGTTCGAGTTAGCTGAAGAAGTTCTAGGCGACCTTTTGACGGTTAGGCTTAGAACGAATTGGTGGTGGAGCCTGGGAATGACGATGCGAGTGGCTTTTCTGCGGGGCTTGCAGCAAATGATGTACGATTTGATAGACAATCCCGCCTTCGTTCATCGAATCATGGCGTTCATGAGGGATGGCACTATGGCGTTGCTTGACTACTTGGAAAGCGAGGAACTGCTGAGCCTGAACAACGATGGGACTTATGTGGGTTCGGGGGGATTAGGCTGGTCGCGAGAACTACCTGAGCCTGGGTTCAAGGGAAAGGTCCGCCTTTGCGACATGTGGGGGTTTGCAGAAAGCCAGGAAACAGTCGGCATATCACCGCAGATGTTTGCCGAATTCATCTTCCCATACCAGTTACCTATCCTTGAAAGATTTGGACTCAACTGCTATGGCTGTTGCGAACCCCTGGACTCACGCTGGCATATCGTTGAGCAGATTCCCAGGTTACGCCGAGTGTCGATATCGCCCTGGACGGACGTGCCCGAAATGGCGGAACGTCTTGGCGATCGATATATCCTCTCAATAAAACCCAGCCCTGCGACTCTCTCATCCTATTCTATCGATGAAGACCAGATCAGGTCGGATCTACGAAGACTGTTTGAGGTGACGCGCGACTGTCGTGTGGAAGTCATCATGAAAGATAACCACACGATTGGAAACAACCCCCAAAATGTGATTCGCTGGTGTGAGATTGCGAGACAAGAGGCTGAACGGCTGTAAATGCACTCGTAAACCCATGTCTGGATCATGTCATTGTCTTGTGCCCAAAAGGAGGCGCCTTTGCTCAAATGCTTTCCAACCGTTTGCAACCACTTTTATCCCAAACCATTTTCAATCAAGGAGAGGACCCATGTCTAAGATCTTTTCACGGCGCGATTTTTTGAAGTTCTCGGGTACCGCCGTTGGCGCGGGCGTTGTGGCCAGTGCCATCCAAGCATGCAGCCCAGCCGCCCTGCCGGCGGTTTCATCGCCGGTCCCAGCGCCGGCAGAGGAACCGGCCCCACAGGAGGCGGGCGAAGAGTTGTACTTTCGTCTGGTAACCCATGGTGGCGATGATCCCTTCTGGGCTGTTGTCAAACAGGGTATGATCGATGCTGCCGCACTATATGGTGTACGGGCCGAGATCGACTTGGCCGGCAGCGATCTTGCCAACCAGCAGAAGAAGTTCCAGGAAGCCATGGCCACCCAGCCGGACGGCATTGCTCTGGTCATCAATAATGACGATGCCTGGGATAAGCCGGTTGAGGATGCACTGGCAGCCGGCATTCCGGTGATCGGCATCAACAATGACGATACGCAAGGGCCGGCCGGCAACAAACGTCTGGCATACATCGGCCAGAACGAGCGCCGCGCCGGTTATATGCTGGGCCTTTCGGTATTCGAAAAAGCTGCCGCTGATGGCGTCGACTTCGGTGCGGCCAAAGTAGGCTTTGCCGCCGAGGTACCGGCTGCCGCCTATGCAACGGTCCGCCTCTCAGGTATCCAGGACGCCATGGATGAATTCGGCATCACTGCCGAGGTGGATATCATCGACGGAGGCGGCATCGAAATGACCACCAACGAACAACGCATCACCGCCTATCTGCTGGCAAATCCAGACACAAACTTCATGTTTGGCGCCGGTGGTATCGTCACTGATCGTATGTCGACTTCCCTTGCCAACGCAGGTCATGAGCCAGGCGCGGTGTATGCGGGCGGCTTTGATGCTGCACCCGGCACCGTTGAGGGTTTGAAGGATGGCTATCTGATCGCCTCTATCGACCAGCAGCAGTACCTTCAGGGCTATCATGCTGTCTCCACCCTCTACCTGCTCAACAAGTTTGGCCTGACCCCGAACATCGATACCGGTGGTTACCTGATCACCAAGGATAACCTCGGTCTCATTGAAGAACTTTCGGGCACCTACCGCTAAACAGTTCTGTTGTCTCAGCACATACGCAACGGGGGCGGGTTGGCAAACTGACCTGCCCCCGTCGCACACCTGGCAAGGGAATCCTTTATGAGTAGCATTGCACAGCCACGAAGCAGACTCGAATCCGTCAATCTGGGCGCGCTGACCACCCCCGCCATTTTTTTGCTGGCCTTTGTCTTATTTTGGGCGCTATCCCCGGGCCATCGCTTCGCCGATCCCAGAAATCTGGCAGCCATGGCCAAGCTTACGCCTGATCTGGGGATTGTGGCTTTGGGAGTCGGCATATTGATGATCGCAGGGGAATTCGATCTGTCAATCGGCTCGATACTGCCTCTTAGCTCCTTTATCTTCGCGCAACTCCTGCTTGCCGGTGTACCTCCAGCTCTAGCATTCATTATTGTGATACCTTGTGGTGCTTTGCTGGGATTGACAAATGGTCTGCTTGTCGTACGCACCGGACTGCCATCATTTATCGTTACGCTCAGTGCAATGTTGTTTTGGCGGGGTGTACTCTATGTTGTGAGTGGGTTAATGCCGATCAGTATCCTCAAGTACGTATCTCGTGAATCACTCTTTGCGGAGGTCTTTACGGGAACCGTGGGCGGTGTGCCCATTCAGTTCATCTGGTTTGTTATCTTCGCTATAATACTGGGGATCGTCCTGCATCTAGGCAAGTTCGGCAACTGGATCTATGCTTCTGGTGGGGCCAAGGAGGCAGCCAGAGCGATGGGCGTGCGGGTGGGGATGACCAAGGTCACCTGTTTCGCCATTCTTGGCATGCTGTGTGCTTTCGCAGCTATCATGCAGGCAACACGACTGGGCTCGTTTGCGGCAACGCAGGGTATCGGCTTCGAGTTGAAAGCCATTGCTGCGGTGGTGGTCGGTGGTGTTTCGTTGCGAGGTGGAATCGGAAACATGTTGGGCATTGCCCTTGGCGTTTTTATCATCCAGATCATCGACAATGGCTTGATTCTGATGCAGGTACCTGTCTACGGTATCAATTTCTTTATCGGAATGGCCGTTATCTTTTTTGTCATCATCAATAACGCAGCCAATCGGCAGTTTTCAGGCGAATAAGAGAGCACTCCGACAATGTTCTTCTGCCGGATAAAAAAGGCGAGATTGTCCGGCATTCTATGTAACAACCCTTGTTTGCTGGAGTACCAGGTTATCTACATCTCGCTCTATTAGGCTAAACTACTTATGACTGAAACCATCGAAATAACGCAACCTATCCTGCAAATGAAGGGCATCCATAAATGGTTTGGCCGGGTGCACGCCTTGCGTGGGGTGGATTTGGACATCAATCCAGGAGAGATCGTAGGTTTGTGCGGTGACAACGGCGCCGGCAAATCAACACTGATCAAAGTCATCTCGGGTTATCATGCCGCCGAACAAGGCACGATGTCGTGGGAAGGGAAGGAAGTGAGATTTTCTTCACCGCATAACGCACGAGATGTCGGTATCGAGACCGTGTACCAGGAGCAGGCGCTGGCCCCCAACATGAGTATTGCTCGTAATATTTTTATGGGGCGCGAACCGACCCGACTTCTTGGGCTCATGGATAAAAAAGCGATGGCCGAGGAGAGCATGGAGGCTCTAACCAGCCTGGGGCTGAGAATCCGTTCGTCTAATACCCTGGTCGCCACGCTGTCAGGTGGTCAACGCCAAGGCGTCGCCATTGCCCGGGTCATACACTTCAAGGCAAGACTGGTGATTCTAGATGAGCCCACCATTGCCCTGGCCGTCAAAGAGGTGCGCGAGGTCCTTGAATTCGTTCGCCACCTTAAGAGCGAGGGGGCTGCTGTGATATTCATCTCCCACACACTACCCCATGTTCTCGATGTAACCGACCGCATTATGGTTATGGCACATGGCGGCAAGATCGCCGACATCGTCACCAGCGAAACAGATGTCGACGACCTCTCCGACATCATTGTTCGGGGCACATACGGAGACTAGCTGCCATGACCGAAACAGCGATCTCAGATCTTTCGGCTAATCAGAAAAACGAGCCATTCTTAGGGCGCTTTCGAAATATCGGTGTACTGGCTGTGCTTGTGATTTTGCTTATGATTGCAGCCATATTTACGCCCAAACATACATTCATTAGCGGACTCAATATCCGCACCATGCTCTCGTTCGGGGCTGAGTTTGGTATCGTGGCATTGGGGGTCGGTGTACTGATGATCGCCGGTGAATTCGATCTTTCCGTTGGATCGATCATTGCTATGTGCGCCTTGGTGTTTGCGTCGGTAGTGGAAGCGGGCATAAATCCCTTTGTTGCGGTTGTCCTTGCCCTACTATGCGGTGCACTGATCGGGATTATTAACGGTGTCATCGTCGTCAGATTCCGTATCGTCTCCTTTATCGTCACGTTGGGGATGATGATGTCGCTGCGCGGACTGGCGGAAATACTCTCAAGAGGTCGGATGTTTTCAGTACAGATGGCCGACTATCCACTTTTCCTTGAACTCGTGAGTGGCCAGCTATTCGGCGTCATCCCTATGCAGTTCGTCTGGTTCTTGCTCATTGCCGTCGTGTTGGGCTTTGTTCTGGATCATGGTCGGTTTGGCAACTGGATATACTCGACCGGCGACAACGTGCAGGCAGCGCGAGCCATGGGCATCAGGTCCGGCCAGGTCAAGATCATCTGTTTTGTCATCGTAGGTGTTTTGACTGCCTTCGCAGCCGTGTTACAGACCACACGACTCACAGCTTACTCGGTGCATATGGGCACCGGCTGGGAACTGCAAGCAGTAGCGGCCGTTGTCGTGGGCGGGACATCGCTCATGGGGGGGCGCGGCAACATGACTGGCATCGTTTTAGGTACGCTGGTCATTATCGTGGTGGATAACATGATCAGTCAGCTTCGACTCCCTTACGAATACACCTTTATTGTGTTTGGCGTCGTGATCATGGGGTCGGCGCTCATGGATATGTGGATCGAACGCCAGGCAAAGCGATCGGGGGGATAGCTAGAAAGGCGTTGATGGCGTTTTAAAGAAGAGGCTGCCATAAAAAAGAGAGAATCGATTACAAGTCGATTCTCTCTGGGCGCATTCCCATTTTCACGCTTGCAGAAATAGGGTCATGAAGCCAAAAGAGAGAGGTGAGAATTGGCCAATTGGCAGAAGTTTTTCCAACGCCCGGCTTTGAAATAGGAGCGCAACATCAAAACAGCCTCGGCGTTTT
>JAAENG010000215.1 GCA_024224665.1 Chloroflexota bacterium | reverse complement strand
GCCGAAGCGCCTTGAGAGGACCGATCAGCATACATGAATCCGGTAGGGGCGCGAAGAACGAACCGCAGTGACGGTTAGATGCTATACACTTGCCCCGCATATCCAATCAGGCCTATGGCAATGCCAAACCAATCGGTGCTCTATCGTAATCGTTGATGATCCCACCCAATATCTGGCGACGCCTCACCACACCTTCAGCCTCAGGCGACGTGCGCGGCACCGGCGACTGCTGTGCCAACCCTTGGTGCGGCCTACGGAAGTTGTAGTACCTGATGAATTCGTTCAGCACGCGCCGAAGGTGCGCTTCGTTCCAGATCAGGATGTGGTCAAGACACTCACTGCGGACAGCCAAAACCCATCTTTCAGCGAATGAATTCGCATTAGGCGCCTGGTAGGGTGTGCGCAGGATCTTTATCCCCTCTGACTCGAATACTGCGTCGAAGGAGGAGGCATACTTGCCGTCATTGTCTCTAATCAAACAACGCAGATCTGTGACAACCCCACGCTCATTCAGCGTCCACATCATGTTTCTCGCCTGCTGGGTGATCCAGACGCCATCGGGATTGCCGGTGACGCCGGCCAAGTGCACACGCCTGGTTCCCAGCTCGATGAAGAAGAACACGTAGACCGTCTGCAGGCGAAGCGTCTCCACAGCAAAGAAGTCGCAGGCTAGCAGTTGATGCTTGTAGTGACGCATCAGTGTGCGCCAACCTATGGAGCCAAATCGCACCGGAGCCGGAAGGATATCATGGGCTTTGAGCATGTTGCGCACGGTGCTTTCTGAAACCTCGTAGCCCAGCTTCTGCAATTCACCGGCGATTTTACCATAACCCCAGCGCTTCTTCTCTTTGGCCAGTTGTACAATCATTTCGGCAAGCTCTTTGCTAATCCGTGGTCTTCCACCTTGATTCGCCGGCGTCTGCGTCCATTTCCGTCGCACGAGTTCCCGGCGCCAGCCGATGACCGTCTCAGGCTTGAGGATGCGAATCACCCTACCGAGTTGGCTGGTCGTCAGCCGACCTCGCTTCTTCAACGACGCTGCCATCACGGCAGGCGACCATTTATCCTCTCGGCTCGGTCTGATTACGTGATTCTGTTTGCGAGCGAGCACATCGAGTTGATGGCGGAGTATGAGGATTTCGAGGTCTTTATCATCGCTGAGAGATGGGCGATACGCAGAAGGTCGATGAGGGTGGCGAGCAATTGCGCCAGAAGAGAGAAGATCATGCCGACATTGTCGTGATGGGCTCTACAGGTGGCAAGATCGTACCGGCATCGATGTCAGAGTTGGATCAGCGTATGCCACTGGGCACGGGACCTCCGCTCAATGAGGGAGCAATTCAACGCCGAGATGTGTTGGGCGGCATTATTCACAGCTACTACCGCCAAGCTGCCTGATAACCGATGGGCGCGGATGAGGTTTTTACCCCTTACAGGACAGAAGCAAGTTCAGGGCAATGCCAAAATGTGTTCTCGATGATGAGCCCTGTTGACAGATAACGACTGTGCATATAGTCTTATCCCTTAGGGTTAGCCTTCCAGCCTGATTGGATGACAAAAACTCCACAGCCTCTATCTGCAGTTTTCCCCCTCACCCAATCCTGTCGATACATATTTATTTGGAGAGGGAGCCACCCCCGTCGCTCCCGCGATGTATCCGTCATTTCAAACATGACTCAACCTCGGTTTCTACCTCTAACACCAACATCGCCAGTAGATCAAGACGCTCATAGGTATTACTTCTGCAAGTATTCCAAGAACTAGATTCCACGACCTATAGTCGTGCACAAATGACAGATTAAACTCGATAATCCAGGCTCGTTTTCTCTCCCTCGCGTTTTTGTCCATATCCCATAGCTTTAAGGAAGAACCGTGGAGCCGCTACTTCATTGCGTTGGGAAGCCTTCAGCACTTATTGTGGCAGAAAATTCCACTTATGACTGGTACTAGGATCGGGAAGCTTACCGCCGAACTGGCGCTGTCGAACCGTGTGCTGAAAAAAAGTGTGCGTGGCTGGGACGACGGGTGGGAGGCGTGCTGCGCTACACGCAGTCGGAGAAGATGGAGATCATCCATCTGGTGGAGCAGTCCGAGATGCCGGTGAAACAGAGGCAGGCGCAGGCGGGGGCACAGGGCGGCGCCTGGCTTGACCCTTGACGCCGGCAAGCCGGCGGCTAGCGGTCAAGGCCGCTGGAACACATCCACTATCTACGCTACACTATACCCTGGATCTCTCCACTAATTTCGCAGCCGATCTATCCAATTTCGTTTGACGACGTACAGATGCCTGGGACCGGATCGAAAACATCCCTCGGGCGACCTATGCCGTGCTCGATCGAGCGAGTCATTTTCTTTCATATTGCAGAGCACTACCATAAATCGTTTTGACAGTGAGGCAGTGATGGCGGACCTCCAAATTGCAGCACCACTACTAAAGACCAAACTCCATATTCCCCACCGGCGACCTGATAGGGTCCCTAGATCACTGCTCATCAAGCAACTGAATGAACGTATCCAGCGCAAACTCACATTAATTGCAGCACCGGCAGGGTACGGTAAAACGAACCTGGCCTCCGAGTGGACACACTCTCTTCAATCTGAGACCGCTGAGGCCACATCCAATAATCGGATCACCTGGCTCTCTCTTGAGGAAGCTGACAGTGAACCCATCCGTTTCCTTTCATATGTGATCGCCGCGCTGCAACAGGTAGCGCCTGAAATCGGGGTTGGCGCTCTTAGCTTATTTGAGATGGCGCAGAGTCCTCCAATAAACACCGTTCTGAACGAACTGATCAATGACATAGCCGGGCTGGACTATCACATTATGTTGGTGCTGGATGATTATCATGTGATCAGCCACCCGGAAATACACGAGGCTTTGATCTACCTGGTAGAACATCAGCCGCATCAAATGCACCTGGTCATTACATCGCGTGAAGACCCGCATCTACCACTGCCTCGACTCAGAGCGCGTGGTGAGATGGCTGAAATTCGCATGCATGATTTGCGTTTTTCGTTGGATGAAACGACGCAGTTTTTCTCGCACTCTATGAAACTGGACCTGGAATCAGAGGTGATCAACGTGTTGGAGGCGCGGACTGAAGGGTGGATCGCCGGGTTACAATTGGCAGGATTTGTGTTGAAAAATCTGCCAGATCATCAGGCTTTTGTGGACACGTTCAGCGGCAGCCACCGTTATGTGTTGGATTACCTTACCGATGAAGTCCTCCAGAGCCAGGATGAAGAAGTTCGCCAGTTTCTCTTGCAGACAGCCATTTTGAAGCGGTTTAATGCCGATATCTGCCAGGCGGTCACCGGCAACCCAAACAGTCAATTCATCCTTGAGCAGTTGGAGCAAGCAAACATGTTCATTGTTCCCCTGGATCATGAGCGTGTCTGGTACCGTTATCACCACTTGTTTGCTGATTCGCTCCTTACAGAGTTGAGCAAGGCAGAAGCATCTGAGCTATACAAAAAGGCCTCTGCCTGGCATGAAGCCAACGACATGAACTTTGAGGCAGTGACCTATGCCCTGGACAGTGCCGATCCTGAATTTATGGCCGCCATGATTGACGTCGCCTTGCAGCAAGAGACCACCTGGTCGAGTGGTAATCTGGTGCTGTATTCATCGTGGCTTGAAAAACTGCCCGCTCAGCGTTTTGCCAATCGACCTCATTTGAGTTTGAATGCCGCATTTGTTTTGTACCTGTCAGGCCGTTTTGATGATGCATTACAACTCATCGCACTGGCTGAGACCGATCTGGCAGCACAACCAGCCTCACCGGAAGTCGAGAACCTGCTCGCTTTAGTGGCGTTGTATCGCGGATCAATAGCCGCTGTTCGTGGTGATGTGGAGCAGGCCATTGAACTCATCACATTTGCCCAGTCACGTTTACCTCGCGCCGATCACATGGCGCATGCCCGCGCACATTTCAGCCTTGGTGTGGCCAATGAACTTTCAGGGCAGGCTGACGATGCGGCAAAGAACTTTCTGCGTGCCAGTGATAAAGCGCAATTAGCTGGTGTGCTGCACCTCACAGTTCACGCCCGCTGTTCGGCGGCCCAGGTATTGATCGACCAGGGGCAATTGCATCTTGCCGAGCAAGCCTGCCGCACTGCGATTGATCTGGCAGAAGGTCAGCGGTTCCCTCCATTGGGAGTAGCGTTATCGATTCTTGGCGGTATTGCTCTGCAGAGAAATGATCTGGCCTCTGCCGAACAATTACTTAATGAAGGTATTGCGCTGTCACGTAAGGGGATGCTGTTGGATCAAGTGATTGCCGGTATGGCGTTTTATGTCCATTTGACAGTATGCCAGGGCAACACAGCCGAATTCTTAAACGCTTTTGATGAAGTGAATGCTATCATCGAGGGATATGGCGTGGAGCGGGTCTATTTGGCCGTGGCCGCTTACCAGGCACGTATGCAGCTCTTTTTGGCGGATAGGCAGGCTGTGGATCAGTGGGCAAAAACATATCAAGCCAGCCGGCCTGAATCGCCAGTTGAATATGCAGAACTTACGCTGGTCCGTTATCTGATCATGAGCGGGGATTACGAGGGTGTGCCATCTATATTACAGCCTCTGCTGGACGCTGCAGACCACGAAGGGCGATTCCAGGCCAGCATGGAAATCAAACTCCTGTTCTCTCGCTATTGTCAAGATAAGGGAGATATCCCAGCGGCTCTGAAGTGGCTGTCCGAGGCTCTGGAAATCGCTGCGCCCGAGGGATTCATTCGCATATTTCTCGACGAAGCACCTGTACTTGAGCTGCTTCCACAAGTTCGAGAGACCGCACCTGATCTTGTCGACGCCATTTTAGGCCAACAGAAATCAGCGGATGAAGTCGAAAGGCCTGTCTTGAGCGAAGTCGAAAGGCCTGTCTTGAGCGAAGTCGAAAGGCCTGTCTTGAGCGAAGTCGAAAGGCCTGTCTTGAGCGAAGTCGAAAGGCTCCCTC
>JAAENG010000214.1 GCA_024224665.1 Chloroflexota bacterium | reverse complement strand
TTTGTCGATGTGTGTGGCAAGTGGCACGTTGTAAGTGGCAAGTTCAACTTTGTCTGCAACCGAACTCGCACCTGCGACCTGCTACTTGCTACCTGCCCCAGCGGGGCCTGATTTTCCCAGCGCAGTCTGGATAATCGCTAGTTTGTTAGTCTATCGGTTCATTATCGACGTTGGCCTTATTCTCAATTTCAAACCCAAACCTGAGATCAGTCGCAAAATCTATGAAACCGCCCGATTTCCAAATAATCATTAAGGGCGACCATTAAGCCAACTATCGCATTTAGACCACAGAATGGTCTGCCGATACTGCGACTGCGCTCAGTTCAAGCTTTCATTGATCTAGTAAATCTGCGTTGATCCGTTCGATCTGCGTTATCTGCGTTCTATTAAAAATCACTCTAGTGAGCAAGTGCCATGCGCGCCGTAGTTTTCAGAGAACATAGCCCTAATTTAGATGTTTACGAAATTGTCGACGATATGCCCGGCCCTGTGATTGGTGCGAGCGACGTGCTGATCAAGGTCCATTATGCTGCGCTCAACCGTCTGGACGACTGGGTGCGCGTGGGTTGGCGAGGATTGAATCTGGACCTGCCTCATATTCCCGGTTCCGATTTTGCCGGAGAGATCGCTGCCGTGGGGGATCAGGTAAGTGGTTGGGCTGTAGGGCAACGGGTCGTGGGCAATCCCACCCTATTTTGCGATAGCTGCCGATATTGCTTGGGCGGCGAACAGCACCTATGTGAGCGTATCTCCATCGTAGGCGAGCATGTGCACGGTGCTTACGCCGAGTTCATGCGCCTGCCGGCCCGCAATCTCATCGCCGTCCCTGATGAATTCGATCTCAAATTGGCGGCGGCGGGTAACCTGGTCTACCTCACTGCCTGGCGCAGCCTCATTGTCGATGGCAACCTCAGGCCCGGTGAGACCGTGCTGGTGGTGGGCGCTGGAGGTGGGGTGAACATCGCCAGCATGCAACTGGCGAAACTGGCAGGCGCAACCGTATGGGTTATCGCCGGCAATGCCGACAAGGCGGAAAAAGCACTGGCCGTGGGCGCCGACTGGGTGCACGACCGCAGCCAAGAACCTGAGTGGGGCCGCGTTGTCTGGCGCAAGAGCGGCAAGCTGGGTGTGGACGCGGTGGTGGACAATGTGGGCGCGGCCACATGGGGCAATAGTCTCCGCAGCCTGGGCCGCCACGGCCGCTTGCTAACGGTGGGTGGCACCAGTGGTTACAATGCTGAGGTACCGGTGAATCTGATCTTCGGCCGGCAGTTACGCATCATCGGCAGCACCATGGGGAATATGGAAGACGCGCGCATGGCCTTCGACCTGATCTTCTCGGGCAAAATCAGGCCGGTGATCGATAGCGTCTATCCTTTACATGGTTACCTGGAGGCGATACAACGGCTACGATCAAATGAACATTTTGGCAAGATCGTGATGGATGTACAGATGAAGTGATAGGAAGTACACTGTAGTCATACCAATATATCCCGTCAGTTCTTCCACCCTTCACACGATATCCTCGAAAGATAGCAATTAGCCACAACTCCCCTCATTTTTCGATAGCAGGTCAGACCCACCCATCTCATGACGGTAATCACACACTATTTCTCAGGAATGCGCGCCAGCATCCGCCCGATAAAACATCTGAAGGCCGACAGACTTTGGGAGATCGATACGTTGCGAGGTGTGGCCATCGTCAACATGGTCATCTATCATTTCCAACTCGATTTGGTTATGTTCGGCGGGTATGACATCATTTTGTTCACGGGCTTCTGGCACTATTTTCAGATATTTACCGCCTGCCTGTTCATCGGTCTCGTCGGCGTCTCCCTTACCTTGAGCTACAACCAAGCTCGCCAACGTGGGCAACAGGGCGTCCTTTGGCCCAGATACCTGGTGCGGGGCTTTCAGGTATTCTCCTGGGGCATTGTGTTTAGTATCATCACCTATGGCTTCATGCCAAGCAACTATATTCGCTTCGGCATCCTCAACCTGATCGGCTTTTCGATCATGATCGCTTACCCCTTTATACGCCTGCGCTGGATCAACCTGTTCTTGGGTATGTTTGTCCTGTTACTCGCCGAACTTGTGCCGATCCTGCGCCTGAACATCAACTGGCTCGACTGGTTCGGGCTGGATGCCACCCCCCATCCCGGTTTCGACTACTTCCCCGTGATCGGCTGGTTTGGTGTGGTGCTGATCGGTATCTTTGTGGGGAACACCTTGTATGCCGGCGCTGAACGGCGCTACCCCCTCCCCAATCTCGCCAATTTGCGCTTAATCCGCCTGTTGCGCTTGCTGGGTCAGAACTCACTCCTCATCTACCTAATTCATCAGCCCATCCTCTTCGTGATATTGACACTGCTCGGGCTCATTAGGATGTGGTGAGCACTCGCTGCCATACGTGGCAACATTTCTGGCAATTGTTCCCAGACTGCACTGAGAAAATCAGGCCCCGCTGGGGCAGGTAGCAAGTGGCAGGTCGCAGGTGCGAGTGCCATGAACCAAAGCGCGCCCAAAGTGGTAGCCAATACAAAAATAGCAAAACGCCCTACTGATCGACTATAATCCCCCCTGCGTCGGTCTGCGAGTGGCAGGCCGTATGTATCAGTGTTCGGCAGCAGGCATGCACCGACCCTATCATTATTCGTAGAGAGCATGGGCATGAGCCATAACGAACGATTCGAACTCCTCCAACAGATGCGCGAAAAGGCGCTCCTCGGTGGTGGTGAAGAACGCATCCGCCGCCAGCACCAAAAAGGTAAATATACTGCTCGTGAACGGCTGGAATTGCTGCTGGACAAAGGTTCTTTCCGCGAACTCGATCCCTTTGTCACCCACCGCAGTTCCGATTTCGGGTTAGACCAAAACCGACCGCTAGGTGACGGCGTCGTTACAGGATACGGTACTGTCGACCGCCGTCTGGTGTATGTCTATGCCCAGGATTTCACAGTCTTCGGTGGATCCTTGTCCGAAACGCATGCCGAAAAAATCTGCAAGGTTATGGATATGGCCATGCGCAACGGCGCACCGATCCTTGGATTGAATGACTCCGGTGGGGCCAGGATCCAGGAAGGGGTCGTATCGTTGGGGGGGTATGCCGATATTTTTTTGAAGAATACCCTGGCTTCAGGCGTGGTACCCCAACTTTCCCTGATCCTTGGACCCTGTGCAGGGGGCGCCGTCTACTCACCCGCACTCACCGACTTTATCATTATGGTAAAAGAGACCTCACATATGTTCGTCACCGGCCCTGAAGTCGTCAAGACGGCAACACATGAGGATGTAAGCTTCGAGGAGCTGGGGGGCGCTTACACCCACGCCAGTAAAAGTGGCGTCTCTCACTTCGTGGCCGATAATGAAGAAGATGCCACCTTTATGGTACAGCAACTACTTTCTTACCTACCACAAAACAACCTCGAAGACCCACCCTATGTAGCTACAACAGATGATCCTCTGCGGCAGGACCCCGAACTGGATGATATCATCCCCGACCATCCGAAAGAACCATACGACATGCGTGAAGTCATACGGCGCGTTTGTGATGAAGGTGTTTTTTTAGAGGTACATGAACACTATGCTCAGAACATTTTGGTTGGATTTGGCCGTTTGGGCGGGCGCAGTATTGGCATCGTGGCACAGCAACCCGCGGTGCTCGCCGGTGTTTTAGATATCAACGCCTCCATCAAGGGGGGTCGCTTCATCCGCTTCTGCGACGCTTTTAACATCCCTATTATCACTTTCGAAGATGTACCTGGATTCATGCCAGGCGTTGCCCAGGAGCATGGCGGTATCATCCGCAATGGCGCCAAACTGCTCTACGCCTATTGCGAAGCGACTGTCCCCAAGATCACTGTCATCACCCGTAAAGCTTATGGCGGCGCCTACTGCGTTATGAATTCCAAACACATCCGTGGCGACCTCGTGTTGGCCTGGCCGACTGCTGAGATCGCCGTCATGGGGCCTGAGAGCGCCGTCAATATCATCTACAAGCGACAGTTGGCCCAGTCTGCAGATCCCGATACGGAACGAGCCCGGCTTGTCGCTGAATACCGTCAGAAATTCGCCAATCCCTATGTGGCCGCATCACGAGGTTATATCGATGACGTTATCCAGCCACACGAAACCCGACCCCGGCTGATCAATGCTTTAGAAATGCTCCGCAATAAACGGGATACCAACCCCTTCAAGAAACATGGGAATATACCCCTGTAAGCCCTTATCATAACATCGATGATAGTTCAGACAAGCGATCCGTGTTACCTGTCTCGTGTCGCATCATCTAACTTCAATTCGCAATCCGAAATCGCAAAACAAGACCCTCTATGGAAATCACAGTACGCCTCAATAGTGAACACTACAGCAACTACGAGCAGGGTATCATCGGCGTCGGTACCCCGCTTAACATCTACATCGAGTCGGGTACCCTGTTTGCAGAGCAAGTTGAGGATGCCGCCGGCTGGTACCAACGGCTGAGTCGACCAGAAGAGAAGGCGTTGGTACAATTGAACCATAACCGCTACGCATTTTGCGGCCAGGTGCAGGACGTGCATGTGGATCAAGATGATCTCGACATCTACTACTTTGTCCTGCTCGACTGCGGCCTGCCCGTCAGTCTGTTGGTCAGCGACCTGCAAGCTGAAACAGGCACGGGAGATCTGGGACGAAATGTACCCGATCCAGGCACCTGGTTGATCGGCGTCACTCATCTCTCTATCGACTGGGCAGAGGATATGTCGTTGCCGGTTGCTGAGGCCGTACAGGGCAGCGTTACCAGAGTCGAGCGCTTGGTGCTGCGTCCGGGCCCTGGTTTTGGCGAATTCCGTTCCGAGCTGGAACTCCCTCTCACTCCCCTGGCGCCCGACCAAGTCTATCTGACACTTAAAATAAGGGATCGGCTGCTCTGAAAAAACCAGGACCTTTTGTGGCAGGTAGCAGGTAGCAAGTAGCAAGTAGCAAGTAGCAAGTAGCAGGTAGCAGGTAGCAGGTAGCAGGTAGCAGGTAGCAGGTAGCAGGTAGCAGGTAGCAGGTAGCAGGTAGCAGGTAGCAGGTAGCAGGTAGCAGGTAGCAGGTAGCAGGTAGCAGGTAGCAGGTAGCAGGTA
>JAAENG010000213.1 GCA_024224665.1 Chloroflexota bacterium | reverse complement strand
TTCACATCATGACTCGACGGCTCGCCCGCTCAACTGTAATTCGGGCGCCGTAAAACCATTTTTCAAACACTTTCTAAGGAGAATAATGCTATGAGTATCCCAGAATCTATTGTAAATCCATTGTATGAGGCCTTTGTCGAAGGTGACGCAGACGCCGCCGACGAGTTGGTGCAAGAGGCGCTCAAGGCTGGAGCCGATCCCCTGGAGATCATCAACACCATCATGATCCCGGCGCTCACCGATGTTGGCACAGCCTTTCAGACCGGCGATTGCTTCCTGCCTGAACTGATGATGTCGGGTGAAGCCGCAGAAGTCGCCGGCGAATACCTGGAGGCTGCCATCGAGGCGTCGGGGCAATCCAGCCAAAAGCTGGGCGTGGTCGTACTGGGCACGGTAGAGGGTGATGTCCACGATATCGGCAAGAATATCGTCGCCACCATGTTGCGGGCTCACGGATTCGAGGTCGTGGACCTGGGTCGCAATGTGTCGCCCAGCGCTTTTGTCGATGCTGCACGAGAACGCCGTGCGGATGTGGTAGGCCTGTCCTCGCTGATGACCACCACTCGTCCGGCAGCTCAAAGTACGGTCAATCTCTTTAGCGAACTCGACTTGCTCGGTACCTATAACGTGATGGTCGGCGGCGGTTCGGTCACATCTGATTGGGCCGATGAAATGGGGGTCAGTTATTCCCCAGACGCCGCTGGTGCTGTAGAATTGTGTAAACAACTTGTCGGAGCAACCCAAACCTAGTGCTTTGCGTTTGTGGCGACAGCACAGTACGGTGTTTCCGTGAGACGGCTCAACATGGCCGGCCGTTGTGACGTCGCCAGGACCAGGCACTCCTTTACTGCAAGGAGCAGAGAAATGAAGAAGAGTCCCGTAATCCTCTTGCTGATACTTGTTTCAGCTATCATTATGTTAGGAGCATGCGCCGCTCCCGCACCGGCTGAACCAGCCGAACCCGCGGTAGCTGAACCTGAGCCCGAGGAAGCCGCCCCCGCCGAAGAAGCCATGGGAGCAGGTAGCATCGCCGTGATTTTGACCGGACCCTGGGATGATAACTCCTGGAATGAAGCCGGCTACGATGCTGTCCATGCACTGGAAGAGGATGGCGTTAAGATCGCCTTTTCTGAAAATGTCGCCGACGCTGACGTGGGCCGAGTTTTGAGAGAATATACGGCGCAAGGTTTCGAGATGATCGTTGCCCATTCTTTTAGCTACCAGGATCCGACCTTCGAAGTTGGCGAAGAATCGCCTGACACTAACTACGCTTGGGCAGGTGGGATAGGTCGCACAGCTACAAATGTCGCCGACTACGACCAGCCCTTCTATGAGGCCGCTTATCCCATCGGTGTTTTGGCCGGACACATGAGTGAGTCTGGCGTGCTGGGAGCGCTCTATGGCTTTGATATCCCCGTCTGCCATGCCATGGGTGAAGCTCTGCTGGCTGGCGCCCTCACCGTCAATCCCGATGCCAGCCTGATCCAAACGGCCGTGGGTGACTGGGTGGATGTGGCCAAGGCCAAGGAAGCCGCTCTAGCGCAAGCCGATGCCGGTGTGGATTTCTGGATCGAGTGCGGAGAAGGACCTGCGCTTGGCGCCATCGAGGCGGCCAAGGATGCGGGCGGCTATGTCACCGGCTACGTGGGCGACATGACCGAAAACGGCCCCGATGTTGTCCTGTCAAACCTCAAATGGAACCTGGAGCCGATGTTCGCCCAGATGTTGGCTGACACGCATGATGGCACATTCGATAACCCGTACTACCGTTTCGGAATTGCCGAAGGTGCAATGTTGGTGGAACTGAACGAGCAGTTGCAGGATTCCATTCCGGCCGAAGCTATCGAGGCTATGGAAGCGGCCATGCAGGCCATTGCTGCCGGCGAGCTTGTAGTGGAATTCGTTCCAGAATAAGTTATTCATAACGGAAGCTAAGAAATGGCTCACGGATAAACACGGATGACACGGATTTTAAAGACGAAGTCTGGTTTTGTCTGCGCCCTCTGTGGTGATTCTTAGATAAGTCATTCACCACGCAACACGAGTCAAGAACCATCACCCCGCCTGGATGAACTGCCAGTGACCGCCACCACCGATCCCATTGTTCAGATGCGAGGTATCGTCAAACGCTTCCCCGGCGTTGTCGCCAACGCCGGGGTGGATTTTGATGTGCTGCCAGGGGAGATCCATGCCTTGCTGGGTGAGAACGGGGCCGGGAAAACCACGCTGATGAATATCTTGTACGGGCTCTATGCGGCGGATGAGGGGGAAGTGCGATTGTATGGCCAGCCCGTGTCCTTCGCCTCGGCCAGAGATGCCATCGCCAACGGCCTGGGCATGGTCCACCAACACTTCATGCTGGTCAATCCCATCAGTGTGGCCGACAACATCGTGCTGGGGCAGAAGTCACCTCGCGAACCCTTGATGGAGAATTCCAAGCGTGTCAATCGCCGTTTATCGGATCTCTCCAAACAGTATGGACTGGCCATCGATCCCACGGACGAAGTCTGGAAACTCTCCGTCGGCGAGCAACAGCGCGTCGAGATCTTGAAAGCGCTCTACCGGGGCGCTGAGATCCTCATTCTCGATGAACCGACCGCCGTGCTCACTCCACCCGAAGTGGTTGAATTCCTGGCGATACTGCGGCGACTGGCTGCTGAGGGAAAGTCCATTGTCTTTATCTCCCACAAACTGGATGAGGTGTTGGGGGCAAGCGACCGCATCACCGTGTTGCGTGACGGCGAGGTCGTCGATACCGTGCAGCCGGCTGATGTGGACAAACACACCTTGGCGCGCATGATGGTAGGGCGCGATGTGTTGCTCACCGTTGCCAAAACCGCTGCTGAGCCGGCCGAACCACTGCTTCAGATCAGCGATCTCTGTGCTGATAGCGACCGCGAGTTGCCGGCCTTGCGTGGTGTCGGCATAACCGTTAGATCCGGCGAGATCCTGGGGATTGCAGGTGTGGCCGGCAATGGCCAAAGTGAATTGGAGGAAGTGATCGCCGGTCTGCGATCTGCCACATCCGGACAAGTCATGATCTGTGGCCAGGACACCACCACCTATTCATCACGAGAGGCAGGGGAGGTCGGTCTCGCACACATCCCCTCTGACCGCTATCGCATGGGCTTACTGCCAGATTTTACCGTGGCCGAGAACATGTTTTTGCAGCGTATTGGCGATCCTCCTTTCACCCGCCGGGGATTCTTGAACTGGGATGCCATTCGGGCCAAGGCTCAGGAGTTAATCCAAGCCTATAACGTGCGCGGCGCTACGGTCGATACAGCGGCCGGGTCACTCTCAGGTGGGAATGCTCAGAAGATGATCCTGGCGCGTGAGTTGGATCGGGGTCCACGGGTGCTTTTGGCAGCTCAACCTACCCGGGGTTTGGATGTCAGCGCCATCGAGTATGTGCATGCGCAATTGATCGAACAGCGAGATGCCGGTGTAGCGATCCTGCTGATCTCGACAGAATTGGATGAGATTTTGGCCCTCAGCGACCGCATTGCCGTCATGTACGAAGGTGAGATCGTCGCCGTGATCGATGCCGATGACGCCGATGTCAACGAAATCGGCCTGCTCATGGCCGGATCCAGCCATGTAATTCGTGATGAGGCAGGAGCATGACTGCAGCCACCCCTGACCTGCCTCAGACTCAATCAAGATTGAAATCCTTGGTTATATCGATTCTTCCACCCTTGCTGGGGGCGTTGATCGGCCTGGCCATTGGTGGGGTTTTGATCTTATTGGCAGGCGCCAATGTGCGCGAGGTGTATGGTTCGATGCTGCGAGGTGCGTTTGGCGGCCAGCGTCAGCTCACCGAAACGATACTCAAGACCATGCCACTGCTGTTGGTGGGGTTAGGCCTGACAGTTGCATTTCGGGCAAGGGTTTGGAATATAGGTGGTGAGGGTCAGTATTACATGGGCGCTCTTTTTGGCGGCGTGATCGCGCTCATGTTTCCCGGTTTACCCCGACCTCTGTTGCTGTTGACAATGTTGGTGGCGGCGGCAATTGGCGGCATGTTATGGGCCTTGCTCGCCGGTTATATGAAAGTGAAGTGGAATGTGAATATCATCATCTCCACCTTGATGCTCAACTATATCGCCATCTTCTTTGTGCTCTATATGGCCAGAGGGCCATTGCAGGATCCCAATGGCTACTTACCTGAAAGCGCCCAGTTTATAAAGGCCGCTCGTATGCCCAGGTTTTTTGGCAGTCGTATTCATCTCGGCGTGCTACTGGCCCTGTTATTGGCGCCCATCGTTTATGGCCTGTTGTGGCATACGCCATTGGGTTTTCGTCTGCGAGCGGTGGGTTCGCGCGCCAGTGTCGCCCGCTATGCCGGGATCAGTGTGAATCGATCCATACTTTTTGTCATGGCTTTTAGCGGCGCCCTTATCGGTCTGGCCGGCATCATCGAAGTGAGCACCCTGCATACACGTTTAAAAGGTGATATCTCCGGTGGCTATGGCTTTACCGGTATTTTGGTGGCGCTATTGGGGCGTATGAATCCGTTTGGGGTGCTGGTAGCCTCCTTTCTCTTCGCCGCTCTCATTATCGGGGCGGAATCGATGCACGTGGTGTCGGGCTTACCCTCAGCCCTGGCGGACGCGATTCAGGCGATCATCGTGTTATCGGTCTTGGCGGTCGATGGCCTGGTGCGGCTGAGGAGGAAATCGTGAATTGGGATCTGATTCTGCAGTGGAGCTTTTTGATTGCCCTGGTTACGGCAGCGG
Source organism: Chloroflexota bacterium (assembly GCA_024224665.1). Classification (GTDB taxonomy): domain Bacteria; phylum Chloroflexota; class Anaerolineae; order J102; family J102; genus PIVW01. Next base: position 6,016 of record JAAENG010000213.1, on the reverse strand, counting down.
TGCGCCTGGCTGTGCCCGTGTTACTTGCCACCCTGGGCGAGATCATCACCGAACGCAGCGGTATCCTCAATCTAGGCCTGGAGGGGGTGATGGTCATGGGGGCGGTGACGGGGTTTATGGTGGCCTACTATCTCGAAACCGGCCCATTTGTGGAGGTTTCAGGCTCGTCGGCTATTTGGCTGGGATTGGCTGCCGGAGTTCTCGCCGGGATGGCGATGGGCTTAATCATGGCCTGGTTGAGTATCACACTCGAGGTAGATCAGGTGATCGCCGGGGTTACGTTGGTGGTATTTGGGCATGGTATGGCCAATTACATCTATCGCCAGCAATTCAGTTCATTAACGGCGCGAGTCTCCGGCCTGGAATCGGTGACGATCCCCATTTTGAGTGATATTCCGGTGATCGGCGAGCTTTTCTTCCAGTACGATCCCACCGTTTATTTGACGGCGATTTTGGTATTTGTGACCTGGTTCCTGCTCTTTCGTACGACCTGGGGCCTAAAAATTCGAGCAGTGGGTGAAAATCCGGCCGCTGCCGATACGTCAGGCGTTGGCGTGGCGCCGGTGCGCTACACTGCTACCTTACTCGGCGCCGGACTGGCCGGATTGGGTGGCGCTGTGCTTACGGTGGTGCAATTGCAGTTGTTCCGGGAGGGAATCACAGCGGGGCGAGGTTGGATTGCGGTGGCGCTGGTGATCTTCGCTCGCTGGCGGCCAGGTTTGGCCCTGGTAGGAGCGCTTTTGTTCGGGTTGGCAGACGCTTTGCAGTTCCGCATTCAAGTGCTCAGCCAGGTGGAGCGAGGGGCGGGCGCCATCCCCTATGAATTCTTGCTCATGTTACCTTATGTGCTCACCCTCCTGGCCTTGATCTACCGGCGAGGGCGTGGTGATGCCCCCGCCGCCTTGGGCCGACCCTATTCTGAGGAAACGCATTAGACAGATTGACGCCCTGAGTTATTGTTCCTGGATTTGCAGGCAGAATTGCATTTGCGGAGCGACCGCTCGGCCATAGCTTACCGCCGCTGGTTGAACGAGTTGGGCGTGGCCTTTGCTACGGCTTGATGCAGGCGGCCGAAATAACCTACGGAATTTTACCGCCAATCCTGGACGAAATTCCCTGGGCTATTCGCTCTCGGCGCCCGGTTGTTACGCTACGATACGTCGCCGTAATCCTTCCGCATCGATGATGCAGATACCCTTGTATTGCAATTCTATCAGGCCTTCGCTGGCTAAAATGCCCAGGGCGTGATTGACGCTTCGGCGTGAGGCAGAGACATAGGTGGCTAATTCCTTCTGGGATATGTTGAGGAGCACATTGCGCTCGTGTTCCTCTGTGCCGAATTCTGCGATTCGTTGTTGCAGTGCTACCGTCACCCGCGTCGCCACGTCCTGGAATGCCAACTGTTCGGCGACACCGGCAGTGTGACGCAGTCTTTTGCTAAGCACGGCCAGGAGTTGGCGCATAACATCGGGGTGTGCATCCAATACACGGTCAAAATCGTGACGGTGCAGAGTATATAGAACTGAGTCGACCTGGGCTACGACGCTGGCGGAGCGGGGTAGGCTGTCTAATAAGGAGAGTTCGCCAATACACTGCCCAGGTCCATAGGCAGTAATCGATAGTTCCCGCCCGCTGTCGCTGTGTGAACAGACGCGGACAGCACCTACCATAACGATATACAGATGCTGCCCCTCGCTGCCCTTTTCGAATAAGAAAGCGTCCTTTGCCAAGGTTTGTTTCTGCATGGTGCTCACTATTACGCCGAGCGCTTCTTCACTGAGTGATGAGAAGAGGTCAGTTTGGCGTAACAGTACCCGTAGCTTGACATCGTCGTTACTTGTTGTGGTGTCCATCGAGTCCTATCTGCCATGTGTCGTTGAGGGTTGAAAGTGCCGATGTAGTGCCCGAAAGAAGAATGCACGTTAGCGCTTGACAACCTCCCTGTTCGGTTAGGTAGGAGAGTTCACTGTGCCGCAAAATGGTTACGTTCAATATCATTCTTGATCAACAGATGAGAAAGCGCAAGCAACACCAAATCGAGGAGGAAGTGTTATTGAAAACTGAGGGCGTGGCGATATCTACGAAATCCGAGGGATGTACCTGCAAGCAATTACAGGTATCGCACGATGTAAATGGAGCAATCCTTACTCTATTCGTGAAAATATGTAGAAGATTGGTACGGAAAGTGAGAAGTATTTCCTATTAACTTTGGTAAAAACCTGCTATGGTGGTTTAACAACTCAAAGTTGCAAAGCGCCGCCGCATAACCCAAAGCCCACATGTTTGGAGTATAGCTATGTCGTCCCATCGTTCTTCTTTTCGCACCCTTTCTGTTTGTATCAATCTGTTGGTCGTAGTCAGCATGTTGCTCGGGACTGTGACCCCGGCCCTGGCGACTAGCGCTACAGAGACTAACAATGTCGAAATCGATTCAACATCTAACCAACCGTTGGCAGATAGTAACGATCAATTAACAGCAAACAGTCAACGACTAACAGGCAACGATGAGGTTGTCGTTGGAGCGAGCGACGGGCAGGCGCCACAAGCGCGTGTTATGCCCGGGCGTAGTATCTGGCAAGCATCAGTCCCTGAAGCAGTGGATGAACCGGACAAACCGGGCATTGCCGCGGGTATGGCTTCGGCCGAATTATCCTCGGACGGCGTTGAAGTCGGGCTGGGCGATCTGCCGCTGACATTGAAAAGCGAGGCCGGCAGTCTATCAGAACCGATGCTCGCCGAAGCGGTAGTCTGGGACAGAATCCTGGCCGAGGAATTGTCGCCGGTGGGGGTGGTGTTCGACCTTGATTTGGCCACGGCTGCGGGAACGCCCGATGTGATCAACCCGGCAGGGCCTGTGCAATTGACACTGGATTACAGTCAGGTTCCCCTCAATTACGGGGGTGGCTTTCAGGAGCGACTAGCGCTCTTTCGGGTCGATGGCTGTGATTGGCGTGAAGTTGTGGTCGAGGCGGAAGGGGAGCTGGAGACCCAGCGCTATTACGATTGCGAACGCTGGGAAGAATTGCCGGTGCAAAATGATATGAAGGGCTATCGTCTTACCGTCGACCTGGCCTACGCCCAGAACCTGCCCGATGAGAGCACCGAAGACTTCAGCACAGATCAGGAAGACCCCTACCCAGACCTGGGTAAAGATCGTCTGTACCTGCCCCTCCTGCAAGGGAGCGTCGGCCAAGAAGTGGAACAACCCTGGATCCCCGGCGACGGCATCTATGTGTTGGGCGCCTCTTCCAGTGGCGAGTCGGGCGACTATGCGGCCATGCCCTTAAGCCATACCAAAGACTATCAAGTGGGCCTGTTCAGCGGCTCGGCCCAAACCAGCTACCCCATCCCCATTCCCCCGGCCAAAGCCGGTCCTGGCCCCAGCCCCGCCCTGAGCTACGACAGTGGCAAAGTAGATGGCATGAACCAAGGCAAGAATGACCAGGCCGGGTCGATTGGCCTGGGCTGGAGCTTGGATATGGGTTCTGTGCAACGTGTCATGAAAACCTGTGGCCTGGGCCAGGCGCCGGGTGACCTCTGCACCGGCGATTCCACCTACTATCTCAGCCTCAACGGCGTCAGCTCATTGCTGGTCAAAGATGGTGACATCTGGCGCCTGCAGAGCGATCCCCTGTGGCTGGTGGAACGCCTCAGCCACAGCAACAGCAACCATCCTGATACAGGGGATCACTACTACTGGCTGGTGACCACGCCCGATGGCACTCGCTACCAGTTTGGCGCTGAGTTCGATGAGGAGGACAGTAGCAAGCACCTCAACTCAGCCTGGTATGTGCCCGTCTACAATATCAGCCAGTGTTCCTCCAACTACTACAGGGTCTGCACCAAGGTGTGGAAATGGAACCTGGATCGGATAGAAGACACAAATGATAACATCGTCACCTACGAATATGAGGTGGAGAACAACTACTATAAAGCTCGCAACAGCAGCAGCACCGTCCTGCGCCGTGAATACATCCGCGCTGGCGGCCCACTTTACGTGGAATATGGCAAACGCAGCGGCGCCAGCACCAACCCGGTCACACGGGTGAAATTCAATTCCGAGTTGCGTTGTACCGATCCCCTGACAAAAAATGACTGTTCATGGTCCTCTGACTTCCCCGACACGCCCAGCGATTCCGTCTGCGAATCCACCGGCAGTTGCAGCAAGAAAAAACCCACCTTCTGGAGCCAACGTCGCCTCTCCAGCATCCAGACCCAGGTGTATGAGGACGACATCTGGCGCACGGTAGGGATGTACGATCTGGCTCAGAGCTTCCCCGCTGCTCCTACGGACAGTTATGGCGATACCAGCAAGAAGAAGATGTGGCTGGATACCATAACCCAACGGCCGGGAGGAGATTACACGCACAGCGCCTACGAGCAGATCGAAGCCGAGAACTATGACGCTATGTCAGGTGTACAACTGCAACCGGCACAGGATCCGGGCCGGGGGCAGGTGATTAAGGACATCCATAACGGCGAGTGGCTCAAATTCGAGGCAGTGGACTTTGGCGATGTCGGTACTAGCCTGTTACTGGCGCGTGTTTCCAGCAAACGCAACAGCGGCAAAATGAAGGTGCGCAAAGATAGTAGCAACGGCGAGGTGATCGCCACCTGGAATGTGAGCAGTACGGGTAGTACCTGGGACGATTATGTGACCAAAGAACTGACGTTATCCTCCACCACCATCACCGGCGTGCATGATATCTATATCACCTACGAGTATGGAACCAGTGACACGGTGGCGAGGATCAATTGGTTCCGCTTCGTAGCGGATGATGTACAAGAGCTGCCGGGCTTACCCCCCGCTACCTACAGCTTTTATCCTGACCCCAACGCTAGCAATACGAACAAAAAGAAGGAGATGCTGGCCAACCGCCGCAATCATCCCAATGGCGTTTCACCCATGTACATGCCCCGGCTCAAACGTATCGATAATGAACTGGGCGGCAGGGTGATATTTAATTACGGCAAGAGCCACGAGTGTCCCACTTCTCTAGGGGGTTATATCCGTATTCCCTACGACTGCTACCCGGGCTGGATTGGTGGTTCCACCGGCCTGTGGAACAAATGGAAGATCCTGAGCATGACCACTGCGGATGATTTCTCGGGCAATGGCAGCCAAACCTATACCTATGACTACAGCGCCCCCACCTGGGGCTACAACGACGAGATCTACAATGCAAGTGGTTACATGTGGAATGATTTTCGGGGGCACAAGATTGTCACCGTCAGCGACGATAGTGGGGCGCAGACAGAATATCGTTTTTACAGGGGCATGGAGGGGGATCGCAAAACTTCAAGTGGCGGTAGCCAAGGCGCCAACATCCAGCTCAGCGATGACACCGATCTCACCGACTATAATTGGCTGAAAGGGCAGATCGCCGAAGTACGCCGCCTTGACGCCAATGACAACGAACTAACCCGGACCTCGACCGACTTCACCTGGCAGTTGACCAACGGCAGTGGCCGAAAGGGGAGTTATTGGGTTGCCGGCGAGGAGGTCACCGACACCCTACGAGGTAGCACAGATGGTGTGACCCGTACCAGCTATGTCTATGACGACTATGGCAATGTCACCCTGGAACAGCAGCATGGGGATGTGAATGACAGCAGTGACGACCGCACCGTCGAGACGTCCTATCTCTACGCCACTGGCGACTACATTGTGGACCGTCCGCAATGGCAGAAATTGTGGGCGGGCATACAAGAGCAGGGTGGTGGGAGCAGTGGGGAGGGTGAAAATGTATGCAGGGTATATGCCGGTACAGATGTACCGGTGAGCATCTCCAGCAGCGGCACCCCCATAGTCTACTCAGACCTGACAATCGGGGAGAGTGGCGTGATCAAGGATGTGAATGTGCTGGATATAAAGGGCACGCACAGCTGGATCCACGACCTCACCTTCAAGCTGATCAGCCCGGACAAAACCGAGATTCGCATGTTGCACCGGCCCTGTCCTGACAGCACCATATACGAGGATTTTGATTTTAGTCTGGATGACGAATCGGACAAG
>JAAENG010000212.1 GCA_024224665.1 Chloroflexota bacterium | reverse complement strand
TAAGCCTTGTATACGTGGTCTGCTCGCTTTCCCCACTGTAGTGCTTCCTCACATATAGCCCCGGCGAATGTGTGCTTGTTAGCCACTGTGGCTCGACTACAGGCCAGCCGTGAGTCAATCGCGCTATTGATGATCTGATCGAAGCGTTCAGCGGTTAACCCCTCACTGGTAGCCGCACCCCAAATCCCCGCGCCTATCAGGCCGATCACGGTAATGATTGCCCAAAGCCCCGCACGTGGCTTCCTTGATTTGACAAATAGTTCCATTTTAATCCTCTGGGTCTGCCCCCGGTTCGTACTCCCATTCGGCGCATTGCCGGGGAGTGGTTATGTCCTCGCTTACTTCCTCTTGAGCCATGCACCACCAGTAAGGCTTGATCCAATCCGCTGCTCTTAGGTGTGCACAGTCGATGCAGGCTTTATTGCTCATCTACCCCACCCCCATCGAACGCTACCGGCTGACGGGTGTACTTGTACCAAACCCCCAGCACATTCCTGTAGCAGATATCAGTCTTGTACAACTGCCACGGGTTACCCGGGATTAGATGCTCGGCGTATGTTTCCTCAGTCACGTCCTTCCAACTGCCAGCAACAGACTTGAGGATCAACGAGTTAGGCTGGTACTGCTCCCATTTGAGGAAGCCCCAATCATCCAGCACCTCCCATGTCATCATTTCCATTCCGTTATCTTCCTTATCTCTTTGATGCATCCTGTAGGTATCGCTGTGATGCCGTACCACTTGCCGGTCATCTTGGAGCCTGCAATCTTGATCTGCTGTTTGTCTCGATAAACCAACACACCCCATTGCTCGACCGGCTCGATGTTCACGCCGCCCTGTTCCTCCCATCCAGCAGTGCCAACGATATCCACCCATGTAACCTTAATCAGGTAAGGTCGCTTCAGTTCCACTGGCTAGTTCCTCCAAGATTGCGTACACGTCCGGTGCGTCCGATACCAGCCCCGTTTTGATAGCCCACGATGCCAGTATTGCGGTCCGATCTCGCTTAGTCTTATGAACCCTCAACGCTGACTGGTACTCTGGGATGCTGTAGGGAATGCCCCACATTTCTTTCCACGTTGCTTTCTTCACGGCTTGAGGCCCTTACCGAAGCGCTCAAGCAGGTAATCCATGCCGAGTTCCATCAGGTCATAAGTGCCGTTTTTGCAGTTGTTCAGAATGACAACACCATGCCAACTCTCATGGCCTTGCGGTCCTCGGTATCCTTCCTGATGTTGGTAAAACGATCCCGCGACAAGCCCACGCTGGGGCGTACCATCGGCCAGTTTGCGTTCGGCTAAATCCTTACCCTGCTGGTGACCCATGCAGAAGGACGAGCCGATGTTTTTGAGTTTGGTGTGGCACGTGCCCCCATAGGGTCGGCCCGTGTTCTGCTGATAGAAGTAGTGCGAGAACATGATGCCCTGCACGCTCTCGATCTCCTTGAACGGTACCACTCGGAATCCGTGATCCTCGTCGTTAAACATCCACTCACCGATTACGCCGTCCAGTGCTGGATGGGAGTCGATGTAGCGCTGTAGTCGCGCTTCGTGATTACCCCGCAACATGATTAACTCAGGCTTATATTGCTTGCCCTTCTGTCGGCGTTGCTTCTCGTTGTAGTCGTTGAGAGGTTTCATCAGCCGAGTCAAGGCTCGGTTACCGCAGTGGATATCTTCGAGGATGCGCTTGCCTTCGATCTCGATTGCCGTGGCGTAACTGCTCACACTCTCCATGTCCCAATGGTCGCCAAGATGCACGACGATATCGGGACGGTATCGAAGCATCGCTCTGCCAGCGGCCTCTAAGTGATTGGTCGGTACTCCCGGTTTGATTTGAGTATCGGGAATTACCATGATTTTCTTTGCTTGCATTAACGTTCTCCTAGAAACGCAACTTAAGTTGACCCCTGAATCTTACGGTTTACG
>JAAENG010000211.1 GCA_024224665.1 Chloroflexota bacterium | reverse complement strand
ACACACACGCACACACACACATACACACACACACACACACACACACACACACACACACACACACACACACACACACACACACACGCACACGCACACGCACACGCACACGCACACGCACGCGCGTAGGCCTTGTGTATGAATTCGACAGGTCCAAGACTTGCGAATGCGCTCGAAAGTGCCACATGCACTTTCGAGATTCCAGCACCGACGAAATTATCAAGAAGGCACGCAAACCAATGTTCGATGCCAATATGGAGCGTGCCGCACTTAGGGATGCACTGAAGGAGAATTGGCGTCTGCACCTCACTCTCCCAGACGGGAAACCATGTTGCACTACGATGGCCACGAACATCTTTGCCTGTTCTCGTTCCTTCTTGTACCCTGACAAACGACCGAAACAAACCCGTTCCGAAGCGAGCTCTGTGTGCCCAATAGCCACGATGGTGTCCTCGTGGTTCTTCAACCTTAGAAAGGAGCTAGATGTCTTCCCCGATAGCGGCTGGTTCATGGTTAACCAGCCGAGGAGGCGATACGTCTTCGAATCCTACTGTGAAGACGCCCGTACCTGGCCCTCACTATACATGGAATGCTCCAGGTCCTACTTCAACGAGGTATGGAGGACCCAATTCCCAGAGATTCGGTTGCGCAAGCACTGTGTCTTCACCAAGTGCCCCTTCTGCGTGGAACACAGGGAGCGACGCGGGGACAGGTCCCTGTCTGCAGACGCACGCGCGGAAGCGAAGCAGAGGCTGAAGCTGCACATCGCATGGGCTCATAAACGTGAACGGGGCTTGTACATGGATAAGGTTGCGCAGGCACAACAAGAACCAGACAAGTACATCTCCATCGCGATAGATGCAACGGAAAAATTCCCGCATGGGTTTCCACACTTTTTTGAAACGACCAAGGACACGGATGGTACGCGGCTGAAAGTCCATGTCGTGATCGCCATGGTCCATGGTTCAAGGCCACGCGTCTACCTCGGCTGGGAGAACCTGAAGTCGGATCCAAACCTGGTGTGCGAGGTCCTCACCCGTACACTGCAAGCGGAGGAGACGCTGCGGGGGGCACTCCCACCAACACTGTACCTCCAAACGGACAATTGCATTCGTGAAAACAAGAACACGTACCTGGAGAAATTCCTCGAGTGGCTTGCCGAGCGCCGCGTGCTGAAGTCCATATTTGGGTCATTCCTCCCCATCGGCCACACTCACTTCGACTGTGACCAGTTCGCGAGTCGTATTGGTGAGGCCACCAAGCACCGCGACATCACATCGATAGACCAACTCATCAAGGTAATCGAGGACTGCTACTCACCTACTCCAACCGTTGAGTTCATTCATGATGTCCTCGACTGGCGCGCATTGCTCAACCCGACGCTGAGCCCCGACTTCCCAGTTGCTACCGCGAGGTGCAGGCGGGCCCGCGGGCTATGCACGAAAGTCGTCCTCGAGGAGAGACGGCACTTCATGGCGGAGGGCTCGCCGCTGCACTGGTGGGTGCGCACAGATCATGAGGGTTGCCCTTTCCTGCAGACGAAAAGCACTGTTGATGACGACGCGTGGTCCGAGGCCATTCGCCACTGGGATACCAAGGCCCCTCGACCGGACAACAGGGAATGTCACATGCACAAGAGTGGGCTCCTGCCGTCCGATCTGAAGTTTGCGCCACGTAGGGCTATCACAGATGCGCGGTACATGGAGCTACAGACAACGATCGGGAATGCCAAAAACCGCCTCTCACACGCGGAGTTCACCGAATTCACTCGCGTCTACGAGGAACTCCACTCGCCACCGTCGATGGACACACTCTCATTGCCGGACCACGGATGGGCTTTCAAGTGCGAAAGTACTAGAAGTGTCGTAGCTGACTCCAGGGTTAACGACGTGTTACGTCTCCCACGTCAGGGGGTTTTCCACAACCTGAACGAGCAGAACCAAGCCCGGGAAAACAGAAAGATTGGTGTCGCCGACGAAGTGGTCGTAATCGGAAAATTCGTCGCCATCCTCCCGAACTACAAAAACACTGTGCCCGTAGCGAATCGGAATGAATTCTGGCTTGGGAAAGTTATAGAAATTGATCAGGAACAAAAAATGGTCCATGTGAGATACTGGCACACTGGGGTCAAGAAGAACGCGAGTGGGGGTGGCAATGCATCATACAGGCAATGGAGTGGAACAGATGGGAAAGACTGGCTTCCTGTGAAAAGGCTTCTTCTTCAGATTGACAAATTGACCGGCAAGAAGAGAATGATTGCAGCTAACTATCGCAGACGGATCGAGAATATTCTTGCCACGACGGCAACGGTTAATGACGATGATGAAGACGATCATGATGACGATGGTGAAGGTGATGATTGAGGGTTTCCCCTGAACTGAGTAGCTCCGCAGAGGAGAACGAATTGTCTTTGCAATTTCTTAATTTCCTATTTCTTATCAAAAACAACTAATTGTACTTGCTTCTAATTTTCACTCGTGTGTCCGGGTTGCGAGTTCACACGCTGCGGACATAATTTACGGCAATGGGGCCTCGTGCGAGTAGGTTTTAGGCGCTGCGATGCGCTTTACGTCGATGGGGCCTCGTGCGAGTATTTT
>JAAENG010000210.1 GCA_024224665.1 Chloroflexota bacterium | reverse complement strand
TGAACAATTGCCCTTTTTTAGGGACAGGGACACTCCAGAAGGTTCATATTTGGAATTGCTGCGGCTGAAGCGACCTGCCGACTTTTGCGGAACTGCGAAATAACACATGCTTTTCGAGCTAAAAGAAGTTGATAAATTAGTTTACCGTAAATCTTTGCAGGACTTTTTGCCCGCTAAGATTATCGATATCCATACACACATATGGCTCAAGTCTTTCTTGGAAGAGAACGCGCTAGATAATCGTGCAGCCGTGTGGCCGCAGTTGATAGCTGCGGACAATTCCATCGAAGATCTGATAGAAACATACAAGCTGATGTTTCCACTGCAGCAGGTCATACCATGCATCTTTGGGTTTCCCCAACGTGGCGTCCTTTTCGAGCAGACCAACGGCTATGTAAGTCAGGTAGCCCGGCAGCGCCAATTGCCGGGACTACTGCTCAGCACGCCAGAATGGCCGGCTGAAGAAGTAGAAAAACAGATCAGTAAGTATGGGTTTCTGGGATTAAAGCCTTATCTCTGCTTTGCGCCTCCGCACATCGCCTCCAACGATATCACCATTTTCGATTTTCTCCCCCACCACCAACTAGAGGTCGCGAACGACTACGGCTGGATGGTCATGCTCCACATCCCGCGCAGCCAACGTTTGCGAGATCCCGTCAACCTGGAACAGATGCTGGAGATCGAGCGCAAATACCCCAATATCCGCCTGATCATCGCCCATATCGGCCGGGCATACTGCCTGGAAGATGTGGGTAACGCTTTTGAGGTGCTCGGCGAAACCGAAAACATGGTCTTCGATTTCTGTGCCAACACCAGCGCCGAGGTGATGGAAGCGCTTTTACGTGCGGTGGGGCCGAAGCGCCTGCTTTATGGCAGCGATATGCCTATTTTGCGCATGCGCATGCGCAGGATCTGCGAAGATGGCAATTACATCAACCTGGTCCCGCCCGGTCTCTATGGCGACACCAGCGGTGATCCACACATGCGCGAGGTCTCGGCCGCTGAGGGCGAGAAACTATCCTTCTTCATGTACGAAGAACTCCTCGCCTTCAAGCAGGCGGCGCAGGCAGTGGGTTTGAGCGATGCCGATCTCGAAAATGTGTTCTACAATAACGCGGCGCGCCTCATCGTTGACGCTGGTGGAAAGCTGTAACAATGGCGGGATTTGCAGAGTGATAAAATGAGAGATCTCCTGCTAGGTCTGGATGTCGGTACCACCGCCACCAAGGCGATGTTGTTCGATACACAGGGCGATGTCATCGCCTCGGCCGATTGCAGCTATCCTTTGCATACACCAGAAAATGGCTGGGTCGAGCAGGATCCTGACGATCTGTGGCAGGGTGTGGTGACCACTTTGCGTTCGGTCTTGGAAAAAATTGGAGCAGGGGATCGAGTCATCGCCCTCAGTCTCTCGTCTCAGGCGGGGACCACCATCCCCGTGGATGCCGGCAACCAGCCCATTTATCCTGCCATCAGTTGGATGGACAACCGCGCCTCTGCGCAAGCTGCTCAGGTTCGGGAGAGGTGGGGGGCCGAGACCATACACCACAGGACCGGCTGGCATCTCGTCGATGGCCTTCCCTTACAACACATCACCTGGCTACGAGAAAATCGCCCCGACATCTTCCGCTCCGCCCGGCGCTACCTGTTTGTCAATGACTTTATCGCTCACAAACTCAGCGGGCGCCTGTGCATGAATCCCTCTGATGCCGGTATCACGCAGTTGTTCAATCTTGAAACCGTCGATTGGGATGAACAACTCCTGGATATCGCCGGTATCAGGCGCGGCCAGCTCTCTCCCATGCATCCCTGCGGCCAGGTGATCGGTGCGCTGCAGGCCAACGTCAGTCAGGCGACCGGCCTTTCCCCAGATGTCCTGGTCGTCAATGGCGCTCACGACCAATATTGTGCTGCCGTGGGTACAGGCACAACCCGGCCTGGCACGGTTTTGCTCTCCTGTGGTACTGCCTGGGTGGTGCTCGCCGTTCCCGAGAGCCTCGAGGTGGGATTGCGTAGTGGTATGAGTATCAGTTGCCACGCTATGCCCGATAGCTGGGGCGCCATACGTTCGTTGGGCGCCGTTGGTACAAGTATGGAATGGTTTTTGCAGACCGTCTGGGATCGACAGAATCAAGATAGGGGTGCAGATCCATACGGCAGCTTGAACGCGGGCGCCGCCCAATCACCCCCCGGCGCCCATGGCGTTCTCTTCTTCCCCCTAGCCGGTGGACATGTCGCCCATCAGCTGGATGTTGGTGGCTTCAACAAGCTGTCTCTCTCTCACAGCAGGGATGATTTAGCCCGTGCAGTGATGGAGGGCGTTGCATTTGAATTGCAATGGGCTATCGAAGAGATGCAAAATGCAGGCATTCAGATCGATGCCTTAACGATGGTGGGCGGCGCCGCAGAAAGCCCCCTATGGCCCCAGATCGTAGCGGATATCACCGGTGTGCCGGTAATCGTGCCAACAGTGTCTCAGGCCGCTGCCAGGGGGGCGGCGATCTTGGCGGGCGTTGGCGCCGGGATCTGGCCGACAGCAGAGCAAGGATATCTAGCCTTTCGTGGTGATGAGACCCACTTGGCGGCCGATCCAAGGGTACACACGCTCTATCAGAAGCTGTTTACACAGTATCGGTCAACACGACAGCGTTTTATGTAAACACGCGCACACACGTTCCTACGACGACACCTCGACTTACAAGAAATCAGTAAACACGACAGCATTCATAATGAACACACGCCAACGATTTCGAGCAACCATGGCATTCGAGCCCTGTGATCGAACCCTGCTATGGGAATGGGGTTACTGGGGCGGGGCCATAGCACGTTGGTATGAAGAAGGTCTCCCCTACCGGCAGGGATTACGCGAAGCGGCCGAGTATGGCGATACCGTGGCCGGGCCAGGGGCTGCCTGGCGTAGCGGGGTGCTCGATATCCAAAGGGCGGTCGATGTCAGCGAAGCTGTGGCGCTCGACGGCGGCCGGGAAACGATCCCACTACAGAACTTTGTGTACCCGCATTTTGAAGAGGCGATGCTTGAAGAGACCGCAGAGACCCTGACCTTCCGCAATAAAAATGGCGGCGTCACACAAAAGCGCAAAGATGCCGGTTCTGTCCCGCATGAGATCGCCTGGCCGGTAAGCAATTGGGAGGATTGGGAAAAACTCAAGGCAGAGCGGTTTCAGGTGCAGATCGAAAAACGCCTGCCAGACAACTGGCAAGAACTTGTGCGGGCCTATCAAGTTCGTGATTATCCGCTGTCCATTGCCAGCGGCACATGCGGCTACTTTGGTTCGCCCAGGACACTGATGGGCGATATCAATCTCTTCTACGCTTTCTACGACCAGCCCGAACTTATTCACGACATGTTGGACTTCTTGACCGATTTTTGGATCGAGATCTACGGGAAGGTGCTTGCGGATGTGGGAGAAGTTGAGAGCGCAGAGTTCTGGGAGGATATGTGCTACAAGAATGGGCCGATGATCTCCCCCGCGCTCTTCCGAGAGTTCATGATGCCCCATTATAAACGTCTGATCGGTTTCTTGCGCGATCAGGGTGTGCGCGATTTTTGCGTGGATACCGATGGCGACTGCACCGAATTGATCCCATTATTTCTGGAATGCGGCATGGCGGGGATGTTCGCCCTTTGAGGTGCAGGCGGGCATGGATATCGTTAAAGTTCGAAAAGACTTCCCCCGGCTCCAGATTTACGGGGGGCTTGACAAACGGGCACTGGCACTGGGTAGACACGCTATCGACACTGAACTGGAATACAAACTTCCACCCTTGCTACGACAAGGCGGCTACCTCGACTGTGGCGAAACGGTCACCCTCGTATTCGGCGATAGATCGAGCGGATCACCTGGTTGGATGGCGCAAACCTTTTGTGAGGAGACATTCGAATTCAAAACATGGGTCGATCCCCTCGCCACCTATGAATTCGAGGCATTGCCCCGATCACCTACCGTACAGATCGTTCCCGGTGAACCCGCCCTGGCAGTTTGCATCGCCCCGTCACAGGTGATGATCAACACCCCTTTTTACTACCATGTCAGCGGCTCCCGGAGTAAGCAATATGGTATAATGACGTGAGTTTTCGTAAAGATAGGGAGCACCGAATCCATTTAAGAACAAGGTAGGAAGGCAATGAAGATCCGCAAACATCTATCAGCAGACGGTTTAATCGGTCACAT
>JAAENG010000209.1 GCA_024224665.1 Chloroflexota bacterium | reverse complement strand
CTCGCACCTAAATTGAGGTTGTCATCCCTGCAAAATTGCCGTATTTGGAATTGCTGCTTCAGCCGGGAGGCGGAAGACGAAAGGACGAATTACCCGTAAAATAAGGGTTTACCTGCCGACTTTTGCGGTATTGCCTTTTTTGAGCTATTTTTTACCCCCGTACACAGGTGCGAACGAGCAAAACCCCCCTGTATACGGGGGTGCGAACAGCCGTTTTAGACTTTTCCAGAGTTTTCAGTAGTTTCATATACTTTTCATCGATTCAGGAGGATATTATCTATGAATGTACGAGCACTTGTTGTCGAGTTCATCGGAACATTCTTTCTCGTGTTCACGGTTGGCATGGCCGTCATCGGAGCAACTGGTGCAGGTAACCTTGCCCCGCTCGCTATCGGCTCGGTTCTTATGATTATGATCTTTGCCGGCGGACACATCTCTGGTGGACACTATAACCCGGCGGTGACACTCGGCGTCTGGTTACGCGGCAAGGTGACCCTTAATGACGCAATTGGGTATTGGGTTGTCCAGGTTGTAGCGGCGATCGTAGCAGCAATTATCGTCGGCCTGATCAAGCCGGACATGCCGACGGCGCCACTCAATGACGGATTTAGCGCCATTGCCGGCCTGCTGGCTGAGTTTCTCTTTACCTTTGCTCTTGTTTACGTCGTGCTCAACGTCGCTACAGCAAAGGGTACTGAGGGCAACTCATTCTTCGGTCTGGCTATCGGCTTTACTGTACTATCCGGCGCCTTTGCAGTGGGCGGGATCACGGGAGGCTCGTTCAACCCCGCGGTCACAGTTGGCGGTTCGATCATGAACATCTTCGCCTGGACAAATATCTGGATCTACCTGGTTGCCCAACTCCTGGCCGGTGTCGCAGCCGCTTATGTGTTCAAATACCTTCATCCTGGAGAATAAAGCTGGTGACATAGGCACAGGTTTTGGGACACTCAGTTTAGAGACAAAAAATCAAACCGGTTTGCAGGTCACTCGATGAGTGATTTGCGGCCGGTTTTCATGTAGTAACACGTGCCGAGACATTCATGCGGTCTCGCTTGAATGCAGCATATATGTTGAAGTACGTGATCATGGAGGTTTTTTTAATATGCCACAATACGTTGGAGCCATCGACCAGGGCACAACCAGCACACGCTTTATGATCTTTGACCATGGCGGCAGTGTGGTGGGTAGTCACCAGCTTGAACACCAACAAATTTACCCTCAGCCTGGCTGGGTGGAACACGATGCCCTTGAGATCATGCAAAGGACGCAAGAGGTGATGGCGGGGGCAATGAAAAAGGTGGGGATCACAGCTTCGGACCTTGTGACCATCGGCGTTACCAACCAGCGGGAGACCACTTTAGTCTGGAATCCAAAAACAGGAGAACCTTATTACAACGCAATCGTCTGGCAGGATACCCGCACCGATAGTCTCTGCAATGAACTTGCACGTGAAGGAGGCCAGGATCGATTTCGAGCCAAAGTGGGATTACCTCTCTCTGTCTATTTTTCAGGCCCCAAAATCAAGTGGATTCTGGACCATGTCATGGGCGTGCGTGAAGCGGCGGAACGGGGGGAAGCGATTTTCGGTAACATCGATACGTGGATTATCTGGAACCTCAGTGGTGGGATGAACGGTGGGGCGCACATCACTGATGTCACTAATGCCAGCCGTACCATGCTCATGGATATCAGGACGTTGGCTTGGGATGACGAGATTCTGGATATCCTGACTATACCCCGCCAGATGCTGCCAGAAATCCGGCCTTCCAGTGATCCAAACGGATATGGCGCCTGGCAAGGCATCCCGATCTGTGGCGCCCTAGGCGACCAGCAAGCGGCAACTGTCGGGCAAACCTGCTTCAGTCCTGGAGATGCAAAGAACACCTATGGCACCGGTTGCTTTATGATCATGAACACCGGCACAGACATTGTAGCCAGCCAACACGGCTTGCTCACGACACTGTGCTACCAGTTGGGTGGCCAACCCGCCGTCTATGCTCTGGAAGGATCAATTCCCATTGCAGGCGCTTTGGTACAGTGGCTGCGAGATAATCTGAATTTCTTCGACTTTTCTCAACACGTCGAAGACTACGCCAGACAGGTCCCAGACAGTGGCGGCATGTACATCGTACCGGCCTTCTCTGGATTGTTTGCCCCGTACTGGCAGTCTGATGCCCGTGGTGTCATGGTCGGCCTGACCCGATTCATCAATAAGAACCATATCTGTCGAGCCGCCTTAGAAGCCACCGCTTTCCAGACACTAGAGGTGCTGCAAGCCATGAAGCAGGACTCCGGTGTAACTCTTTCGGCGCTGAAGGTGGATGGCGGCATGGTGTACAACAACCTGCTCATGCAATTCCAGTCCGACATCCTCGACGTGCCCGTAATCCGGCCCAAGGTCGCGGAGACTACGGCGTTGGGCGCGGCGTATGCAGCTGGTCTGGCTGTGGGTTATTGGCAGAGCCTGGATGATTTGCGACAAAATCGGCAGGTCGGCCAGAGGTGGGAACCCGCCATGGAGCCATCGACTCGTGAAATGCTCTATAAAGGCTGGCTTAAAGCGGTGCAACGCAGTATGGAGTGGGCCTAGGGCCGAGATTATTTCGAACGACTCAACTCCCATTATAATGAGTTCAATTTCAACCATCGGAGATATCATGACTACAAACACAACATCCTATCAATGCCTCAATTGCGAACGCTCTGAGACGCAGATCCCCTTGGTGTCGCTACGTTACAACGGCGAGCAAGGTTGGATATGCTCTCAATGTCTTCCCCTGCTCATTCATCAGCCAGAGCGGCTCGCAGGAAAACTGGCGAACGCTGAGAATCTACAGGCCGCAGACCACAACCATTGACGGCGCAATGACTTTTGATCCGACCGAGCACCCTCATCGTCGCTACAATGCTCTGAGCGGTGATTGGGTGCTCGTTTCGCCACATCGCAACAAACGCCCCTGGCAAGGGCAGGTGGAACGTCCTCCGCAAGACACCCGGCCTGCTTACGAGCCCGGCTGCTATCTTTGCCCCGGGAACGAGCGGGCCGGCGGCCATCGCAATCCCCATTACGACACCACTTTTGTCTTCACGAATGATTTTGCGGCGTTACTGCCCGACACGCCTGCAGCGCCGGTCAGTAGCAATCCACTCCTGAAGCTAGAGAGTGAGTACGGCACGTCTAGGGTCTTCTGCTTCTCGCCACGCCACGACCTGACGTTGCCCGAGATGGCGCTGGATGATATCCGTAAAGTCGTGGATCTTTGGGCTGAACAGATCGAGGATTTGGGGTCGCACTACCTGTGGGTGCAGGTGTTCGAGAACAAAGGCGCGGTGATGGGTTGTTCGAACCCACATCCGCATGGCCAGGTGTGGGCCGGGAGCGCCCTCCCCCTTGAACCGGCCAAAGAAGATCGTAGACAGCGGGAGTATCACGAACAATTTGGTAAGCCTCTACTGTTGGATTACGTCGAGTTGGAAGCAGGGGTGGGAGAACGCTTGGTGGTCGAGAACGCAGATTGGCTGGCCGTGATACCTTATTGGGCTCTATGGCCGTTCGAAACCTTACTTCTACCCCGACGCCATGTCTTACGACTACCTGAGTTGACTGACCCCGAACGCCGTTCTCTCTCAGACATCCTCAGACGCCTGCTGAGCAAATACGACAATCTTTTCGAGGTCTCCTTCCCTTTTTCGATGGGCTGGCATGGTGCTCCCACCGGTCCTGATGCCGATGCAGAAGATTACGATTACTGGCAGTTGCACGCCCATTTCCACCCGCCACTGTTACGATCCGCTACCGTAAAGAAATTTATGGTAGGCTATGAAATGCTGGCGGAGCCGCAAAGAGATCTCACAGCCGAACAAGCCGCGGCCAGGCTGAGAGCACTGCCGGAGATACACTATAAAACTACGAGCGATTGAGGCTTTTTCAGATTGAACTGGATCGTTATTTTGCTGAAAAAGCCTAAGGCGTCTTCATTCTCGGAGCGGTTGTAAACAGCCCACCCTATTTATGAGATACATCGACACAGAGATCCTGGTGATTGGTGGTGGGGCGACAGGTACGGGTATTGCCTGGGATGCGGCGCTGCGCGGGTTCGATGTGGTGTTGGTCGAAAAACGGGACCTGACCCACGGCACTACCGGCCGTTATCATGGCCTGCTACACAGTGGCGGCCGCTATGTGGTCAAAGACCCGCAAAGCGCGCGCGAATGTATTATCGAAAACCGCATCTTGCGCAAAACACATGCACATTGTCTTGAAGAGACTTCAGGTTTCTTTGTGGTAACACCCGAAGATGAAGGTGAGTATCCCGACCTCTTTATCAACGCTTGTGAATCGATCGGCGTGCCCCGCCAGGAGATCTCCGTTGCCGAAGCGCTACGCAGGGAACCACTCCTCAATCCCCGCATCAGCCGTGTGTTCGAGGTGCCCGATGGTGCGGCCGATAGTTTTCTTGCCACACATGTAACAGCCCAAGCGGCACGTCAGGCAGGTGCACAGATTCTCACTTATCACGAGGTGGTGGGGCTAATCAGCACCGGTGGAGAGCAGGAACGGCAGATTGTAGGAGTAGAAGTGCGTGATGTTGCCCGCGGCCAAGACCTGGAGATGCGCGCGCAGATGATCATCAACGCTTCCGGCGCCTGGGCAGGACAGATTGCAAGTATGGCCAACATTTCGGTCGAGATCATCCCCGGCAAAGGCACCATGGTGGCTATGAACCATCGCCTGGTCAATACGGTTATCAACCGCTGCAAAATGCCCTCTGATGGCGATATCCTCGTACCCATCCACACGGTGTCGGTGATCGGCACCACAGACGAGCGGGTTGCCGATCCCGAAAACTTACGCATCGAGCCCTGGGAAGTGCAGTTCATGCTGGATGAGGGAGATAAGCTGGTGCCGGGACTTAGCAAGGCGCGCGTGGTTCGCGCCTGGGCCGGGGTTCGACCGCTCTACCACGAGGGGCATGGTGGCGCCAGCCGCGATGCCACCCGCCAGTTTACTTTACTCGACCACCAACAACGAGATAATACCGGTGGTCTGATCACCATCACCGGCGGCAAATGGACGACCTTCCGCCTGATGGCGGAAAAGACGTTGGATACAGCCTGCAAATATCTGGGGGAACGCAAACCGTGCGATACCACACACACGGCTGTGCCCGGTATCGAACAAGGTTTCTATTGGTTAGGCCATCGACTACACGAAATCGAGGATAATCAATTGCAAGGGGACCTGGTCTGTGAGTGCGAACTGGTCACTCGGGCCATGCTGGAAAATGCAGCCAGACAGAACCCAACCATCACCCTGGATGACTTACGCCGCGATGTCCGTTTGGGTATGGGGCCCTGCCAGGGGGGCTTTTGTACCTATCGGGCGGTGGGGATATTGCATGAGGTCGGGGGTCAGGGATCAGAGGTCAGAGGTCGGAGGTCAGAGGTCGAGGATCAGATGGCGCCGGGTTCGATGTGGGATACTGCCTATTTGCAGTCACCCACCCATAATGTAGATACCAGGGCTCCAGGTTCCAAGCTCCAAGTTCCCGCCCTCAATCCCAATCTACTGCTACGAGATTTCTTACAAGAGCGCTACAAGGGTGTGACGCCAATTCTGTGGGGCAGGCAGTTGAAGCAAGAGCGTCTGGATGAACTGATCTATCTCAGCTTGATGAATGCCGACCATTTGCCTGATGATGAGATGAGTAGCCCTCTCAGCGATTTTTACAAGTTCGAGTCGAGCGAGTCGACGCCAGATGAAAATACGGATAGGGAGCCACTGCCATGAGTGTCAGGCTTCAGGCAGTGATGACACGGCAATGGAAGCATGCTTGGGGGCGTTATGACGGTTGATCTCCTGGTCATTGGCGCGGGCCTGTCAGGACTCATGGCAGCTGTTTCGGCTGCGAACCATGGGTTACGTGTGAAGGTTATCGCCAAAGGGATGGGCGCGTTGCATTGGAGCGCGGGTACCGTGGACGTTCTTGGTTATCTGCCCGAGCGAGCGAGCGAGCCGGTAGACGCCCCTCTGGCAAGGTTGTCACAGTTGGCGACAACCCGACCCGACCATCCCTATGTGCGCCTGGGTTCCAAAATGTTGGATACGGCGTTGCAGAGATTTGCCGATCTCTGCAATGATCTCGAACTACCTTACGCGGGTTCTTCCCGATCTGGTGAGAACCTGTCGCTGCCTTCAGCCATCGGCGCGGCCCGACCGGTGTATTTCGCTCCCAGCGCCCAACTGTCCGGCGACCTCAGCCGCACTGAACCCATGTTGATCGTCGGTTTCAGCGGGTTGCGTGATTTCTATCCCACACTGATCGCCGAGAATTTGAGCAAGCTGGGGCACAGCGCCCGCGCTGCCTTCCTGCCAATCCAGCTTATCAGCGACCGGCACGATTTTAACACCATACAATTGGCCCGGGCTCTGGATAATGAAAAATGCGTGCAGCGGCTGGCGGCTGGATTGAGGCAAGTGCTGGAGTCAGGCGAACGGGTTGGACTCCCCGCCATTTTGGGCCTGGAAAACCATACTGCTGCTCTGGCCTATCTCCAAAAACAGGTGAATGCGCCGATTTTCGAGATCCCCACCTTGCCCCCTTCGGTCCCGGGCATTCGCTTGACCACGGCCCTGCGTCGCTATCTCGAACAAAAGGGCGTGCGCGTCGAGATCGGCATGGAAGCGATCGATTTCAGTGTCCGCCAATCTCCAATCCCTAATCCCCAATCCCTAACCTCCGTATCAACCGCCACCAGCGCCCGCCCCCTCGAACACCGCGCTCGCCACATCCTGCTCGCTAGCGGAGGTCTCCTTGGCGGGGGTTTTGACAGCGACGCCAACGGCCGTGTGTGGGAAACGATTTTTGATCTGCCTCTCACTACACCGCAAGTGCGAAGCGACTGGTTTCGTCCAAAGTTTTTGGATCCCGCGGGCCAGCCCGTGTTCCAGGGGGGTATTGCCGTCAACCGCCACTTCCAGCCGGTCTCTGACTCCGGTCAACCTCTCTTCGACAACCTGTGGGTTTGTGGTGGCGCTCTTGCAGGTACCGACCCCATCCGCGAACGCAGCCTGGAAGGAGTCGCCATCAGCACAGCAATCGCTGCATCCCAACAGATATTCTCAGTCCCCACTCAAACTACGTAGCGCGCACTACGCACCACGCTTCATGTTCACCGAATCCTGGCTGTCTGTCGGCCCTTCCCTCGACGAATGCATCAAATGCAATATCTGCACCAGCTACTGCCCTGTCTCCGCGGTCACGGATCGGTTCCCCGGCCCCAAGTATGCAGGTCCGCAGGCGCAGCGATTTCGTGAGAATGGACAAGTCCAGACGCCCGACGATTCCGTCGATTACTGCTCAGGTTGCAGGGTGTGTAACGAAGTCTGCCCTACAGGTGTCAAAATCGCAGAGATGAATGCGCGGGCCAGAGCGCAGATCGCCAGTGACAAGGGCATTCCTATACGAAATCGCTTATTGGGACGGAACGAACTGCTTGGCAAAGTGGGCAGCATCGCTCCATCTCTGGCCAATTTCGGCCTACACAACCCGGCCAGTCGCGTCCTTGCCGAAAAGGTGGTCGGGATCGCTCGAGAGGCGCCACTACCACGCTGGAGTCGTGATGGAACCTTTGGCGCTTGGATGAAACGCACGGCGAACCGGCGCCTCAAGTCCGAAAAGAAAGTGGTGTATTTTCACGGCTGTGCGACGATGTACTATGAACCCTATATCGGCCGGGCAGCGGTGGCGGTGCTGGAGCACAACGGCTATGAGGTGATCGTGCCCTCGCAGAATTGCTGTGGTTTACCCATGCTCAGCAATGGCGAATTCGGAGCTGCGCGTCATTATCACGAGAACAACATTCGCAAGCTAGGCGATTATGTCGACGCCGGCTACGATATCGTGGGTACCAGCACCAGTTGCACCTTGACCTTAAAGGAAGAAGCCCCTGATTTGCTGGATATGCACGAGGGGGGCGCGCACGAGTTAAAAATGGCTGTGTGGGATATCTTCGAGTGGTTGAGAGAACGCCTGGAGTTAGGTGAACTGAGTATTGACTTTGCCCGCCTGGACATGGTGTTACCCTACCATGCGCCGTGCCAGGGCCGCGCCCATCGTGTGGGTAAACCAGCACTGCAGATCATGGCGCTTATCCCGGAGTTGGATGTACGCGAGAGCCGCGCTCGTTGCTGCGGAATCGCCGGTACCTATGGCTATAAAGTGGAAAAGTACCAGATAGCAATGGATGTAGGGGAGGAGCTTATCAGTTATGTGCGGGAGCAGGGAGCGAGGGTCGAGATGACGGCGTGTGATTCTGAGACCTGCCGCTGGCAACTGGAACATGGCAGCGGACACCCCAGCCGCCATCCTATCGAGATTCTGGCGGCGGCGTATGGGTTGTATGATTTGGAGCATCGGCTCCTGATCTAAAGTACCGAATAGTGCCTAGACAATCGGGTTCTTGCACGATGGGCAAGAAATTTGGACTGGGTTTACAGGATTAACAAGATTATATCTGTGAAAATCCTGTAAATCTTGTTAATCCTGTCTATTCTTTGATTGGTTCTGGCTCGTCCAGGTTAGGAATTCTCGGATCTATTCGATCTCCGCCCCACGCCGTTCGGCTTCAGTATCCAGAGCATCGATAGCTCCGGACATGGTCGCTCGACTCATGCTGCTACCACCCCGCAATTGCCCACGCAGATATTGCTTGAGTTGTTTATGGTGCACGATCGGGGCGGAGCTATCCTGAATATCGAGTTTGGCGTTATCGTTGGTGAAGACGACAACAGGATTGACCGCTACCGGATCGGTCGTCTCTAGGGTCTGGTCTAGCCAGGCGCTTAGTTTTCCCGCATCCTTTTGAGCTTCGTCTACAGGCAAACCCGCCGGCTCTTGGCCAAAGGCAAACAGAAGCCGGCGGATATTAAAAGGCTGCTTAATCCGGCCACCTTCGATGCTGATCTCGCCAGCCTGACCGCGCGTGACGATGGTGAAGATCCCTGCAGGTCCGGCAAAAACCAGATCGGCCGGCTCGGACCAGGCATATAGATGATTACGATCGTCAAATCCCTTCAGTGCAGCTGCCACGACCTCATCGGGGCGAGGCGACTGCTGGAAGCGGCGCATGTTTGCATTGCCTACCTGGCCGAGCAAGAATCCGCCCAGCAGACAGATCATGGAGACATAAAGCCAACCACCGTTCATCAGCCATTGCACAATCGCATTATCGGCGAGCGGATTCTCGTTGGCGACCCAGCCGGAAATAACACCCGGTGCAAACGAAGCCGCCATGCCGACGGCGAGGATGGTCAGACCGGCCAAGCTGGTACGCCGGCCCAACTTGGCGCGTTTTTCGATGTGTTTAGCGTTGGTATAAATCCGCATAGTGCTGATTATCCGTTGTTTTTAGTTTGTTTGAGGAGCCGTTTATCGAACTTCTGGTCTCAAGCACAGAAGTTTTTAGGTATGAAACTAGAAGTAAATTCAGGTTATTGGATTCGTGCAACTGGCGGCAAGTTTAACAAGGTCTGTTGGTTCTGGCTCGGCCAGGTTAAGAGAACACCATTATGCCACCAAGATGCACTCATGTCCCAACCGGTTCTCCCATATGTTTTGCCACGACAAGGCATGCGTTTTGACCGCCTAAACCAAATGAATTGGAGAGGGCGACGTTGACCTGTTGTGAACGCGCTACATTGGGCACATAGTCGAGATCACACTCAGGGTCAAGGTTTTCATAATTGATGGTGGGGTGAAGGAGATCTTCTTTGACGCTCATGACCGTGGCCACAGCCTCAATAGCTCCGGCGCCGCCGAAGGCATGCCCAACCATCGATTTGGTGGAGTTGATGGCCAACTCGTAGGCATGTCTGCCAAAGACCTGCTTAATGGCACTGGTCTCGGATTTATCGTTCAAAAGTGTACTGGTGCCATGTGCATTGATGTAGTCTACCTCTTCAGGTTCGATGCCGGCATCTTGCAGGGCCCAACGCATGGCCCGTTGTTTGCCCAATCCGGTAGGTTCCGGCGCGGCCACATGGTAAGCGTCAGCCGATGCCGAATGGCCGAGTACCTCGGCATAGATCTTGGCGCCCCGCTCCAAGGCGCTTTCCAGGGTTTCAAGAACGAGTACTGCCGCGCCCTCTCCGATGATGAACCCATCGCGTGTGGCGTCAAAGGGACGGCTGGCTTTGTGGGGTGGATCATTGCGAGTACTGATCGCTTTCATGGCAGTGAAGCCGGCAAAGAACATTTCGCCGATCAGGGCTTCGACGCCCCCGACGATGACTTTGTCTGACACGCCTCGCCGGATCAACTCAACCCCTTCACCAATCGATTGTGTGCCGGCAGCACAGGCGGTAACGACGGTGTTAAGCGGTCCTAAAGAGCCAAATGTCTGGCTAATGTGAAACGCAGGCATGTTGGGTAAGCCACCGACCGCTGTCATCGGCCTTACGCGAAAGTATCCTCGTTTACAGGCGTCGAGCAAACTATTCGAATAGACGTCGAATCCTCCAAGGCCCGTACCAATTATCACGCCGGTACGATCACCCAGTGTACCATCTGTGGGCAGACCCGCATCTTCGATGGCCTGTGTGGCTGCACCAACCGCCATCTGCGAACAGCGCGCCATGCGCCGGGCCTCTTTGTGCGAGATGTATTTTCGTGGGTCCCAGTCCTTGACCTCGGCCGCAATCTGGGTTGGATAATCGCTGGCATCAAACAGAGAGACCCAATTGATACCCGACTGACCAGCGACCAGATTTTGCCAGCTTTCGGCTACATTGTGGCCCACTGAAGTAATAGCCCCCATGCCGGTTACCACCACCCGACGCCGCAGAGATGCTTGCACCGAGTTAGCGGCGTTCAGCGTTCGTTCTAAAGCATCGATTGAAAGATCGGGGATACTTTCCAGCATTGCGGCGGTGGCAGTGCCGTTGGCGGCATCCCCGTTCTGGATAACTTGTAGTGTTTCCAATAGAAGCGAGCGGGTGGATGCAGGTAACTGGCGTAACCTTTTGCTCAGTAACTCCAATCTTGTGCGAGATGTTGTGTCTAGAGTCATGCTTTTATTCCTCTTGCTGATTTAGGTTCGTTTAACAGTGGTTGCAACTTCGGCGCGCACTTTATCGAGCAAGCCCGTTTCAACCAATTGTGCTGTGTTGTGCAGGGCAAAATAGATACGGTCTCGTTTTGAGCGCCCATGCCCTACTGTGACCAGGCCGTTCAGACCCAGAAGTAATCCGGCGCTATATTCACGGTCATCCAGGCGATCAGCGGCGGCGCGAAAAGCAGGTCGTGCAATAGCGGCTCCTACTTTAGAAACCGGACGTGCCATGATCTCTTCTTTGATTACATCCATCAGATGACCGGCTACAGCCTCTGCCAGTTTGATAACAACATTGCCGGTGAAACCATCGGTGACAATTACATCTGCCTCGCCAGCCACCATTTCTTTGGGTTCGACGGCACCGAGGTAGCGTTTACCCAATAAACTCTGCAACAGGGGTTCGGCCCCTCGCGTGAGATCATTACCTTTCCCCTCTTCCTCACCATTCGAGAGCAGGGCCACGCCTGCGGTATCCAGGCCAAGTCTGGCTTCGGCATATATCGCCATCATCTGGCCCCACTGAGCCAACCATTCCGATTTGCAATCAGGATTGGCGCCGATATCCCCCAATATAAACAGGCCCTTTTTGCCAGGGAAAGGCGTTGTCAAAACCGCGCGCTGAACG
>JAAENG010000208.1 GCA_024224665.1 Chloroflexota bacterium | reverse complement strand
GCTTTTAGGACACGGATCAGGGCGGATTCACAGGGATTTTCACTGTGAAACCCAAGGATTATCCTCGAAAATCTGTGTCCTGATAACTTTTCCGACAAGCTGCTAGACCGAATCGAATCATTGCCATTCGTCGAAATCGGTAGTGTTGCAGACATCATCTATTAAGCGCCCGTTACCTACCGAATGGGGTTTCATCCAACAAAAAACGGTTGGGAGGCTTCCCACAATTCAGGAAGTCTCCCAACCGTTCTCGATAAACTCATACAATGGTGCGCCGATCGGAATTATGAACTTCGCCGTCCAGACGAATCACCAATACACATAAAAAGGTGCCGAGGGCCAGACTTGAACTGGCGACACCGCAATTTTCAGTCGCGTGCTCTACCAACTGAGCTACCTCGGCAAACAAAGACGAGGGCCGGGATGTAACTATGGTTAAGCCCTCGTGGAAAATAGAGCGGGCGATGAGATTCGAACTCACGACCTTCTCCTTGGCAAGGAGACGTTCTACCGCTGAACTACGCCCGCATATCGCTATTGAACTAACACATCTTATTGGCTAGTACCAAGTTAGTGGTTATCACCAAGGGAAGTGGACCCGGTCGGATTCGAACCGACGATCTCCTCCGTGCAAAGGAGGCGCCTTCCCACTAGGCCACGGGCCCATACTTGGGCGAACGCCTTTTAGTGCCGACGAGAGGACTCGAACCTCCACACCCTTACGGGCAACAGATCCTAAGTCTGTCGCGTCTGCCAATTCCGCCACGTCGGCAAGGCATATGCGACCCTCGGACTAGCAAACCAAGCGGGGTACCCCCGATTCTGTTTAGGACAAAAAAGCCCATAACCGCCATCTGTCTCATCCTGAATAAGCGGCCAATAGCCGATCTTCAACATGGTGACACCTGGTTTGTCGGGTGTTATCCGACCTCACCGGTAATCACTGCGACGAGACCGAACCAACACGAAGCGCTAGCTTCGCCGCCCGGCCCACTCGCCTTGCTCCCGGTTGCACGCTCGCCTAGCCGGCGGTATTACTACCTTGTGGCTGAACTCAGCCATCAGCCGCTGGTGGGCTCTTACCCCACCCTTTCAGCCCTTACCCGCATCCTGGTGATACCAGGACCGCTGGCGGGACTACTTTCTGTTGCGGTTGTAGTCATTCTGCCATTACTGGCACAACGCCCTCACTTACTGTTTCATGAGGCAACTTTGCCGCCAAGTAAAGCGTACTTTACTCGTTGGCTGGGAGTCGGGAAGTTCCTCTACCGATGTTCACATCGGCAGCGACGGTTCTCCACTTGTATAACAATTTGTGCTAGTTGTTAATGTTCAAGAGCGAGTGCGATTATAGCACCCCGATTTTGGCGATGTCAAGTATGGCTGCCGCGGTTTGAGCTTCTTCCTCTTGCTTATATGGCGTGGGTAGATACTGAACAGAGGGTCTGCGATTTGAGGACTGGGGATAAAGGGCCATCAACAAGAGACAATACCGTTCGACCTGCCGTGTTATAATCCCCCCAGATTGCTAATCCCTAACGTACATTCACTTCACGCACATCAGACATCTTTAAGAAGGGCAACTATGGACAGATGGACCATAATAAGAGAGTTTATTACAGAGCTGTATCAAACTTGGAGTGCTGAAAGGCCCACTCGCCAGGCGGCGGCATTGGCATACTACGGCATTTTCTCATTTGCGCCGGTCGTCTTTATCGTCATCACAGTCGCCGGGCTTTTCATCCAGGAACTCTCCACCACCGTGTTGCCCCAACTGTACGAACGCGTTGTGCAGTTGTTTGGCCAGGACATGGCAGATTTCCTGATGGACCTCGTCACCAGCACCACTGAGCGTACATCGGGTGGTTCGACACTTACGACGCTGGTCGGATTAGGATCGCTGCTTTATGCTGCTACAGGACTCTTTGCCAATCTGAAATACTCACTGAACGCCATCTGGCATGTGCCGTTACAAGATCAGGCCGGCATGGTAAAATTCGCCTTGAACCGACTTCTATCCTTTGTAATGGTCATTGGGCTGGGGTTGTTAC
Organism: Chloroflexota bacterium; assembly: GCA_024224665.1. Lineage (GTDB taxonomy): Bacteria > Chloroflexota > Anaerolineae > J102 > J102 > PIVW01. The sequence goes on along the minus strand of JAAENG010000208.1, from coordinate 7,997 downwards.
TGGTTGTGGCTGTCTTCGCCAGCGTCGTTGTCTCCATTCTCAGGTCATTTGTCGATTGGAGCAGCTACCTGCCGCTGGCCAATATCGTGATAGTGTTTATGCTGATGACGGTGATCTTTGCCCTCATCTACAAGATACTGCCCGACACACGCATCGACTGGCGCGATGTCTGGATCGGCGCGATCGTCACCGCAATCCTGGTGCTCCTAGGGGGGACGGCCGTTATCTTCTATTTGGGAAAAAGTGATGTAGGGTCTGCCTTCGATGCTGCTGGTTCTCTGGCTGTCATGCTAATTGGTTTCTATTACGTGGCTACCATATTTCTCACTGGTGCGATTTTTACCAGGGTCTTTGCTGAGACTTTCGGTTCGCGGGCACGGTTAGGCGATGAAAACAGCTCATAAGAAAAGACCGCCGGCAAACGGCGGTCTCTGGGCTGAACCTGCAAATACGGGTGGTCGCCGGCTATTCAGCCAGGATATCTACATCTGCGCTCATACCCCAGCGTAAACCGGGCGGATGTTCGTCCAGTTCGATCACGACGGCGTACACAACGTCACCGCCGATGATGGTTGCCTGAGGGGCAATACTCAATACTCTGCCGGGGATATCGGTGTTCAGGGCTTTTACAAAGACGACAACGGGCTGTCCAATGGCGACTCTGCCCACATCTCGCTCACTCAGATCGGTGGTCTCGACCTGGAGTCTATCGAGATCAGCCAGGGTTAGCACGGTCTGGCCGGACAAGACCATTTCGCCCGGGTTCACGTCCAGGGATGAGATAATGCCGGCAGTTGGAGCTAGCAATATGGTAGTGGCCAGGCCTGCCTCTGCGCGTATCAATGCTGCTTCCGCTTCGGCCACGGCTGCTTCGGCCACGGCGATGGATTCGTCGCGCACGCCAGCTTTTAGCAGATCGAGTTCGGCCTGGGCGCTGCGAACCTGTGCTTCCGCCTCCGCAAGTTGGCCGGCTGTTGCCGATGCTTGCAGGCGGTCTAAATCAGCCTGCGCTTGCTGGACCTGAGCACGCGCTGCCGCTACGGCAGCCGCATCCGGTTTGGAGAAAAGGGCGTCGTAGCGTGCTTTGGCAGCTTCGTAGTTATTGGTCGCTTCCTGTAGTTTTTGGCTTTCCGGTTTGAGTGCGATATCACTATGCCAGGCAACACGATCGTAGGCGGTCTGCGCCTGGTTTCGCGCAGCCTCAGCATTGGAGAGCGCAGCCTCAGCAGCGATACGGTCTTGCTCGGTCGGGCCACTAAAAAGCTGCTGTTGTGCGGCTTTGGCTGCAGACAGTGCTGCCTGTGCCGCCACGATCTCCTCTGCGCGCGCGCCTTCAGTGACTTGGGTTAGATGCGCCTCGGCCCCATCTAGACGGGCTTGCACGACGGCGATCTCTTGCTGACGGGGGCCAGCTTGTAGTTCGGCAAGCTGTGCCTGAGTACGTAGCAAGGCCGCCTGTGCCTGAGCGACAGCTGCTTGGGCAGCAGCATCGTTCAACTCCATCAGAACTGAACCTGCCTTGACATGGTCCCCCACATCGATGGCTAACCTCTTAATGCGACCGGACACGGGGAACCCAAGCTCTGCTTTCTGGGCAGGCACGATATCTGCTGACGCCTTAACATCGCCACTGACAGGGTTTATTTCGATGGCAGGGATCGGGGTGGCGGCTGGGACAAGTTCAGGGGTCGGTTGCTGAGAACATGCGGAGATAAACAGTAGCAGCGCCAGTGATAGAAGGATGGCCGGTCTATGGTGGTGTATCATCGAAATCTCCTCAACCTGCGGCACCGTTGTCGATGATTCGGCCATCTTGCATGGTAACCACGCGGCGAGCATAGTCCATGACCCGAGGATCGTGGGTGGCGAAAATGAATGCCGTGCCCGTCTCCTCATTGAGGCGTTTCATGATATCCATGGCCTGTTCACCATTGGCGGTGTCGAGGTTGGCTGTGGGTTCGTCGGCTAAAACCATAAGCGGTTCAGGCGCTAAAGCGCGGGCGATGGCCACACGCTGCTGTTCGCCACCACTCATCTGGTCGGGGCGGTGCTTGGCGCGGTCGGCCAGGCCTACAGCATCAAGCAACGACAGCGTCCGCTCTTTGCGTTCCTTGGCTGCCACGCCATTTAGCAGCAAAGGCAGTTCCACATTCTCGTAGGCGTTGAGCACGGGAATCAGGGCAAAAAACTGGAAGATGAAGCCGATTTCCTCTTTTCGCAGGTCGGCTCGTTTATTCGCCTTGAGGTTGGTGACATCCTGTCCGTTGATTTTTACGATACCGCTGTTGGGTTTATCCAAAACACCAATCAGTTGCAGCAGCGTGGTTTTACCGGAGCCCGAAGGCCCGACCAGGGCGGCAAACTCTCCTTGCTCGACTGCCAGGCTAACACCGTTCAAGGCATGGGTTTCCACTTCGCCAATTTTATAGGTTTTGGTTACATTTTCTACTTGGATGATTTCCATTGAGATAATCCTTAGTTGCATTTTCTGCAAGTATGAATCGTGCTTTGCAAACGTGTTTCGAATTGCGTGTTGCGTACAAATTGGCCGCCAGCGTGCGTTGCTGCGCCAACGAATAGGGAATACGCATCAGGCAATACCTGTTTTTTATAGTGAATGCAGCGCCTCCACCGGCTCTTGGCGCGAGGCGTACCAGGCCGGGTAGAGAGACGCGACCAGGGTGATGATTATCGTCCAGATAGACAGAGAGATCATGCCGCCGGGGTTGAACTTGGCATTCATGGTGGCGCCTAACGCCATGTTAGTTGCAGCCGCGCCCATATCACCTGTGGGAATACCATTGGCGGCAAGGGCGGCCACACCCATCGAACCAATGATATTGCCGAGAATGACGCCAAACATGCCCAGTATCAAGGCCTCTATCAGAAACAACAGTGTGATCTGGCGCCCTTTCATACCGAGTGCGGCCAGGATACCGATCTCGCGAATGCGCTCGAATACGGCCATTAGCAGTGTGTTTGCAATGAGCATGGCCACGATCAAAATGACAATACCGTAGAGGTAGAGGTAAAAACTCACCCCGGTTTCGAACGTGGCGAGCAAGACTTCATTGAGACTGCGCCATGTCAGTGTCTTGACCTCTGGGTTCTGCAGGGCGGCCGCCACAGTCTCGGCCTCTTCCTGGTCGTTAAGCCACATCGTGACAGCGCTGGCTCGTCCGCCGGTGTTGGCAAACGCCTGAGCTTTGGAGAGGGGCATCAACATGGCGCTGTCGTCGTAAATGAAAACACCGGTCGAGTAGATGCCGCGAATCGTGAACACGCTCTCATCTGGCCGACCATCGGCGTCGATGATTGCCACGCTCACGGCGTCGCCCACACCTAATTCCAGGCTATCGGCAAGGCGCTTGCCAATCAGAATACCACCACGATCATCCTCTGTCAGGAATTCGCCACTGACCATGGCATCTCGGAAGGGTGAATAGATTTCAGATTCAGTCTCTATACCATAGATGCGTAGGCCAACCGATTCATCTCGGGTATTGAGATAGGCGCTCGCCCAAAGCACCGGGGCGGCGGCCTCGACTTGTTCTAAAGCGTTTGCTTGTTGCGCCAATACCTCGGGGCTTTGTAGCAGATCTTTCCACAGTAAGCTGGTCTTCTCCTCTTCGTAGGAAGGGGTGCGCAACTGCAAATGGCCGGTTTCAAGCCTGATTGTGTTCTCCAGCGTATCGGCAAACATGCCGGACACAAAGCCGTTCATCACGATCAGCAATGCCAGTCCCAGCCCTACTGCCAAGATCGAGAAGAATGAGCGCCGCTTATTTCGTCCCAGATCACGCCAGGCGATGATCCATAGTTTAGTGAATGCCATTGTAGGACCTCCCTATTTTGGTGAGAGGGTGAGAGGGTGACAGGGCGGCAAAGTGATTGGGCGTCACCCTCTCACCTTTCTTCACCTTGCCATCCGATATTCGCGAATATCCAGTATTTTTCATAAGCTTATAAAATGCGAGATTAAACATGATGCAATGCCTCTGCCGGCTGCTGGCGTGAAGCCTGCCAGGCAGGGTAAAGAGAAGCGATCATGACGATAATGGTGACGGTGACGCCGCGACTGACCACATCTGCAAGGCCGACATAGGGATAAAGGCGGTCGCCCATGAGCGCCACCATTTCGCCACCATAGCCGGAGGCGAAGGAGAAGTCGATCCCAACTCGGCCCAACCATGCCATTAACAGCACAGCGAGCACACAACCGATGAACGCGCCCAGCGCCCCGATCATCGTACCTTCCAGCAAGAAGACGCCCATGATCTGACGGCCCTTCATGCCCAATGCTGCCAACACGCCCATCTCGCGGGTGCGCTCGAACACGGCCATTAGCTGGATGTTGAGGATGCCAATACTGGCGACAATGATCACAATCAGGCCAATGACACTCGTAAAGGCCAACTTGGTCGTCAAGGTCTCCTTGATCTCCGGCTGCAAGGAGTCCCAAGTGTCGATATCATAGCCTGGCAGCAATGCCACAAGTGCCGGCGTTACCTTGGACTCCTGCCCAACTTCCTGCAAATTGATAGCCACTTCGGTGACCTGATCGCGCAGGTTGTAGAGGCTTTGCGCTTCGGGCAGTGTCATGAACACGGTGCCTTTTTCCAATTCGGGCATACCGATATCGTAGATACCGACGATGGTCATGGTGCGCTGGCGCATCTGTTCTTGCTTGCTGCGACCCAGAAGGTTGACGCGGTCGCCAACGCCCGATTCGAGCAGATCGGCCAGGCCGCGGCCAATGAAGATGGCGTCTCCCTCACCTGCGCGCAGGTAGCGTCCTTCAGCTATGTTCTCAGCCTGGATACTGTATTTTGCCTCAATCTCAGGTTCAATGGCGTTGATCACCACCGGGAAGGCGCCTTCATGGCTGCTGATAATGCCGCCGGTCTTGATGCGTTTAGTAGCCGAGAGCACTTCAGGCTGGGCGGTAGCTGCGGCTATCACTGCGTCGGCATCAGCCAGCGGCAGGATGGGTAGACGTCTGGCCTTTTCGCGGTAGCCGATGTCGTGCGCCTGAATGTTGCCGCCGTAAAGTCGCACAGCATTGCCATAGATAGCCTGATCCGAGCCCTTGATAAAGCCGTCGAAGAAGAGCAGCAGAATCAGGCCCAAAACGATAGCAAACAGGGCGATGACGGTGCGCCGCCAGTTGCGCCACATGTTGCGCCAGGCCATTTTTAGGTATGTGCCCATTCAAATTTCTCCTTGTCGATAAAAAGATGAGTGATTGATAATGGATAGCAAGAGATCATTTAGGTGTCGAACCATTAATGCCCATGCCGAATTCGAGGATGCGTAGTGTTTGCTCGAAAATGCCTTTGGTCTCGGGCATTTCATAGAAGGGTTGCTTGCCCTGCCAATCGCTGCCTCGTTCACTGACTACCTTGTCGATCATGAACCGGCCTAGATCTGACATGACTATGCCGAAAATGTAGGCTGCCAGTTCTTCGTTGATGTCTGGTGCGATATCGCCTTGCCGTTTACCCAGCGCCACAATCTGCTGATAGACCTGTTGTGAATCAGTCCGAGCACGGGCAAACATCTCATTTTCATGTTCGCCGCCATTGAGCATCCGATATCCAATCTTGGCGAAACGAGGGTATTGCAGCTCGAACTGCACACTGTTTTCCAGTATCCAACGCATGTAAGCAAAGATACCGATATGCTGTGGATCGGGATGATCCAGTGAGAACATCTCTATTTTCGCTTGTGCAATCAGATCAAACAGATAGCCGTAAAGGTCGTTTTTGTCCTCGAAGTATTGGTAAAAACTGCCTTTAGCAATGCCTGCACGGGCAACGATACGCGAAATCGAAACATTGGCGTAATCATTCTCGGCGAACTCGTCAATGATCACATCGAGGATCTGTTCCCGTTTCGCTGCAGGTAGGTTGAGAAAAGTTTGTTTGGGCATCGTAAGTTGCTGAGCGGGATGAACGAGAATGATTGGAAATATATGTGACTACATAGTCACATGACTACATAGTCACATTATATGGATAACGCCCCCCTTGTCAAGAACTCTGTCTACGGAATAACAGGCATTCTTCTTCGGCAAAGCAGATGGGTGTGTCCTAAGCGCATTGTTCCCACGACTCAAGCGCTATACGGCTGCATCCTTCATTAACAGCTAATTATTCACCGTTCACTATTAATTATTCCACCATTTCGTTCTTCCCTGCCCAACCCAGGGCTTTCTGGGCAGACCTCATTCACAATCTGGCTAAAGAACGGAGCACATGGGCACGCCAATAACTCATCCAGCTCACACGAATCAGGTTCAAGTTCACACCCAGTAGATCGGGCTCGTCCAGGCCATATGGCCATCTTCCTGCACCATGTGGATGTAGATAGGATTATCTCCGCCCCGTGATTTCATCAATGACAGGTTGAATGAGCACTGAAGTGAAGGATCTCGGTCAGGCAACCGGTAGATTTCGACCTGTTTCCTCAGTCCGCCGTATGGCCACACGACCGGATCACGCCCCACCTCAGCGATCTCGCATACGATATCACCTTGAACAGTTTTGATTTCCAACAATCCAGTTTCCGGTTTCTCAAGTGTGAGAATGACGCCGGCAATACCCCCGGTTGTATTCGACCGCCAGGATAGTTGATGGTCGTCCAGCGTTTGCAGTGGGTTCCAGAAATTGATGGGTGTAGCATCCAATATACTGTTGCCTTTGAGCGCTAACCCACCATGCCATGCAACCATACGGTCACGACCTCGTACTTCAGCCCCACTCCATACTATTTTGATACGCTTGCTCATTTCGTATTCGGCATTCGGACACAGGGTCTCGATGACATCAAGACCATTCCTTACCTGAATTCGTTCGATGGGCGCGGAGCCTACAGTTTGTACGTGCAGATTCGCCGTATCCACGGCGGTTAGAAAAAGATCGCCCATCATAGCGCTGTGGCCGTCAGCAGTGGTCAATTTGACATCCATCAAGCAACGATTGCCGGTGGTGGCATAGAAGTGTCTGGCGGTCAGAGCTTGCAGAACGCTTTCGCGATCCAGGGCTGTCGCCAATACACAGGTCAGTCCTCCATACGAACCGAACGTGCCGGCGCCTCGTATCCAGGCGCCGGCACGACCTTTGTGCCCGTCAGAGTTGGCGCAGATACCGACACGATACCCACGTTGCAGTGCTTCCTCGACCAGCCATTCGAATGTCCCCCAATCGGAGTGTACCTCGACCGCCAACTCGATCTCAGGATCATGGGCGCTGATGTCCGCGTAACGGCCGCCGACATGTGCAAAGCCAAAGGGCCTTGGTACTTCCTGCTTGCTTAGCGCCTTAAAAAGCTCTGCGGCGGTCGGGGCAATCGTATAGGGCGTTCCCTTATCGTGCAACAGCGCCGCACTACTGTGGACGATCTCGCCTCCTTCAGCAGAGAAGAAAACATTGCGATCACCCCCCAAAGGCGTATTGCCGCTCCACTCATAACCGGGGAAGGTGACGAATACACCTGGTTCGTAAAACAGATCTGTCGTGGCATTGATCTTCTGCCAATATGCATCCGCTATCTGAAAATCGTTGCCCTGATGCGAGGCGATATCCAGGAGTGCCATATCCCGGGCAAATTTGAAATAGGCATCGATGGTATTGCTGCCTATCGTCTCCTCTGATTGGCCGTGAAAATCTGCCCAGTAAGGGTACAGTTCACTGGCTTCTTCCAGAACGAGGATGGGGTTACTTTGTGCAATCAAGCCCGTGTCTGCATCCTCCCATGTAATCCTCTGCACCCCCCGTTTCGGAAATCCTGGATGCGACAACAACTGGGGCGACGTGGTCGGGTTTCCCCACCGATCTTCGAGTTTGACATGGTAGCAGCTGCTCCCGGAGTAGGTCTACACTGAAGCGAAGTCACGTTGCAGAAGAACAGAAGAAGTGATTTTGTGTGCAAGAATTGTTGATTAGGTATGTGCGTTGCGTTCCGAAACAGCCGTTTTTCGACTTATGGACAGGAGG
>JAAENG010000207.1 GCA_024224665.1 Chloroflexota bacterium | reverse complement strand
TCGGCGCTCGCTCTGCTACATGTCGCGCTGAACGATCCTAACATTAATGTACCTACCAAACTATTACGAAACCGGTTGGCACTGCGCGCAGCCGCTCATTGCCTGAAACTGGAGGGTAGGATGGTGACTGAAGGCGAAATCCGCGATGATTATCTTTTGGTCGTTCCGGGTGATGCCATGGGACCGGCAGGCGACATGCTCGCCCTCTGGCGGACTGGGTCCAGTCTCAGCCTGCGCTCTTCAGGGTGGCGGGATCGGCTGCAAGATCTGTTGCCGGAAGACATGCACGAGCAATTTTCCGACTCGATGAACCGCGCCGAGAACATGCAGGGCAATCCGGTCGGTAAAGCTGCCTCGATCTTGACTACCATTATACAGGCTTTTCCACGACACGAGGCAGTTGCTCTGCTCTGCGCCGATGTCGTCCTGGCTCGGTCACTTGGATGGAACCCACCACTTCCCCTTTTCGGTTTTCAATTTAATGGCAAGGCATTGCGCGCAGCATCTGGTGACCAATTCACTGATGGAGGGGATATTCGGATTGCCTGTCATGAAGCCGTTGCGCGCGCATCACAGGACGCGGTGCGATTGGCGCGTGATTTAGCGCGGCGTGCGGCCCGGCTTCGAGCCGTCGCACCAAAGTTGCGCACGAAGGGATCACAGGACGCTGTGCGCTTGTTCCTTTTGGAAGACGCAATTCTGCCTTCGACGATGTTGTCACCCACCATCCGTGGATCTGGCACTACGATGACACCGCGATCAGCGAGGCGGTTCTGCGAACGCCTGATCCAACTCGGTGTTGTCCGAGAACTGACCGGGCGTGCGTCTTTTCGGCTTTATGGGGTGGCGTAATGATTGCAGTGCGCAAACGTGATGATGCTGAAGTTGAAATGCTCGATCTGGAACTGGCTGACCTGCCCGCAGAATTGCAGTGGCGAGAATGGATGAACCGTATTGAGGCAGTCATCTTCGCTAGCGCCTCCGTTGTGCCGCGCGACATGCTTCAAAAAATCATCGGCAAAGCTGCTAGCATTGAGCTGCTCATTAAAGACATTCAGGCCGATCTAAAAGCCAAGCCCTATGAGATTGTACCCGTGGCGGGTGGCTGGATGTTCCGAACACGGCCGCACTACGCGGCGGCGATCCGCACCGCTACCTATGTCGGAGATCAAGGTCACAATTTCTCAGAGGATGAGATGGCAGTGCTCTGTGCGGTAGCCTATCACCAGCCGATCGACAGGGCAGGGCTCGCTAAAATCTTTGGCAAGGAGATCAACCGCGACCTACTTGGGCGGCTGCGCTATAAAAACCTGATTGGAAATGGACCTAAAAGCCCACGCCCCGGAGCGCCACATACCTTTGTGACGACGTCGGTTTTCTTGGCTATGTTTGATCTAAAAAGTTTGAGAGATTTGCCGGATCTTGAAGTTGAGGTAAGCTCGGAGTGATTAGATTGACGGCGCAATTGATCAAGATGGCGACGTCACTGCGGAAGAACAGTAAGGAATTGGATGGTATGTTAAGATGGCGGTCCTCGAAATGAGGTCGATCAAGGCGGCGACTTCGTCTGATAGAGGGATTATGAAACAGACAACACAACAACGTGGATCAAACTCCAGACCGGCTATCCTATTGGATGAGTCTATTCGGTCCGCGTTGGTTAGCCGGCGTTTGCATCGTCATGTCTCTCACCCGGAAACACTTGTCATTCACGAACTCGGTCTCGCCCATGCGAAGTCACGTATTGACCTTGCCACACTTAATGGTGTGATCCATGGTTATGAAATCAAGGGGACACAAGATAGCCTTGATAGGCTTCCTAGCCAGCTCGATACGTACAGCCAGACGTTACAAAAATTGACGATGGTTGTAGCATCGCGTCATGTTGAACGTGTTGTCGACCTTTCGCCACAGTGGAGCGGTATTTGGGAAGTGTCGGTCGGACCAAGAGGTGGAGTTCGATTCAATGTTGTCCGGGAGGGCCGGCGAAATCCCAGAGTCGAGAAATTTCTTCTGGCTCATCTCTTATGGAGGGATGAGGCGCAATTAGCCTTAGCTCGTTGCGGCGCGACGAAAGCTGAATTGCGCGCTCCGAGAGCAGAGCTATATCGACTTCTGGTCGGTCATCTCTCGGAAAGAGAACTATTCGCAGTCATCAAGAAATCTATGATGCAGCGGCGAACTTGGAGAGACCATTCGTGACCATGGTGATGTGGTGATTGATAGCCACGTCTTTCCAGCGAGTTAGGTTGCTTGGCTTTTCATCCCCGACTGCGCATTTTGCGATGTATGCGTCGCCAAATGAAAACCCAGCACCCTGAAACTGAAATTTATCGTCTTCGAGGATGCTCGCGCAATGTGCGTGCATCTGTTCCTCATTGCCACGAAAGGCACCACCCTTGCGCGTACCCCATGTATTAGGGGTCGTGTATATGACTTTGCCTGCCGCTTTAATCATTCGCATGTCCATAGCGACAAAATCAGGATGCACAATAGTGTAGTCACCATAGTTAGGCAGTCGCATGGCCGACGGCAGAGCCTCCAGCAGGGTTTGGTAGAACATCCAATCGTGACGAGGAATTTCATCTGTTCCCCTTGCAATATCTACAAAGCTCTGAGGGATGGCCGTAGAGACCATCACGAAATTCCTGAATCCATCGATATCACCAAGACGGCGCATGGAGGCTATGAGCGCAGTTGCGAAGGAGGCATATGGTTCGAAATTTGGAGCCCGTAGATCAATGATCAGATCCACTTCGTTTTCACTTGAAGACAGCATCTCGATGAGTGCGGATATCTTCCCTCTTGGTCCGCCCATCAGGTCTTCGATGCGCAGAATAATCCCTACGCCATGGCCATCCGTCTTTGAAGCTCGTTTTACGGAGTTAAGAGTGTCTGTATCTGCCGCGATCGGTATAGCCGGAATGGCATGCGCCTGATGTGGGCGGAGACCATCGAAGATGTAATCGTAAACATGGCGACCGTCGTCCATCCTACCGATTGCAATTTTTTCATTTAGCGTAACCCAAGCGGGGCGCGTGCCCCACTTTGCATGAAACCTTCCAACGAATGGAAAAACATGTTCGTGGACTGACTTCTTTAGCTGCCTAAGTTCAAAATCAAACTCAACCTCTGGAATAGATATCAGGGGCACAACCTTGTCTTTTACCTGGGGCCTCAAGCGCAGAAGCGCTTGATACTCCGCTTGACGCCAGCGCATCGCTGGAACATACATATCGTCACTCAAGATCATCGTTTGCCTCCGCAAGCTGAGACCGGACCTGCCTATGACCGACCAAATTTGTAAGAATTGTATAGTTGGAGCGTTCACGCCGAATTCGTCCAGCAATGATACTTGCGTCTATTCCCAGGGACCTTGCATCCAGCTTCACCGATTCTTCCGAAAGGGCAAACCGTGACAGGCATTGATCCCACTTGTCATCAGGTATCAGGACATTGAGCGCATACTTATCAGCTTCAAGTTCGACACGATCAGTCGTCTCCGAACTATCGTCGTCGAAAAAGTCGTAGCGAAGCCCATCGACCAAATGCAGGAAGACGTGTCCGAGTTCATGAAGTAGTACAAACCAGAAGTTATCGAGTCGGTCGTGACGCAATGTCAGACCGATCACTGGATGATCAGTGGTGCTGAGCATTGCTGCACCGTCGAGATAAGTTCCTGGTAGATGCTCCTCGGTAACGAGGACTATTCCCTTGCTGGCTAAAAGATCGCGTGCACGCTTCGGCCCATCCGGGAGTTTGGTGAGAGCGACCAATTCTGGCAGCCATCGATCATCGAAATTAAAGTCCGGAAGGTTCTCATGAGCAACCCGATCGCGTGCACGTTCCAGGATACGCGCTTGCCAAGCAAGCAAGGCGTATTCATTTGGAACTGTAGAGCCACGCATTTTCTTTCTATGCAAGGCCGTTGCAAATTGTGGTCCAGCAACGTCAACAAAGTATGTCTTTACGCGGTTGATCAGGTTTTCACCACGCGGCAAGTCGAACCATTTGCGTTTGGACATTTCTCGAACCGGAAACTGTTGCCAAACAACATCGTCAAACTCATCCCAAGAGAAAACAGCTCCCTGATGTTTGCTGTTGGCTCCGAAAATGCCGGCAGTGTGGACATTGAGAACTTTTGAAACCTCAATCAATCGAGCGAGGCTTGCTCCCATATAGTCAGTTGCCTCATATCGCTGGACTTGTTGCGGTTTTAGTCCGAGTGATTGAGCAAGTTCTGTCTGGCTCATGCCAGCTGCAATTCGCGCCTGGATGAGTATGCTTGGTAAGGCGTCGAGTGAGTGGGATTTGGCGAAAGTAATATCGCCAGCCTTAAGCAAATCGTAGTGAGAGATTTCTGCCTCAAGATCAGCGATCTGGCTTTTTAAACCTTCAACTTCAATCTCACGTACCCAATCATCTCCTTCAGTCTCATGTGTTGTGGCAACCAGCGCATCTTTGAGTTTAGTCAACTCACCGCTGGAGATGCCATATTGCTTTTCACTGTAGATCATGGCGTCACCTTTGGTTGAATCATGGGATCATTTGAAAGGTCGATTAGAAGGATGCCCTTCTGGAGACCCGAGAATTTCTCCAATTGAAAAAACTCGATAAACGTTCGCCCTTGTGCGTCAGCTTTTGTTGTAGAAGGGAAAAACTCGCCTCCGTATTTAGCCTTCTGAGCCGCGCGCCCGTTTGAAAAATCTGAAAACACCGGATCTATACGAGCGCGAACGACCCCGGTAGGATGCCAACACGCGTCATAATCTCCAGGCCGGGGCTTCTCGGTGACAAAGCTGCCGTCCAAGTAAAGATGCCCACATCCAGCATGCGCAAGATCACCACAAGCCCTGACCAGTCCGTCGAACAAGCCGCGACGCCACCCGTTTAAGGCAAGCACGTTCTGCACTTCCAAAAGGCCCGTATCGTGGATGCCGACAGGTAAAACAGGCCAAGGTGCGCCAGGAAGGTCAATGAAATCTGGTATCATCGTTACAACAATAATGTTGTAAGAAGGAATTGTCAAGACCAGAATCTGGTGCCCTGAACTCAGTCGATTCAGATTATCAATTCGCAGAAATCGAAATTGGACCGACATCAATAATATCGAGAAAGCAGAATTTTGTTCTCGCGTAGAGACGAGGGTGCTACGGTTTTCGAATCTAAATGTCTTTCACTGTTGGGTACGTCATAAGAATCATGACTTGGTCAATTTCGTATTAGATGGAACTGACGGAAAGCTTCACTACGCCGAGATCGGACCGCTGAGCAAATATGATCCGCCCAGTAAGGATATCGTGGTGACTTTACGTGGAAGCGACGCTGAAAACAGACTGAACCAATCAGTAAAACCACCAGCTCGAATGTTTAACGAATCCCACGTGCCGTTTCGTGATCTGGCTTCATCTGAGGGAGCAACTTGGTTGGATCGAAAGCTGCTCACAAAACGACCGGAAAACTATCGGGAAAAGGGCTTTGGGGCGGAGGCCAATCGAGCATTGTGAATGCGCCAAAGATGGTTGATTCAGGAGGGATTGATGACCAATAAAAGCGGCCAGCTTGTCGCCCAGCGCCGGATGCTGGCTGAACTTACTAAACGTGAAATTTCGAAGGTTGGAAGCGGTTTGGCAAAGATGAACAATTTGAACCACGTCAGCCCTTCAGAATTAGGGACATCCAATGCAAAATTCACGCGATCTATTCGAATGGCCTCGGGACGGTTTGCCATGATGCAAAAGGGCAAAGAATTTGCTTTGGTTCCATGGAAGCAAGCAATGCAAATGAGGAAGGGCAAGGGACTTGGCATTGAAGCTGGGAATGGGATTTCAAGGTAATAAAATCCTGGATTGATTCGGCTGAGTTTACAAACTTCAAAACGGTCTGTGTGTTTGACTGCTACTACTTAACGAAGTTCAGTTTTCATGTTTGCACCTGCAATGAAGCGCGGCAGAAAGGGTCCGCGCTGTACCATGTTCATGAGGTCCCAGTGCATTGCTTTCGCGAACGTATCGTTCAAACCGGTCGGCGTCTCAAATTTGTACATCTGTATTTTCATCTTCTCGTCAAACCAAAACTTCGTCGATCGATCATATTCCGGCTTGAGATAGAGGTGTATCTCCCAGATTATTGAGCTCAGGAACTCCGCGATCTGGCTGGATTGGTAAGCGAACGCGTGGCGATAAAACCAATCTTGGAATTCTGGCAAAGCCAGATAGCATTCTTCGATTGGTTTTGCGTGACCGTTAGCCTCCATTGTTGATTGAAAACCTTTCACCACACCTTCAAGTCGGGTGAAATTGTGCTTCCCGATGTCCCCGGTCATCTTAAGCGCCTTGATCCGTTGGACCGTCATATCCAACTCGAGGTCCATGGATGAAAACCAAACTTTCTCGATGAAGGTATTTCCCTCCAGCCAGCTGGCGAATGCGTAAACAGCGTCGGTCAGTTGATAGCTCGCAGGACCAAGTTGCGGATCATCGCTTACGGTTTTCAGGAAATGAAGATATGTCCGATTGGAGCCGTTTCCGTCTGTGGGTGGCGGTGGCAGCCCGAATGGTAGCGCGCCCCCTTTCTTTGGATTGGGGATCGACAGAAAATCTCCTAGCAGGATGTTGAACAGTCGTGCATGCGCGTCTGTCCGGAACATGATGTTGCTCCAATCGGATGACCACTCCTCGACCAACATACTGCGATTCAGCATGTCGTCGATGAGATGGCATACCGCATTTAAAATGATAGTTTCTCGTTCGATTTCGTTCAATCGAGAAATCCTGTCCTGTGTGCGAGGCTTATTGATCGGATAACTTCGTCCCCGATCCCGACCTCGGCCGCGATGGACGTCCAATTGGATACGGCGAGTTCCACTTGAGAGATGAGCGCCCGCGCCTTCGTCGGTTTGACGCCAGCGATTTCCGCGAACTCAAGCAAATCCTCTTGCGTGAAGTTATCGCGCTTGCCGTTTACACTCATCTGGTGACGGTTCGTCCAGGCACCTGAGGGATTGAAGGAGTAGGTCACGTCGTAAGCAGGTGACAATACCCAATCCCCGGAACGGTTCATCAGGAACGCGATGTTTTTCACATGGTCATCTTGATTGCGTGCGATGATGTTGAATACGGTGCGCAGGAACTGTTGATCAAGCGCCGGGGCGCCGAGGCCCAGCGAACGGATAGTCAGAATGGATTGCTCATATGAATAGCCGCTAGGATCGTTGAAGTCATAATGCTGCAGGGCGCAGAGCGACTGCATATGCAGTTTGTTGTTTTCGCCATCATTGCCCATCGTCCGGTCGAACCGTCGGGTCATGAAATGGCTTCGACCGCCTTCGCGATGTATCCGGCACTCGGCCATCTCGATGCCTGCCTCTGCAGCCATTTTTGAATATGCATATTCGATGAGGCCGAAGCCTTGCGGGTCCGGTTCTTCTTTGTCGACGTTGTTTTCGATACCGTCGAACTTCAACAGCCAGTGCTCGAAGTCGGCACCCGCATCGATCTGTCCATGTCTGAACTCGCCGGTTTCACGGTTCCATGCCAAGATCGCTTTGGCCCTTGCTCCACCTGCCGATGTGCCGACACGCAGGATATCATTGATCACTTCGAGGTCGTTTTCGCCGGTCAACGTGCCTTCTAAGATTTCCTTCTCGCTCAACACCATGTTGGCAAGTTTGGTGAGACCGGCAACGTCTACCTTCCTAGCTTTGCCGGTATTACTGGCGATCTCCGGTTTGAATTCCAATGCCCCCATCGCGCGGCTCCCGACATAGCAGAGCCTTTCGACCGGATTGAAACTCTCCGGTGTCCGCTCCTGTGTTGCCAACCACGTATTGATGAGCCTGTCACCGAATTTGTCCGGCAAGGCATCTGCCAATAAGCCTGGCAAACCCTTGAACGTGTTCTTCGGGAGTGCAGGGAATGAATAGGGATCGGGGGATAGCGGCATTACGAGTGGCGATAGTTCGATACCTGATTCCGCGAATTCGGGATCATATTGGAAAGTCGCAAACCCATCCTCCTCGCGCCACGAAACGGCTGCTACTTGGCGACCCCATAAGTTCACCGACGCATCTGTTGTCTCATCCGCCATATTGCTTCGGCCCCCATCGCCATGGTTGCTTGCTCTTCGCTTGTTTTTGAGACGAGCTCGCACGCTTACGTTCGGTCCCCTTCATCCGCACACGCTCAATCGGCCGGATTGCGGGATCTGGAATCACCAACTCCACATTGCCGTCCAGCTTGAGCGCGCTGAGGATCCGAAAGAAGGTATCCAGCGTCCCGCCCTCTCCGGCCTCCAGTCTTCTGAGTGTACGGATTCCGATACCAGCCTGCTTGGCCAGATCGGCTTGTGTGATGTTGCGCGACAGGCGCAGACGTTCGACACGCTGCCCCAAGACCCGCTCATGTTTCGCAGGTGATTGGTTTGAAGGTTGTTGTTTAAGGGCCATGTTTGACCTATAAGGCTCCAATATTGTCCAAAAAAGGCCGATATTGGCCTTTTGGTACATTCTTACACAAACCTCTTAACAGGTCATTTATGGCCGTTCAAGGGGAAAATCAATACTTAATAGGTCAATAATTGCCGTTTAACATCAATTTACCTTACAGCATGAATTAGGTCACAGGACCTTGTGAAACGAACAAATCGCAACATTAACACGACATCAGGACGCCGAATGATCCTCACTGACAATGAAACCAAGGTCGATCTCCTCAACAACGAAGCGATCGCGACCACGATCACGGGCTTGCTCAAGGAGCGGCCCGATCATGCCATCACGATCGGTGTTCATGGTGACTGGGGAGCAGGAAAGTCCAGCATCCTGGAAATGATCGAAAGCGGTCTGGCTGATGACAAAGGCGTCCTTTGTTTGAAGTTCAATGGCTGGCGGTTCCAGGGCTTCGAGGACGCGAAGATCGCGTTAATCGAAGGAATCGTGACCGGCCTGATCGAACAGCGCCCGGCGCTCAAGAAGGCGGGCGACGCGGTGATGAGAGTGTTCAAGCGGCTCGATTGGCTCAAGATCGCGCGGCATGGTGGTGGTCTGGCCTTCACGGCGACGACGGGCATCCCGACGCCAGACCAGGTCGAGATGGTTCTCGGCAAGGTAAAGGGAGTCTTCGAAGATCCCGGATCGGTAGCGACAAAGGAGAATTATGACGCAGCGGTCGACGGTATCAAGGGGTTCATGAAACCCGGTGAATCGAAGAACGTCCCCGAAGAAATAGCGGCCTTCCGGAAGGCGTTCGACGATTTGTTGAACGAGGCAGGGATCAAGCAACTCATCGTGTTGATCGACGATCTCGACAGATGTCTGCCTGACACGGCGATCGAGACCCTAGAAGCCGTCAGGCTGTTCGTCTTCACCGACAAGACGGCGTTCGTTGTCGCAGCCGACGAAGCGATGATCGAATATTCTGTCCGTAAACACTTTCCCGAACTCCCGGATACGACCGGTCCGCGCGATTACGCGCGAAACTATCTCGAGAAACTCATCCAGGTCCCGTTCCGGATACCCGCACTCGGCGAGACCGAGACGCGCATCTATGTGACGCTCCTACTTATCGGCGCGAAGCTGGACGAAGAAGATGCCGACTACAAGAATCTCATAATCGCCGCGCGAGAACAATTGAGGCGACCATGGACAACGACCGGTTTAGATGCACCGACCGTCAAGTCGGCACTGGGGGAGACGAAATTCCCCGATGTCCAAGACGCTCTGACGCTCAGCGATCAGATCGGCCCGATCCTGGCGAGTGGCACGCAAGGCAATCCCCGACAGATCAAGCGGTTCCTCAACACGCTCCTGTTGCGCCATCAGACCGCTGACGCCCGAGGATTCGGTGACGACGTAAAACTGCCCGTCCTGGCGAAATTGATGTTGGCCGAAAGATTCTTATCCCGCCTTTTCGACCAGATCGCGAGTGCCGCGGCCCGGCATGAGATAGGCCTGTGCGATGATCTCGCCGCGTTGGAGGCTGCTGAAGCCTCCGACAAGGGTCCGAAGAAACGCGAATCCAAAGACCCCAAGGTCACTGACATGGACGCGGAGGTTTCCAAGCCGAAGAAACCTGCATCCAAGGACAGCCTGGTCCTGGCGGAGTGGAAGGCCGCTGACACGATCCGGGCATGGGCCAAGCTCTCACCAAACATTGGCGCGGTCGATCTGCGCCCATATCTGTTCGTCACCAAGGATCGCAAAGACTACTTCGGCGCGTCCTCTGTTTTGGGGCGCCTTGCAGCCGTCGTCGATAAACTGATGGGCCCGAAGCTCGCCGTGCAGGCATTGGATGGCGAGTTGAAGCAATTGGTTCCGGCAGAGGCGGGACAGGTGTTTGAAGAACTCCGCGGACGGATCATGGGTGGCGACGATTTTCATACGGCACCGGCCGGCGTGGACGGGCTGACCGTACTGGTCAGATCACATCCGACGCTACAGCCGAATCTCTTGGATTTGCTCGAAGCCGTACCAAGTGATCGCTGCGGCCCGTGGGTGGTGGCAGGTTGGGAAAACGTCATCACGGACGCTGACGCGAAGAGCCGTTTCGAGAAGCTGCTCGATGGTTGGTCGAAATCGAAATCGACCATGCTCAAGACGACTGCGGCCGCGGCACTCAAGACGCGCAAGGGAGGAAGATGATGGGGACTTCTAACGCCTATGGCGGTGCCGGAGGCGGTACGCCCTTGGTGCCAAGCTGGTTGGACGATGGGCCAACCGGCGGCGGAGCACCGGCCCCTGCCCCTGCGGATGACGGGGATGGAGCTGATGGCGATACGGGTCAGCCGACACCTTCACCACCAGTACCGAACGCTCCGACACCGCGACCGGCGATACCGGCCGCTGGCGCTTCCGATAGGTTCACGAGCGCACGAACAAACTTTTCTAAGTTCAGCGGATCGGGTGGCAGCGATCGCAAGAGTCTCGGCAGGGCCGCATCGAATTATGTGTCGAAATCAGCCGGTGGGGCCCGTCAGGCAGCACGGCGTATGGGATCATCGCGTGGTGCGGGTGCGGGTCTCGTCAACTTCCTCAATAGCGCCAGCGTCAACGGTGCCCGAGAAGCACTTCGATCGCTCAACCTGGACGGCCTCGTCGGACAGCCGATCGAGCAGGTGTTCGCCGGACTGGCGGATTTCATATGCCCGGCTGGTGGATCGATCGATGAGGGCATCGCGCGCGATGCCTTCGTCGAGACCATCGCGGATCTGGCGAATGCTGGCATCACGGACATCGACCAGCTTGAGGCGGGTCAGATCCAGACAGTATTCGAGCTCTATGTCACTCATACGATTGAGGCGCGGATCTGTAACGATATCGGCACCAAGGTCGTGACACTGCCCAGCGACGTCCAAGCGGTCGAGCGGGTACAATCGCAATTACGGGACTTTATCCAGCGCGGTGTCAGTGACGCGGTCAATGCATCCGGTGTGAACGTTCAATCTCTAGCCCCAGATCAAGTCACCGGGTTCGTGGATCAAGTGTATGAATCCGCGTTCGAAGTCTTGCAGACGATGGGCGAGGAGGCAGCAAGATGAGAAGACATGTGTTAATCGGGCGCTTCGGCGCTGACGACAAAGCCGCCGTCCCAATCGCCGCCGATGAGGTGGATTCCGAGTTGAACCTTATGCTGGGAAAACGGCTCGGTCACGGAATCGGGCACGCGCTCGATGACTTGAAAAAACTTAATCTTGCGCCCTCGGAAATCGGCGTAGACATGTTGGTGGTCGCGGCCCATGTCCATGCCGCCGACACGAGAATCTCACGCAATACTGAGTCTCAAGATGCCTGGACGCGTGAAATGCGTTTGGTAGTCCCTGTCAGCGATCCGGTCCGGTGGACCGCGTCAGGCGATATCCTAAAACGCGCTCTGAACTTCCTCACCGGTGATCGGTGGGAAATAGGCTTCAGGGCAAGACCCGAAGACCAGGAAAAACTGGTCCTTGCAGTCGACCACCCACTCATACCCACACCGTTCGATGGGGTGAGTTTGTTTTCCGGTGGGTTGGACAGCCTCATCGGTACCATCGACAGCCTGAGTGCCGGAGAGACTCCCTTACTAGTGAGCCATGCAGGTGAAGGGTTGGTGAGCAAGTCACAGGAGAGATGCTATGATGCTCTCAAAGACAAGTTCGACAATTCTGAATTTGACCGGCTCAGGGTCTGGATGAGCTTTGAAAAAGGTCTCATCGACGACGTTGAATCCGAGGATACCACGCGGGGCCGATCATTTTTGTTTTTCTCTTTGGGCGTTGCCGCCGAAACTGCTCTGCCTTCACCGTTCACGCTCAAGGTGCCAGAGAATGGCCTCATCGCACTGAACGTCCCACTCGACCCGTTGCGCCTCGGCGCGTTAAGCACTCGTACGACACATCCTTATTATATCAAAAGATGGAATGAGTTGCTCATTTCGCTGGGAATAAACGGTAGTGTCGTCAACCCATACTGGGATAAGACGAAGGGTGAAATGGCACAGGAATGTGCGGATACTACCTTGCTTAGGAAGATTGCTCCCGTGTCCTTGTCTTGCTCGTCTCCAACGAAAGGCAGGTGGGATAAAAAACCACAAGGTCATTGCGGCTACTGCTTACCGTGTATCATCCGTAGGGCTGCCCTGATCGATCACGATGATACCGTTTACGGGATACCTGATTTGAAATCCCAATCATTGGATACGAAGAAGGCCGAAGGTCAGCAGATCCGATCATTCCAATTGGCTATCGAGCGAATAAAAAGACGCCCGGACCTCGCCAGATTGCTGGTGCACAAACCTGGCCCTTTGAATGATCACCCATCACGCATTGACGCTTTGGGTGACGTCTATCGTCGGGGACTAGAGGAAGTTGGTGTGTTACTCGACGGAGTTGAGACGGGTCCAGAATAATATGCAGATGGGCAATCAACTAGTCGATTATCACTGCCATCTGGATCTGTATCCTGATCACGCACTAGCGATGCGAGAATGTGATGAGGATAATGTCGCGACCCTGGCCGTGACCACGACGCCGCGAGCATGGGAAAGAAATATTGACCTCGCATCGACCACCAAAAATGTCCGCGTCGCGCTCGGGCTCCACCCTCAATTGGTGGCAGACAGAGCGCGCGAGATATCATTGTGGGACGAGTTTCTGCCGAGCTCACGATTTGTTGGTGAAGTCGGATTGGATGCGAGCCCTCGCTTTTATAAGTCATTCGACAAGCAGAAAGATGTTTTCCAGCATATCCTGAGAGCGTGCTCGAAGTCCGGGAACAAGATACTTTCGATCCACAGCGTTCGTACCGCGAAAATCGTTCTCGATATGATTGAAAAGGAATTACCTGCTGCCAAAGGCAAAACTGTCCTCCACTGGTTTACGGGGAGCACGAAAGAGATGAGACGCGCCGTCGATTTGGGATGCTACTTCTCCATCAATGCTCAGATGCTTGTGAATGAACGAAAGGCCGACCTGGTCAAGGAAATCCCGCGAGATCGGATCCTGACGGAAACAGATGGTCCATTTACACAGACCGGCAATCGTCCAAGCAGACCCGCAGATGTCGTGATGGTTGTTGATCAACTTGCAGGACTCCATCGGATGACTGAGACCGAGATGATCGGGACGATCGTGAATAACCTACAACGATTGGAGGAATCACCATGACCGCAAGGCAAGCAGTATTCTTATACTTTCGATGGAAATCGTAAATGTCGTCTCTCATTTTTTACATTGACACTGATCAAGCGCTGATCGCAACAGACACGCTCGGCGTAACACCGAGCGGCCAGCCGGTTATGTTCAGCAGCAAAGCCATTTACTTACCTCATATTCGAACCATTATTGCTGGAACTGGTGCAGGTTCATTTTCCGGAGATTGGGCGATGATGGCTAACAATCGCATGGTCCTCTCAGGCATATGCAATCTTGATTTTCACACTCCGCAAATTTTACGGGATCGTTGGTCTAAATAGATGCGCCAAACCGATGGATTTCTGTACTTAACCGTCCATCTAGTTGGAATTATTCTGCTTCCGTATTGCTTCCGTGTAGAACTCCTCAATGCAGCGCAAATCTCACTACCGAAATAAATACCTGACATTGTTAAGAAATTTGGCGCACCCGACAGGATTCGAACCTGTGACCTCTGCCTTCGGAGTGTGTTTTTATTAATAATTTGTTACGAATTGTAATCGCATCGCTCTATTTGGATACTAGCCCGGATTATTCATCAGAGTGCATAATATAGCTGACGGGCGTGGAACAAGCTGTTGAAATAGCGTATGATTTTGGTGTCTAGACAAGGTCATCCACCACCAGCAGAAAGTCCGGCCCGCCATGAATAAAG
>JAAENG010000206.1 GCA_024224665.1 Chloroflexota bacterium | reverse complement strand
ATCGGCTCGTTTTGTGACACTTTGGGTGTCAAATCAGCCCCTTTCAAGGGGCGCTGTTACGTAGCACCGGGAATTCATCCCGGTGCGGGCCTCGCAAACGCATAGGCTACATTACTGAGTTATTTTCTTAACTTTCATAAGCGCTTACTACAAACTTAAGTACGGGCCCCAAAAAACCAGACGTGTTGATGGTAGTCCCAGAAAACAACTTCTAGTCTCGGAGGCACTCCCACATGGATATAGATGACGTGCGAACCTTATTGCAGAAATTCCAAGAGGGCTACATTGCCCGAAACCCAGAAAACCTCCCCTGGTTTATGGATCTCTTTGGCCCCGACGATACCTTGGAAGTCATCGGCACCAATGCTGTTACGCCGGGCGACGATGAATGGTGCAGAGGACGCGCGGCAACACAAGCGCTCATCGAGAGCGATTGGCGATATTGGGGCGACATTCGTTTCGATGTGGCCGGCGCCAATATTGCCACACAGGGTGAGGTGGCCTGGTTGTCGACGACCGGCACCGTGACCGATGTGATCCCCTACTCCGACCGCTACGAGGGCTATCTGGCCTACGTTGCTGACACGCTCGAAGAGGAGGGGGTGAAGCCAAAAGAGGCAATGCTCGACATCATCCGTCTCGGCAATGATATTCTCGCCGGCTTGCAATTACCCGAGCGCTGCGTCTGGCCCTTTCGCTTTACTGCTGTCGCTGTAAAAAGCGGCGGGGTCTGGCGATTCCAGCAAATGCAGTATTCATTTGCCACCACTCGATCACCCGATGTTCGCCACTCGTAAGGCGATATCAATATCGCATCGGGTGATTTGCTCTCAATCACAACCCGTGTTAGACTCCTTTCATCTTATTCTAATCTAAGGAGGACGCAGTTTATGTTCGACAAAATGTTACTGAACATTGTACGTGTGCAGCGCCCCGTCGACAGCGGCGGAAGCGAACATACGAGGAGTGCGTCCAACACCTGCTAGGTTATGTCAACTAAATCCATTTGACACAACTCAGGTCCCAGGCGCAACTCCAGCCCCGGGGCCTTTTTTATTGGTAATTGGCATTCACTTAAGCTGCTAAAAGCAACGACAGTGCGTGGTAAATGATCACTGCAACGGCCATCGGGGCATCCGATGGCCGTTTTTCTTTTGTGCAATCGCTGAGGACTGCCAGTCCTTGCCGCCGAAGGTAACACATAGCTACGGTCAGGAAAACACCTGATCGGCCACTCACTCTCAGACAATCAAGGAATATCCAATGAACATGCTACTACAACTACAGTATTCTACTTCGGGAACGCGACCACTTGTTGAAAACTCGCAGGTCGTCTGCAGTCGGCTTATAGAACAACCTTTGCTTACACTCCCCACCCCGACGCAATCTCATGATTATCATCAATACGACACATATTTACCAAGAGAACACACAAGTTAATACGAACCATAAAGGGGAGGCCCGCATGACCACCGCCGTTAGCGTCAAAGACGTCTTTAAGAAATTCGGTAAACCCGCATCAGGTAAACGCTTCGACTGGTTACCCTGGCGCCGGACTTCCAGCAATGGTGACCAGCCCGAGCAGAGCAATGGCAAAGGGCCTAATGGAAACGACGCCCCTCTAAATCAGAACGGAAACGAGGCAGTTGCCAAAAAGGAGAAGGGCAAGGCCCGAACCATCGTCGCCGTCGACCATGTAAGTTTTGACGTGCAGACCGGTGAGATCTTCGGAGTGCTCGGCCCAAACGGCAGCGGGAAGTCCACATTGATCCGCCTGATGTCTACACTATTGCTGCCTGACGCCGGTCAGATCGAGGTTTTCGGACATGATGTGGTCAAAGAGCCGATGGAGGTTCAGCGCCTGATCAACCGGGTTTCGGTCGAAGCCAGTTTCTTCAAAAAGCTTTCGCCCATGGAGAATCTGCTCTACGGAGCGAGGTTGTACGGTTTAGATGGCCGGGAGACACGCACCCAGGTCGAGGAAATCCTCCACCGTTTGAGCCTGGAAGAGAGGTCGATTAGCAACCCTATGGAGCAGATGTCCCGAGGTATGCAGCAAAAAGTAGCCATCGCCCGGGCGCTACTCTCCCACCCACGCCTCCTCCTGCTCGACGAACCAACCACAGGTCTTGATCCCCGATCGAAACGCGAAGTGCAGACCGTGGTACGTGAACTCCAGCAGCGCCATAACACCACTATGCTCCTCACCACCCACGATATGACCGAGGCCGAAACCCTCTGCGACCGTATCGCCATCATGGACAAAGGTAAGGTCGTCGCCCTGGACACACCTGCCAACTTGCGGGCGATGGTCTCCAGCAACAACGGCCACCAACCAACCCTCGAAGATGTCTTTCTGGAACTCACCGGTCGCACCCTCAAATCGGAGCAAAATGGTGACCAGAGTCTATTTCATGCTGCGTAACTCGTTTTTGTGCAGACATACTTGCCTACACGCAACACGCAACACGCCGTCAAACTCAATCCACTCCAACCACCCCCCCTCGGTAACACCATCATGTCTACAACCACTCACCAACTGCGGGCGTCTTACGCCTTTATGGAACGCAATGCCAATCTGGTTAAGCGATACTGGTCCTGGGAGATCGTGTGGCTGACCTACTCCATTGCCAACGCCCTCTCGGTTAGCTTCATCGGCCTGGGCATGGAACAGCTCAGTGGCGGCAGCGCCAACATCGATGGCAGCTACCTGGCGCTCTACCTGATCATCGGCACCCTGGTCTGGCACTTTCTCTCGGTGATCTTTTACTGGATTACCGATGTCATCAGCATCGAGCGCTGGGAAGGCACCATCGAGTACACACTTATGGCCCCCATCCATCGCTTCACACATATGGCCGGCCAGACCGTATTCGCCGTGATCTACAGCTTCTTCTTTACCGGTGTCATCCTCATCGTGGCTGTGCTGCTGTTTGATATCGATCTCAGCAAAGCGAACCTGCTCGGCGGTACCCTTGTACTGCTGGCAGGCAGCCTCAGCTTTATCGGTATCAGCGTCACCGCTTCGACACTGCCCCTGCTCTTCCCCGAGCGCGGCTCACAGATGACGCATGTGATTATCGCCGTCATGCTCCTGATCTCAGGCGTGTACTATCCCATCGAGGTGTTGCCGGAGGTCTTGCAGAAGCTCTCTGTGCTAAGCCCGGCCACCTATGTGCTCGTCGGCGTACGCGAGGCGCTGTTATTGGGCACGCCCACCCTACAACTCTGGCCTTACATCTGGCCGGTGTTGATTATGGGTGTAATCGCCATACCGGCCGGATTGAAAATCTTCGGCGCCGCCGAACGCTACGCCAAACGCACCGGCAAGCTGCATCGCAATGGGTAGACGGTAGGGCGGTGGAGCGGTAAACCGGGCGATGTGCGCCTCTATGCACGCATCAACGGCAAAACCTGGTCTACTGGTCTATCGGTCTTCTGGTCTACTGGTCTACTGGTCTACTGGTCTATCGGTCTTCTGGTCTACTGGTCTTCTGGTCTACTGGTCTATCGGTCTTCTGGTCTACCGGTCTACTGGTCTACTGGTCTACTGGTCTACTGGTCTACTGGTCTACTGGTCTACTGGTCT
>JAAENG010000205.1 GCA_024224665.1 Chloroflexota bacterium | reverse complement strand
GCCATAGGCCTGATTGGATATGCGGGGCAAGTGTATAGCATCTAACCGTCACTGCGGTTCGTTCTTCGCGCCCCTACCGGATTCATGTATGCTGATCGGTCCTCTCAAGGCGCTTCGGCTTCGAGTACTGACTGCATATGCCTGACGATTCGCCCTGATGGACGACTCGTTGAACCTTGATATGCGAACTGGACTGGTGTCTGAGCTGTCTCAAACGCCTTGGGCGAGGTATTTATACCCTACGGGCTCTGCCAACGACCGTTAAGCCTCTTGATGGATGAAATCGAGTGACGTAGGTCATGGTGCGAAATGACGCCCGGCACTACCGGAAATGCGGCAAAATCGCTAAGCTGGAAACATCAGATCGCAATTCTTCACTCCGCATTTCAAGGAGCTTTACGATGACAGACCTCAAGCAAACGAACACAAAAAGAAAGAAGTGGTCCTGGATCTTAGGCGGCGCCCTCGTCCTCACTCTGGCTTTTGCCGGTTTCTCGATAGCCGGGACGATTAGCGAACGCCAGGCAGTGGCCGCAGAACAGAGCGACACAAGTAATATCGTTACGGCCTTTATCGGCGACCTCAGTTCCAGCGCCACAGCCAGCGGCCAGATTCAGGCACAGCGAGATGCTCAACTGAGCCTTGGCGTCTCCGGCACGGTAGATGACGTTTTCGTACGCGAAGGAGATGTCGTCGCCGAAGGCGACAGCTTGATTCAACTGGACACCGCTGCTCTGGAAAGGGCAGTTGCTCAAGCCGAACAGAATCTGATTATCCAGGAAGCTAATCTGGTAGAACTATTGGATGGTGCCTCCGCTGCTGATCTGGCTTCATCACAAGCAGGTGTAGATAGCGCTCAGGCCAGTCTGGAAAATGTTCAGGACGGTGCAGATCAGGCAGATATCGACGCCGCACAGGCCAGCCTCGATGCCTTCAACGCCGCCTACAATGAACTATTAGAGGGCGCCGATGCTAATTCGGTCGCTCAAGCAGAAGCCAGCTTGCGCAATGCCGAAGCTACCTTACGTCAGGCCCAATCCAACTATGATGAAGTCTCCTGGATGTCCAATATTGGGCAGATGCCGCAAGCGCTCGAGCTAGAACAGGCCACCAACAATTACGAGGCCGCGCTCGCCAGCTACAACAGCACCAGCGAAGGTCCTTCCACCGACCAAATTCAACAAGCCAGGGCCAATGTCGTGCAGGCAGAGACGAATCTGCAGAAACTATTAGACAGCCCCACAGCCTCTGAACTGGCCTCTGCAGATTCACAACTGGCGCAGGCCGAAGCGCAACTGGCTGCGTTGCTGGATAGTGCCAGCGCTGAGAAGGTCGCCATTGCAGAAGCGCAGGTTGAGCAAGCCCGCCTCAATCTGGCCGACGCCCGAGAGAATCTGGAAAAGACCTCATTGACAGCTCCCTTCGACGGCACGATAACCGCCGTACATGTGGCCGAAGGTGAAACCGCCAACGGCCTGGCTGCCGAGATAGTCGATTCCAACAGCCTGGAAGTCGTCCTCAGTGTCGATGAAGTAGATATTGGCGAGATTGCCATAGGCCAGCCCGCCATCATCACCCTGGAAACCTGGCCCGGCGAAGAGATCGCAGGTGAGATCGCCGCCATTGCCCCCAAGGCCATGGCCGGTAACAGCGCCATCGTCGCTTACGAGGTGCGACTAAGCCTGAATGAGACCGATCTGCCCATCCTGGTAGGTATGACCGCCAACGCCGATTTGATCACCTCAGCAAAAGAAGATGTGCTCCTCGTCCCTAACGAGGCCATCACCTCTGACCGTGCAGCCGGTACCTACTACGTCAACATCGTCGTCAATAATTCCGACGGTACGGTTGGCACCGAGCGGGTTGAGGTCACCATCGGCCTTAAGGATGGCAACTACACCGAGATCACCAGTGGTATTCAAGAAGGCACTCGCCTCTCGACCATCACGATCACAGCTTCAGGGGACGAAGCATCCAGCGGATTCTTCCCCGAACCGCCCGAAGGTGGCAGGCCCTTCGGCGGCAGATAAGAGAATGTGTTGCGTGTTGCGTGGTCCGTTAAGTCTGCAATCACTGTACGTTGGCTTATTTTGGAGTGACGCACTGAAGGATTGGCAATGCTAGTCCAGCGGCCAACCACTACGCAACACGCACTACGCACTACGGACTACGTGACACTGCATTCATAACCTTCCTTCCAGCCCACACACGCTCCCTTACGATTCCAATGATTGAACTAAACGATATCACAAAATCTTACCAGATGGGCACGCAAACCGTGCACGCGTTACGAGGTGTAGACCTGACAATCGATGCCGGCGAATATGTTGCCATCATGGGACCTTCCGGTTCAGGCAAAAGCACCCTCATGAATATCATCGGCGCCTTGGACCTTCCCACTGCTGGCACTTACACCTTGGACGGCATCGATGTCAGCCACATGAGCGATGACCAACAGGCCCGGGTTCGTAACCAGCGCATCGGCTTCGTCTTCCAACAGTTTAACTTGCTACCCCGTACCCCCGCTCTGAAGCAGGTCGCCCTACCTCTCATGTATGGCGGTTACGGCAAGAGCGAGCGCAATCAGAAAGCTGCCGCTGCCTTGGAGGCCGTGGGATTGGGAGACCGCCTCGACCACCGCCCCGACGAACTCTCGGGCGGACAACAGCAGCGTGTAGCCATCGCACGAGCCTTGGCGACAGACCCCAGCATTATTCTGGCCGACGAGCCCACCGGCGCCTTAGATACCCAAACAGGCAAAGAAGTCATGGGTATCTTCGAATCACTGAACGACCAGGGCATCACCATCGTCATGGTCACCCACGAGTCCGAAGTGGCCGAACGCACCAAACGCACTATCTGGATTCGCGACGGTCTCATCGCCGACGGTCTGAATTAAAAAACCATTGCGGATTGTGGAATGAGTAATCCTGAAAGTCTGGCTTACGAAATACGCAACACGAACCACGCAACACCACGCAACACGGAGGTATCCCTATGAATTTATCTGAAAGCTTCCTCACAGCCCTCGACAGCATTACCGCCAACAAGATGCGCTCGATTCTCACAATGCTGGGCGTCATCATCGGCGTCGCCGCCGTCATCGCCTTGATGGCCATCGGCAATGGCGTCACCGCCTCGGTCACCGGCGAGATAAACTCCATCGGTACCAACCTGATCACTATCTCGCCCGACATGGAAAACAGCGGTGGGTATCTTCCGCTCAGCCTGAACGATGTCGAGGCCATCAAAGAGAATGCGCCTGCCGTGTCTGATGTTGCGGCAAGCGTGCAAGGCAACCAGGAAGTGGTCTACGACGGCTCGGCCTACGCTACCTCCGTCTACGGTGTCACTGCCAACTACTTTGTGGTCAACAACCTGGATGATTTCCAGGCAGGCGACGGTCTCGTACAGAATGACCTGGACAGCAAGGCCCGCGTGGCCGTGGTCGGCGTCGATGTCGTTACCGAACTGTTTGGCGACGAGTATCCGGTCGGCAAACCGATCAAGATCAATGGCGTCGAATATGAAATTGTCGGCGTGCTGGAAAGCCAGAGCGGCAGCCTTGCCGGCAACCCCGATGAAAATGTCTACATCCCCCTAACTACTGCCCAAAGTCGGCTTTACAGCGACCGCACCCGTAGCGGCCAACCTGCTGTCAACACTATCACGGCGCAGGCGGTGGACGAGAACCAGGCAGAGGCGGCAGTCGATCAGATCACCGAGACCCTGAGAGCGGAACACAGTATCGCAGTAGGCGACGAAGATGACTTCAGCACGTTTAGCCAGACCGAACTGCTGGACACCGTCAGTGCCATCACCGGCACTCTTACAGCTTTTCTCGGCGCCATCGCCGCCATCTCCCTACTCGTCGGCGGCATCGGCATTATGAACATCATGCTGGTCAGCGTTACCGAGCGTACTCGTGAGATCGGTATTCGCAAGGCCATCGGCGCCCTCAAACGCGACATCCTGGCCCAATTCTTACTCGAGTCAGTCTCCGTCAGTCTCTTGGGCGGTTTCCTAGGCATCCTCTTCGGCATCATGATGGCCTTGGCTGCCTCCAACCTCCTGGGCCTCGACCTTGTTATCGAACCCCTTACCGTGATTCTGGCGACCGGTTTCGCCGCCGGCATAGGCCTTATCTTTGGCCTTTACCCCGCCTGGCGTGCAGCCAGCCTTCGCCCCATAGAAGCGCTCAGGTACGAATAATCCCAACCCCAAATGCTACACCCAAACAGCCAGTGATCATGCGACCGCTGGCTGTTTGATGTGACATCAGTTTATGGAGTTTCAAGCTATCGATCAAGGAACTGTTCAACCTCCTCTGAGAATTCGGAGAACGATTTGAAGTGAATGGCATGCATCCCTGCCCGCCTCGCGCCCTCAACATTCGCAAGTGAATCATCCACAAACAAGCACTCAGCTGGAGCTAATCCCAATCTGGCCGAACATATTTCATAAATCCGTCTATCCGGCTTGTTGATCCCGATCTCACACGAAAAAATCATTTCATCGAAAAGTTCCAGCCAACGATAATTGGCCTGCATGTAAACCAACGTATCCCACGTCATGTTGGAGATGATGGCGAGTTTGTGGATCCGTGCTCTGCTTTCCCGGATGAAATCCATCATTGATTCGTTGAGTTCCGTCCAACTTTTGACGTCTTCCCGGATCAGGCGATCAATGTCGACGTCCCGCTCGGCGAGGCCATAGTGCTGCAAAATGTGTTTCCAGTACTCTGCGGCAGTTGTTTGGCCGGCATCATATGACTCTCGCTTTCCCTGATAGACATCCTGGAAACCATCGCCATCGCTGTCCAGTATCCGCAACATATTCTCCACATTTTCCCGTCTTTGCCACTCACTGATCACGCCGCCATAATCCAGAATCAGCGCTTTGATATTTGCCTTCTTCATGTCAACAACCTCCGTTTTGCACAGATCATACCCCTTGCAGCTCTAGGGTTGCAAACTATCTTGCTGTCACACAATCAGTTGGCGACCCGCTCTGCTCAAGGTAAGTCTCTAAGGTCTGTTTCAGCTCTCTGGGGATGTAAATCATGAAGAATGGCGCGAGAGCCGCACGCCAAAAGTTCGACCCCTATTTGGCGTTTGGTTGTTCAACCTCGCGGTTCAGTTCCTCGCGAATGATACACCGCAATTTCTCCTCCAAGTCTTCCTGCTCCACGGCCTGACGCAAGGTATCGTTAATCAACGTCTGGTAGCCGCGCTTGCCGGCCTTCGCCTTGAAGTATTCGACAAGACCGGTATCTAGCATGATCGTAACCCGCCGTTTGCGTGGTGTAGGTTTCAGGCCTACTCGAAACTGTGCTCGGTCGAGATCTGCCTGAGTCACCTGGGGATATTCGTCCCGCTGATCAAAGGTTGGAGTAGAAGAGGAGTTGTTCATCTTTGTTTGCCTTGCGCATGGAAATGATACGAATTTGGTCTTCGGTTTCGCAGTGTTGCTGTACGGGCGCTGGGCACCGATTTCGTGATCGATCCCACTGTGGTACTGCTTGCTACAGGGTTTACCGCAGCCGTTGGCCTCGTCTTTGGTATCTATCCTGCCTGGCGTGCCGCCAGCTTGCAGCCTATCGAGACGTTGCGGTATGAGTGAGTTACTATCTTGAACCGAACCTGAACAGACATTGAGTGTTTCATCAAGTGTTCAGGTTCGAAATGTTAATGAGATATTAAGACTCTTTGTCGGCTGGGATCCGACAATCAAGGAGGATGTGATGTATTGATACAGTGCGTTCTACAACATTTCTGCTATGTTTAGTGACCCACCCAAGCGAAAAGGACGATGTAAAGCTAATATCGCAGTTCCGCAAAAGTCGGCAGGTCGCTTCAGCCGCAGCAATTCCAAATATGAACCTTCTGGAGTGTCCCTGTCCCTAAAAAAGGGCAATTGTTCACCCTCAGTGGGGAACTGATCGCAATCTCGCACCTAAATT
>JAAENG010000204.1 GCA_024224665.1 Chloroflexota bacterium | reverse complement strand
CCATAACACCCTGCGATACTAACATGTTTGGAGGCCGGTTCAGGCCTTCTGAACCTCCGAAATGGGGGGTTATGTTGACGAACCTAGGTCGAAACCTGGTGACACATTATGTCTCCAACTCATTTAGGACGCACCCAAATCATTTCTACCCTACGAATTGCGATCTGATCCTTGTCGATTGCGCACGAATGTGAGAATCCATATCGCAGCCACGGCAATAAGTGTCAGTATGGCGATGATAACGCCCAGTAAGTAGGCGGGGGGGCGGAATCGCAATTCGATGCTATGTTGTCCTGAAGGTACTTGCAGCCCTTGCCAGGTGGCATCGGCGCGCAAGACGGGCTGCCAGCCACCGCCGTCGATACTGGCCTGCCAGCCCGGATACCAGACCTGAGCGACCAGCAGTGTGCCTGGCTCAGCCGACTCGGTGTTGACGACCATGTCGTTTGTACCAAAATGGGCGATTTGAGCGGTACCGCCCGACCCAGTTTGCTCGCTGCCCCCCTCGATGATGACTTCGTTCAGGGGCGCGAAGCCGGGCGCTCTAATGGCAGCTTGAGCGCTTGCCAGATCCGGTACGGGTGTGGTTGGGCCCAGAAGATGCGCTCGGGGTTGGAAACGGCGGTTGAGATACACATTCAGGTCGGGATCACCCTCGTAGGCCAATTCCCACACATCCCAGTCCAGGACGATATCTTTGCGTCCGAGTAGATACTTGGTATTGGCCAGTGCGTAAAGATCAGAGCTACGGCTCCCGGTCGCCTCAAGATAATCGGCATAGTAGGCCAGCGTCAGGGGGTTGACCACCCCCGAGGTATCGTACAGCCCTTGCAGCAGCGCCGTATCAGGCTGCCACTGTTGGTCGATTTCTGTGCGTGTGTCGATGCGATAGAGATCAGAATCGGTCTTCAGAAAGTCGAGAAGCTCTTCTCTGTAATAATTCTGTGCTGGATTGGTCTCCGACAGATCTCCGTAAGCGCCCACCGCTGCCAGGTCGATGAAAAGCAGGGCAATGGCCAAACCTGTAAACAGGCCGGCGCCAATCCAATGGCGACGGCGAGCGTAGAGCAAGACCATAGCGGCAATTAGGTAGAGGATGAAGTTCATCACAGCGATAGTGCTGACACTGGCCCTGAGATGCTGTGTGGGATCGCCGGATTGGGTGAGCAGTAGTACGGCGTAGATGACAGGCACCCCTACAGCGATGGCAACGACCGCCACGATTTTGACCAAACGCCACGCAGGCTCGAAAGCCGACCAATCGACTTCCGACCAGGGTTCAGAAAGGGCTTGCAGGCCACGCCCTGCCAGGAGTGCCACTGCCAGGTCGAAAAGAAATATAAAGCGGGCAGGAGCCCGAAGTTGCTCGAGTCCGGGTAACAGCCAGGTGAAGAGCCCATGAATGATGCTGTAGATGCCGAGACTGAATGCAAGCGAGAATGCAGCCAAGCCCAGCAGCAACCAGGTCTTGCGATCCCGACGTATCGCTATGCCACTAATGGCCAGCACCAGGGTGATAATGCCGATGTAGCCGACTTCTACACGCGGCCATAAACCCCATTGCAACTGTGGACTGCGGCCAAAGAAACCGGGCACCAACAGGCCAATGAGTTGGGCGGGAGAGAGCGAGAATCCAACCGATTGCACATAGTGCCAGTCGGCGCGATCGCTAAACGCGCTCATTTGCAAGCCGGGAATCAAGATGGGAGCCATGAGACCAAGCGTGATGGCGGTAGGCACGATCAGGGCCATGGCCGCTCGGCGCCAGCGGCGCACATTCTCGCCACGTGTGAGCAGCAACCAAAGCCCCACCCACAGGCCCAAGCTCATGAGACCATACAACGTCATCTGGACATGGCCAACCAGCGACGCCAGGCCCAGCACCAGCCCCGCAGCCAACGCCCAACGGATATTTCCAGTCTTCAAAGTCTGATGTACCCCGAGCAGTGCCAATGGCAACCAACTCACCACCGCAATAAGATTGAGATTGCCGAAGTGAATGAGCAGGACATCGCTAAACATAAAGGCGACAGCAGCGAACAGAGCCGGGGCTCGTTTGAGATCGAGTCCCCTCGCCAGCAGGAATGTGGTGACACCCGCCCACCAGATATGTAGCATCGACAGCCATTGCATATCGGTGTATTGCAGGTCGCCTCCAACTAAGAATCGGATCAGGTGGGGGAGATAGAGGATCCCCGACTGTATCTCTGCCACAAAAGGTACTCCGCTATAGATATGCGGGTTCCACAGTGGCCACACCCCCTCCCCAAGACTGCGCTGGATGAAACAATAGGTGGGAAACAGAAAACTGCCGAGATCACCACCATCGGCCGGCATAAAAGTGTCGCCGCTAACCACACGCCAGAAAAAGGCCAAAGTAAACGCCGCCAGCAATGCAGGCGCCAGGGCATCCAGCAACCAGGCGCGGCGCTTCCAGGCAATAAAGCCCAGGATGGTCAGATAAATGAGAATGAGTGCAAACAACATAGTGACATGATAACGTAGCGTGCGACGGCAACAAAATTCATATCTGTTGCTGTGGACATGCTATCCAACACAACCGCCTGCTTCACCTTTCGCGATACCACGTGTACAATTACTTGTAGCCTACATGACAGATTAGGCGCTCACGCAATAGGGTCGACAATTTTTTGTCGATGTGTGTGGCAGGTGGTACGTTGCAAGTGGCAAGTTCAACCTTGTCGCAACTGGACTCGCACCTGCGACCTGCGACCTGCTACTTGCTACCTGCCCCAGCGGGGCCTCCTTGTCCCAAAACAGACTGGAAACAATTTCTAGGAGCTTATGAAACGAAGTCTCCCTCGCCTGAACCTTATTCTAGCAATCATCGCCCTTCTGTGGGTGGCGGCTATCCTCGCCGCGCCATTTGAGCGGACGCTGGGGACAACCCTGCGTTGGGTGTTCGCCCACGCCAGCCTTACGCAGGTATCATTGCTCCTGTTTTTGATTGCAGGCGTCATGTCCATCGCTTTTTTGATAGGTTGGCGTAAGCTCTATGACTGGATGGAGATCACAGGATGGTCTGCGCTTGGTTTCTGGTTGGCGGGGTTCGTGCTGTCGATGTTCGCTGCTCGACTGGCCTGGGGTGTCTGGATCGATTTTGGCGAACCCCGTACCCAAATGGCTTTGCGTATATTGGCAGTTGGCGTGTTGTTTATCGTGCTGACCGTGTGGGTAGATCACAGGTCGTTCACCGCCAGCGCCCAGCTCATTCTATCGGCCCTTATCCTCTACCTCAATCGCAGTACCAGCGTTATTCGCCATCCCTTTAACCCGATTGGCCAATCTGAGGACCCATCCATCCCTTTGAGTTATAGCTTGATTTTTCTACTTGCACTCATATGGGCAGGATTATTCATCTTATATCTAGTAGATCGTCGCGCCGCCAGCCAGGTTCAGTCGATCCAATCAACTACCCCCTCTAATACTGAGATCACATCCGACCTATGAAAATCGTAAACGTTGCAGAAATGGTTACCATGGAAAAGGCGACCGACGCCGCAGGATTCAGTTATGATCAGATGATGGCTGCTGCCGGCGGCGCCTTGGCAGACGCCATTCTTGAGCTAATATCCTCCTCTGGGCCCGTGCTCTTTCTGATCGGGCCAGGTAACAATGGTGGGGATGGACTCGCCGCTTGTGCTCAGCTCCAGCAGGCCGGGATCAACGCCATTCCTTATATCTGGAAGCGCAAGAGAAAAGAGGATGTACTCGTGCAGGCTGTATCGGGCACGATCTGGGCTGAAGCTGATTACTCTCAACTCTATGAGTTGATTTCCAACGCCGATGTCATTGTCGATGCCCTGTTGGGCACGGGAAATACACGGGCGCTAGGGGGTAGCTTGGCCGATCTGCTAGCTGTTGTACAGGATGCCCTGAAAAGACAGATGCGATCTCAACCGTTACGCCTCGATCCCACCCGGCCCCTAGCTCGACCTCGGCCGGTGGTCGTAGCGTGCGATTGCCCCAGCGGTTTGTTTTGCGACAGCGGCGAGATCGACCCCTTGGCCCTTCCCGCCGATCTGACCGTGACCTTTGCCTTGCCCAAGATCGGACATTTCCTGCAACCCGGCGCCACCTTTTGCGGGCGTCTCATTATCGCCGACATCAACATCGATCGCACACTAGCGCCTGAACATGCGCCCGAACTCCTCACCGCTGAAATGGTCTCTGAACTACTGCCAAAGAGACCCTCTGATGCGCACAAGGGTACCTTTGGCAAGGCCCTGATCATCGCCGGCAGCGCTAATTATCCCGGCGCTGCGGCCATTGCCAGCACAGCCGCCTATCGCGCCGGCGCCGGACTGGTTCATCTGGCGACATCCGCAGCAGTGGCACAAAAGGTTGCCAGCCAGGTATCCGAACCGGTGTACACATTGCTCCCCGCTGATCTAGGAGCGATCACAGCTGATGCCGTACCCATTCTCACGCCCCTATTCGATTCGCATCAAGCTGTGTTGTTGGGGCCTGGCCTCGGCACTGACAAGCGTACACAGGAGTTCATCGAGACCCTTTTCATGGGCAAAACCAAGCGCAACCGCCCCATAGGTTTCTTGGATCAATCAGTGGTCGAATCTACGCAGAAGTCCGAGTTACCACCTCTGGTCATCGATGCCGACGGCCTAAATGCCCTGGCAAACATGGGAAAAGCTGCGGATCATGTGCCAGCGCTCAGCATCCTCACGCCTCACCCTGGAGAAATGGCCCGTCTGAGCGGTCTCTCGACCCTTGAGGTGAATGCCGACCGCTGGGGTGTAGCCCGCCGGTTTGCGCAATCGTCAAATCAGATCGTCGTGCTCAAAGGCGCGTTTACGGCCATCGCCCATGCAGATGGCCGCTTGGCGATCAGCCCCTTTGCCGAAGCATCGCTGGCGACAGCCGGTTCTGGTGATGTATTGGCCGGCGTGATTGTAGCCTTGCTGGCCCAGGGTATACATGCCTGGGACGCCGCTCGTGTGGCCGTGTACCTGCACGCGCTTGCCGGGAGGCTGGCCGCCGAGCAATGCGGACCTGCACTGCTGGCCTCTGATATATCCAGACAGCTTCCCCAGGCCCTGGCTGCAGTGAGTGGTCGTGTATCTATTCCGCCATCGGCACAGTAACAGCGATTTTGTAGGAGGCGGCTAACGAGGATGGTCGCCGACCACGGGTCGACTAACATAAGTCACCGACCGGTGGTCGGCCACCTCGGCGTGGTTCAATTCGATATGTCGATGATTTTTTGCTTGAACCAAGCGGCGGCATGTATGTGTAGTGGGATCTGGTTGGGGAGCACAAGATGATTCGTGCAAATATTGTGCAATTTTGCGCCAACATGATTTAGGTCATATACATCTGTGCCAAACTCGTTACAATAATCACAGGACGATACTGCTTATATATTTTGTATGGGTAGATCGGTCTGTATGATGAGCCGGCTAAGACCACGACATTTCATCAAAGACAACATGAGATAGGTTTCCGTCCGGTTCAATTGTTCGAAGGCGCGCCTGAACATATGCGTTTTCGATTCCAACTCGATATCGGTTCTATTTCATTTTCTCACCAACCCAAGATCTGGAGGAAGGAGGTATGAATGACGCCTGAGCTTGTTTTAAAAACGCTTCAAAGCTTTAAACTGACCGAGGGTCTCACGATGGACCAACTCGAGACACTATCGGCTATCTCTTCCGAAATCGTTTTTTCGGAAGGACAAACGATATTTCGTGAAGCTGATGTGGGTGAGTTCGTTTATCTGATCGTGGAAGGACAGGTTGCCCTTGAGATATATATACCCAGTCAAGGGCGGAACACCATCTTGACTGTCGGCCCTGGCCAGCTACTGGGCTGGTCATCGCTGTTTCCATCCACCAACAAGACGGCCAGTGGTCGAGCCATGAAATCGACACAGGCGGTCGCCATCAACGCAGCGCAACTACGCGAAGCCTTAGAACAAGACCATGATATGGGCTATCTACTATTGTGGAGGATTTCGGAGGTCATCTCTGATCGTCTCAAGGCCACCCGCTTACAGTTGCTCGATATCTTTGCCCCTTCTCAGCAGGCTAATGCTTAAGGAGGAACCATGCCAGACCTTACACCCAATATCGGTGCTTACATAAGCATGAACAAAGAGAATCTCCAGCTTATTCTGGATGTTCTCAAAGCATCTGGCTACACGCTTGTGGGTCCCACTCTGGGGGATGCGGCGATCATCTACGACGAAATCGAGTCGATGCAAGACCTGCCCGTTGGCTGGACAGATGTCCAGGAGGCCGGTTCGTACAGACTGGAACGTCGCCAGGATAATGCCTATTTCGGCTATGTCGTAGGTCCGCAATCCTGGAAGAAATACCTGTTTCCACCCAAACATACGCTCCTAACGGTGCAACGACAAAACGGTAGTTTCGAAGCCAAATGCAATGATACAGAACCGCCCCAGTACGCCTTTATCGGTATGCGGAGTTGTGAACTCAAGGCAATCGAAATCCAGGACAAGGTGTTCTTAGGAGGGCCTTATCAGGATACTAATTACAAGACCCGACGCCAGAAAGCATTCGTGCTGGCTGTCAACTGCACGGAACCGGGCGGCACCTGTTTTTGTGCTTCCATGGATGCCGGCCCGCGAGTTGGCCCTGGCTTTGACCTGGCTCTGACCGAACTGGACGATCTCTTTGTCCTGGAGGTTGGCTCCGAGATGGGCCGCCAGGTGATGGCACAGGTTCCCTGGCGACCGACCGGCGCCTTTGAATTACAGAATGCACGCCAGGCCATGGCTGATGCCGAAAAGCAGATGGGCCGAACCATGGACACAAGCGATCTGCCAAATTTGCTCTACCAGAACCTGGAACATAATCATTGGGACGAAGTGGCGCAGCGTTGCCTGTCTTGCGCCAATTGCACGCAAGTTTGCCCCACCTGTTTCTGCAGCGATGTGCAAGATGTCAGCGATCTGACCGGGCAGAAGTTTGATCGGGTGCGGGTGTGGGATTCATGTTTTACCCTGGACTTTTCCCATGTGCACGGTGGCAACATCCGGCCCCATACGCGATCTCGTTATCGCCAGTGGATGACTCATAAACTCGCCTCCTGGATAGACCAGTTTGGTACAACAGGTTGTGTAGGATGTGGTCGCTGCATCACCTGGTGTCCGGTAGGGATCGATATCACCGAAGAAATCAGCGCCATACGAGCGGAGGGTTGATATGTTAAACACAATCACTGCGCCAATTACAACAAGAGTTCGATCCGGCCCCATGCTCATGCACCCGGCCAGGATCACCGACATTAAAGAAGAAGCCTACGCCATTGCCACCTATTCGCTGGCCCTAGAGGATGAGGCCATGCGCGAGGGGTATCACTTCCGGCCGGGGCAGTTTAATATGATGTACGTGCCGGGCATCGGCGAAGTCCCGATCTCAATCAGCTCCGATCCGGGTGATCAGTCATGTCTGGGACAGACGATTCGCTTTGCCGGCAACGTCACCCGAGCCATGAGTCGTTTACATGTTG
Source organism: Chloroflexota bacterium (assembly GCA_024224665.1). Taxonomy (GTDB): domain Bacteria; phylum Chloroflexota; class Anaerolineae; order J102; family J102; genus PIVW01. Next base: position 3,445 of record JAAENG010000204.1, on the reverse strand, counting down.
GCGATGTCGTGGGCGTGCGCGGGCCCTATGGCAGCACCTGGCCCTGGCGTCGCATCAAAGGAGATGATATCTGCATCGTTACCGGTGGCATCGGCCTGGCCCCACTGCGCCCCATCATCTACGATATCATCCGCCATCGTGACGACTTCGGGCGTGTGTTCTTGCTTTACGGAGCGCGTACGCCCGGCGATATGCTTTATACCGATGAATTCGATGCCTGGGAAGAGGCCGGTATCCAAGTACGCATGACTGTAGATCGCGCCGACGAATCCTGGAAAGGGCATGTCGGAGTGGTACCGATGCTGTTCTACTACCTGCGGCTGGACCACAAGAAGACGACTGTGCTCACTTGCGGGCCCGAGATCATGCTTCATTTTGTGATTTACGAAGCCCTCGCTCGCCGTATTCCTAAAGAGCGTATCTATGTTTCGATGGAGCGTAACATGAAATGCGGCGTAGGTTTCTGCGGCCATTGCCAGTTGGGACCCAGTTTTGTCTGCAAAGATGGTCCTGTTTATGCTTACACGGCCATCGAGCCATTCTTTGCTGTGGAGGATTTCTAATGAGTAAAAAAGTGAAATCAGACGGAGCGAATGGACAGGCAAAGCCAAAGCTTGCCATATTCAAACTTGCCTCTTGTGATGGCTGTCAACTGTCGTTACTGGACGCCGAAGACGAACTGTTGGCCGTGGTCGATGCCGTCGAAGTTGCCTATTTTGTAGAAGCTCGCGACCGGCGGCTGGCAGGCCCTTACGACGTGACCTTGGTGGAAGGATCCATCTCGACACCGGCGCAAATCAAAGAGATCAAGGAAATTCGCAGTCAATCCAAGCTGCTCATCGCCATTGGCGCCTGCGCCACGGCAGGTGGTATCCAGGCCCTGCGTAACTGGCGAGATGTCAATGACTATATCAATATCGTTTACGCCAATCCCGACTACATCGACACCCTGGCGACCTCGACGCCCATCAGCGAACATGTGCCGGTAGACTTCGAGTTGCGGGGTTGCCCGATCAACAAAGCGCAGTTACTGGATGTCATCATCTCGTTGCTGATTGGCAAACAACCCAAGGTGCCCACTTACAGTGTTTGCCTGGAATGCAAGCAGCGGGCAACGCCTTGTGTGATGGTGGCACAGGGTCTGCCCTGTCTGGGTCCGGTTACACAGGCAGGATGTGGCGCTATCTGTCCGGCCTATAATCGGGGCTGCTACGGTTGCTATGGCCCCATGGAGGCGGCCAATTGCGACGGCCTGGATCAGCAGTTCCAGGCCATGGGCATGCCTTCTGACAGCATCGTGCGCTTGTTCCGTAACTTTAACAGCTATGCCGATGCCTTCCGCATAGCCAGTGACAAACAGGAGGAGTTGATCCCATGACGACCAAGCGAATCAAGGTTGACTACATGGCCCGCGTTGAAGGCGAAGGTGCGCTCGATATCGTCTGGGAAGATGGCGAGTTAAAGCATCTGGAGTTGAATATCTTCGAACCGCCACGCTTCTTCGAGGCTCTGCTGCGTGACCGTATGTATTTCGAGGCGCCCGATATCACCGCACGCATCTGCGGCATCTGTCCCGTGGCTTATCAGATGAGCGCCTCACACGCCATGGATAAGATCCTGGGCATCGAGATCACGCCGGAGATACGCAGGCTGCGCCGCTTGCTCTATTGCGCAGAGTGGATCGAAAGCCATGCGCTTCACATTTATTTGCTTCACGCACCTGATTTTCTGGGCTATGAGAGCGCCATATCTATGGCTGCCAATCCCGATCTCAAACCGGCGGTGGAACAGGGATTGCGCATGAAAAAGCATGGCAACCAGTTGCTCGCTGTGATCGGCGGCCGGGAGATACATCCTATCTCGCCAACGGTGGGTGGATTTTACCGGGCCCCGACCAAGAAAGAGTTGATGGCGCTCAAGGATGACTTCGAATGGGGCTTGCAGGCCAGTATCGACGCCGTTGCCTGGACAGCGACGCTGGACTTCCCCGACTTCGAGCCCGACTACGAATTCGTTTCGCTCTCACATCCAGATGAGTACCCCATGAATGAAGGGCGGATTTTGTCGTCGAAAGGGCTGGACATCCCCATGGAGTCCTTCGAAGAGTTCTTCATCAACGACCATGTGGCGCACTCGAATGCGGTTCAGGTGCACCGGGAACATGGTGGAAGCTATAACACCGGCCCGCAGGCGCGCCTGAATCTCAATCTGGAAAAGCTGTCACCGTTAGCCCAGAAGGCGCTGCGGGATACGGGTATCTCTTTCCCCAATAACAACCCCTTTGTCAGCATCGTTGCCCGAGCGGTCGAGTTGGTGCACGCATACGAAGAGGCATTGGAGATCTTCGATACTTATGTGCGGCCCACGCCAAGCCGTATCGTAGCGCCACCCAAGGCGGGGACCGGCTGTCACATCACCGAAGCGCCCCGAGGCATGCTCTATCACCGTTATCGGCTGGACGATCAAGGGCTGATTCAGGAAGCTCGCATTGATGCGCCCACGGCCCAAAACCTGCGGCGGATGGAGGATGATCTGCGCGCCTTCGTGCCTGTAGTGATCGACTTACCTCTGGAAGAAGCTCAATTACGCTGCGAACAACTGGTGCGGAATTACGATCCTTGCATTTCCTGCGCCACCCACTTCCTTAAGTTGAACATCGAACGTAAGTAAAGAAGTAGATAAGGGATAAGTAGACAAGGGGGTCGAGCGAATGACCCCCTTGTCTATGCGACTGCTTAATCATGCTCCTCATCCTCGGTATCGGCAACTCCTGGGCTTCGGATGATGGTGTGGGGCCGGAGGTGGTGCGGCGCGCCCAGGCCCGGTTGCAGGAGGAGGGGCGGGATCAGATGCCGGCGGTCGAGTTCAAAACCATGACTCAGCCCGACCTGGGGTTGCTTGATCTCTTACCTCGGTGCGAAACCCTGATTGTGGTGGATGCGGTGGTCAGTGGCGCGCCTGCGGGTACGCTGCATCGTGAGCTGTGGCGCCCAGGTTTGCTTGACACCCGCGGTGTCGAACGAGCCTCGTCGCACGGGTTCGGCGTACGGGAGATGCTGGATATGGCGGTCGCTCTCAACAGACTGCCGCAGCATGTCGAGCTATGGGGAATTGAGATAGCTTCCACGGAGGCAGGGGAGGGTCTGTCAAAAAGTGTTACAGAGTCTTTGCCCGAGATCATCTGCAGGCTCGTTCAACAACTACGAGTCCTGATGGTAGAATGGGATTCCAGATCGTAATTCTGGCATGGTTCATTCTGAGTACTTGTCCCCTTTACGATTTTGGCGTTTCCACGAACCGAATGGAATTCGTCGCTGAAAATACGAAGGCCCTTATGAAGGTTAATTATTTATTTCGGTAATGTTTTCTTGCCAGGTCCGCCGGAGGATGAATCTCCCGGCTAGCAAACAGCGCCGGATCAATCCGGCTATCGGCTCGTTTTGTG
>JAAENG010000203.1 GCA_024224665.1 Chloroflexota bacterium | reverse complement strand
CCGCCCGACAGACTCGATACATCGTCCATCGTGTTCTTGATGTGCTTCATTGCATCGACGAATTGATCGTACCAAGGCGTTGTGCCTTGGGGTAGGGCAATTACGTCGTCAATCGAATAGGTCGTGGACAATGCCATTACAGTGCTTCCTCGATAGTCAGAGAGGCGATAGTCCCCTCGTTAGTTATTGTTGAGCCACCGCCCGAAGTCATGCGGCCCAGCATTGTGTTGCGTCGTTCTCTTGTCGTGCTCTCTCCCGGGAAAGCGGCCCACAAGATATCTGAGCGTCTGCCCACTTCCTCGTACAGGTCCATCAACCGAGTTTCTTCGGTGATATCCATCAGGGTCGTGTCAATAGTCGCCCAGCGATATGAGGGCCGGTTATCGGACCTCAGTGCACCGCCTCGGGTGCGGGTTAGTTCTGTCTGCTCTGCAAAGCCCATCGAGTAGCCCGGGGCTATTGGAACGTCCACTGCGTACCCAACCTTTAACCGTCCAGCCTCGATGTATCCGTCTGTGTTGCCTGAGTCGCTCAGGGTGACCCGTACAGCGTTGCCAGCCTGTATAGAAGCGGTCCAGTGTGTCGCGAAGGTCTGCACGATCCCGTCGTCGGAGTAGCCCCCCAAGCCGTACAGGCCGAGGGGCTGAGTGCCCCATCCGTAGACTGGGGTTACGCCCGGGAATGTCGTCGTGTATATGATCGTTGCGAATGTTGCATCCGTCGCAATCTCGAAGGTGATCTCAGAGTTAATGCTCAGGTTGTGAGCGTACAGGGCGAAGCCTGTTATCTCTCTCACCCTGCCTAGATCGCAAGTGATGATCTGGTCTGCCGTGTCAGTTGATCGCCAGAGCCTCCCCGGTTGTAGGTTTTGCAGATTGGTTACAGCGTAGGTGCCAGCCTCGGATGTAACCGAAAGGGTTAGATCGTCCAGCCAACTTTTACCTAGTAATTTTCCACTCATCGCCAAAGTTCCAATTCTATTTTGTTATCGAGCAGTAACTCGGTGATCCCTATGACCACGCAATCAACGCCAGCGCTCAACCCATAGCGGTGATCGCTCAGGGTTACCGTGTCGCCTATGGTGATCTGGTAGGGGGCGGTGAATGCTTGTACTCGGTACATGAAGCGCTGAGAGCCGTATAGACCTTGTAGCCTCGTTGCCTCGGTAATGCCGTCAGCCTCTAGGCAGAGAATCGAGCCCTTAACGTCGGGGTCTTGTGCCGTGAGGTGTTCAGTCTGTACCGTTGCGTCCTCGTACTTTGCTACGTTGGCAAACTCAGATGCCAGATAGGCCCTGTGAGCCTCGGCTACAGTCTCGTCTGGGTCGTCCATCACGGTCCAGTTTCTGTTGTATCCGATACGCTGCCGCCAACTTGGTACGTCAGCCTTGGTTACCTCGATGCTCCCGTAAGTCTCAAGAGAATCAATATCAGCAATCGAGCCGGTAGGCTCTGCCAACACTGACATAATGAACTCTCCATCCCTGTTAAAGCCGTAAAACCAGCCAAACAGTAGGGAGTCGAGTACGTCGAGCAGGTTAGCCCGCTCACTGATGTAAAGCCCGCAATCGTATGAGACCGCGCTAGCGAAAGCCGCCTTTGCTGTTGCATCCACTGATGCAATCTCTCTCGTTACCAGACGCTCAACAATGTCTGCAAGGTCAGCGGTGTAGCCCCCGCTGTTATCCCCCTGCACATCGCACGTGAGGGCTCCTTCGGGCTTGGCCGAGAGGGTGAACTTCCCATTGCTCAGGTCGTTTTTTACCGTAAGGGAAGTGGCGACTCCGTTCTCATAGACTGCGGATATTGCTTCGATAGACCCTTCATGCACTTGATACTCGTGCGTGGTGTCGTCTATCAGGACTGGTGCGATGTTCTTTACCTGTCCGTAACATAATGGAAGTACATTGCCCTCGTTCTCGCCAGAAGCAATCAGAGAGTCTTGGATGGGCCTATCGAGCAGCCTTTGCTTATCGCGAATGATCAACTCAAGTGCACTGTCAGACGATATGATCAGTCTGTCAGATATGCCTGAGATAACGGTACGGAAGTCGGCTATATCCCAGGAGGGATCACCCAACTTGACCAGTACCTCACGACCCGCAAAGGAATCATCAATCCACCCATCTAAATCGCCATCGCTGTTGTCGAATGTCAGTACCCCGAAGGCCACGAAAGAGCGGCCTGAGAAGGCTTCGGACATACGCGAAGCGAAGGAAGGGCTACCCGTAAGGTTGCCCTCGTAGGTCGTGTTAGCGGGGCTGTCAGTGGCTCCTGTGTGATAGTAAGCACTGCCTACATATCGAGTCACTTCGGCCCCATCTGCGT
>JAAENG010000202.1 GCA_024224665.1 Chloroflexota bacterium | reverse complement strand
TGTATTAGGCAAGCACATGTTGCACTTCGACTGGGGAACGAACTTCCCCAGTATCAGACATTTTCGCAGGTGAAACCCCGTCATTCGGGGATGTCGGCCCCGAAAAAGAGGTGGGCCATTTGAGTAAAGTGTATCTGACCAATACAATTATCCTGACTATGCCAGCGGTCTCCTAACCAGCGGCGGCTCGATGGCCAATTTGGTCGGCGTCACAGTGGCTCGTAACACCAAGGCTGAGTTCGATATCCGCACTGAAGGTGTGGCTGCAGCGCCAAGACGGATGGTGCTTTATAGTTCGATTGAAACGCACAGCAGTAATCAGAAAGCTGTGGAACTGTTGGGTCTGGGTAGCGAAGCCCTGCGTAAAATTCCGATCAACAAAGAATATCAGATAGATCTGGCGGCGTTGGAAGCTGCCATTCGCTGCGATCGTGAACAAGGCTTACATCCCTTCTGCATCATTGGCTGTGCCGGCACCGTCAATACGGGGGCTTTCGACGATCTCAATGCTCTGGCAGATATCTGTGATCGAGAAGCTATGTGGTTTCACGTAGATGGCGCCTTCGGCGCTTTAGCCGAACTCGTACCCGAACTCAGGTACCTGACCGAAGGAATGGAGCGTGCTGATTCCATTGCCTTTGATTTACACAAGTGGCTGTATATGCCCTTTGAAGCAGGATGTGTCTTGGTACGTAGCGAATCCGCTCATCGCCAGGCCTTTTCCCTGACACCAGAATACCTGGTACATGCCGATCGTGGCGTGGCCGCTGGTGAAGCCTGGTTTAGCGATTACGGCGTGCAACTAACGCGCGGCTTTCGCGCCCTCAAGGTGTGGCTGTCCTTCAAGGAACATGGTATCGACACCTACCGCCGTATGATCTGGAAGAATGTCGAGCAAGCACGTTACCTTGCGGATTTAGTCGAGAAGAACCCCACTCTGGAACGGTTGGCGCCCGTGCCCCTCAACATCGTCTGTTTCCGCTACAACCCAGGCAATCTGGATCAAGCTGAACTCAACCAGCTCAATAACGAGATCTTGCTGCAATTGCATGAGCGAGGCATTGCTGTGCCCTCTTCGACCAGACTCAATGGCAATTACCTCATCCGTGTGGCCAATACCAACCACCGCAGCCGGCGAGAGGACTTCGATGTGCTGGTCGAGGCAGTAGAGTCACTCGGGCAAGAACTGGCGGGTTGAGAGACACCCATAATTCTCACCCACATCCCCCTTGATGCCATCTCCTTTGAAACGGGATTCGTAATTTAAGCGACGAATTCGATTCGATCCGTAGAGACACCAGGATGCATGTAGATATGAGGTGCTCAGAAGAGCCACACCGATAAGCCATAAACATAGGGACCCCCGCAGAAAACAAGTTGGCTCTTTGGGATCTCAGGGGGTTGACAATAAAACCAACCCTGGCGGGCGTCAATGACAGCGAATTTCGCCTGAATCCTGTCTGATATCTGGACTGGCAGTCCTTCATGATATGTCAACCCCCTGAGATCCAGTTGAAC
>JAAENG010000201.1 GCA_024224665.1 Chloroflexota bacterium | reverse complement strand
GCAATCATCAACCGCAAGAACGCGTATTTCTACAAGACCCGCCGCGGCGCCCGCATCGGCGACCTCTATATGAGTTTGATCCACACCACCGAACGCTGCGGAGGCAACTCGTTCGAGTACATGGTGGCATTGCTAAAGAATGAGGCAGTCGTGCAAGCATCGCCCAGCGACTGGATGCCATGGAACTACACGGCGACCCTGCTTTCCCAGGCTAAGACGAAGTGAATGGATGGGCTTGGCCCACCGATCGGTAGTCAAGAGGGATTTACTGCGATTCACACGCTTGCCGGAAGGACACCACAGAGTTATTGGAGCCTGCACGACTGTACGTGGCACAAGCCGTGGCGTATAGGAAGGCTTAATGGGGGCGAGGTTTGTGCCTGGGTTCTCACTCGCCCGCGTCTTCTAGTTATTTGCCCACACTATTCGCGTTCTCCACTCAAAACAGCGTCTAGCTCCAGACGTTGATGAACCGAACACAGCTCCGCAAGAGCGATCAACATCGCCGCGATTACGGGAATCCCTCCCATTCCATACGATGGGTTGCCTCCCATAAAAAAATAGAAGGGCGTAGAGATAAGCAGCATTCCCAATCCAAGTAACGCTTTCGACAAACACCCTCTACACGAATGCCATGCACCGAACAGCGCCCAAGGCATCCACACAAAGTAGTGAATCCATGAAGGGCTGACAATC
>JAAENG010000200.1 GCA_024224665.1 Chloroflexota bacterium | reverse complement strand
ACCCGGTAGCCCCATAAATTTTCACTGAGAACTGACCCATGTAACGACGCTACCCTGACGCTTTTGTTTGGGGGAGATATGGAGTGATCGAGATGGGATTTTTAAGTGTCATTCGACGTTGGGCATTACGTGAAGGGATGCCCATTCGCGAGATAGCCCGCCGTACTGGTTTGTCTCGCAATACCATCAAGAAGTACCTGCGAGAGGGCGCTGTTGAGCCGAAGTTCAAGGTGCCCAAACGACCGAGTAATCTTGATCCGTATGCGGATCGTTGGTCTGCATGGTTGTTGGCTCAGACACGCAAATCGCGCAAAGAGCGGCGTACTGTGAAGCAGATGCACGCCGATTTGGTGAAGTTGGGCTATGCAGGATCCTATGCGCGCGTGGCCGCTTTTGCCCGTGCCTGGCGTGACGACCGGCATCGTGCCGAGCAAACAACTGGGCGCGGCACGTTTGTACCGCTGGTGTTCCAACCCGGCGAAGCGTTCCAGTTTGATTGGAGCGAAGACTGGGCCACTATCGGCGGTGAACGGGTCAAGCTGCAGGCGGCCCATACGAAGCTCTCGCACAGCCGAGCTTTCTTAGTGCGCGCCTACCCATTGCAAACGCATGAGATGCTGTTCGATGCCCATTGGCATGCGTTCCGCGTTTTTGGCGGTGTGCCTGGACGCGGGATCTATGATAACATGAAAACTGCTGTTGATCGCGTTGGCCGTGGCAAGCAGCGTGACATCAACGCCCGGTTTAAGGCGATGGCCAGTCACTATGTTTTTGAACCCGAGTTCTGCAATCCAGCGGCAGGTTGGGAGAAGGGCCAAGTCGAGAAGAACGTCCAAGATGCGCGCAATCGCATGTGGCAGGTCATGCCTGTCTTCAAGGATCTTGATGAGCTGAACCAGTGGCTGGAAGACCGCTGCATCGCCCTTTGGATTGAGACACCGCACCGGGATCTGCCCGGCACTATTGCTGACATCTGGGAAGCAGAGAAGCCCATGTTGATGGCACTACCACCCGCCTTCGACGGTTTTGTGGAGCACAGTAAGCGTGTGTCGCCAACATGTCTGATCACCTTTGAGCGTAATCGCTACAGCGTGCCCGCGAGCTTTGCCAACCGGCGCATCAGCTTGCATGTCTATCCAGAACGGCTGGTCATAGTGGCCGAGGGGAAGACCGTTTGCACACATGAGCGCATCATAGATCGATCACACCGCAAACCTGGTCGTGTTATCTACGACTGGTGCCACTATCTCGCTGTAATCCAACGTAAACCCGGTGCCTTGCGCAACGGAGCACCGTTCATTGAGATGCCAGAGGCCTTCCGCAACTTGCAAGGTCACATGCACCGCAGAGAAGGTGGTGACCGCGAGATGGTCGATATCCTGTCATTGGTTTTGCACCATGATGAGAATGCCGTTCTGTGTGCCGTAGAATTGGCGTTGGAGGCTGGCGTGCCAACCAAAACCCACATTCTGAACTTGTTGCACCGGCTGATAGACGGAACGCACACTGATCTCCCAGAGGTCGATCCACCTGATGCACTCGCATTGGAAACAGCGCCAAAGGCAAACGTGGACCGCTATGATGATCTGAGACAGGCTGGGGGCAAGTACCATGCGTCATGACCCAGCAGGAGCCTCAATCGTGATCATGCTGCGCAGTCTCAAGCTCTATGGCATGGCAAACGCCGTAGAAGATTTGGTCGCCCAAGGCGGGCCTTCTTTTGAGGCCGCAACACCTATGTTGTCCCAACTGCTCAAAGCGGAGATTGCCGAAAGGGAAGTGCGCTCAATCACATACCAGACAAAGGTGGCCCGCTTTCCGTCATACAAGGACCTCGCAGGCTTTGAGTTCAAATCTAGTGACATCAATGAAGCGACCGTCAAGCAACTGCATCGGTGCGAGTTCATGGAGAACGCTGAGAACGTCGTGCTCATCGGCGGGCCTGGAACGGGCAAAAGCCATGTCGCGACCGCCATCGGTGTTCAGGCCATTGAACATCACAGGTGCAAGGTCCGCTTCTACTCAACCGTCGAACTGGTCAACGCGCTAGAACAGGAAAAGGCGCTCGGCAAGACCGGAAAGATGGCAGAGATGATGACCAAAATTGACCTCGTGATTTTGGATGAACTTGGCTACTTGCCGTTCAGTCCATCCGGCGGCGCACTACTGTTCTATCTACTGAGCAAACTCTACGAGCGGACCAGCGTCATCATAACCACCAACCTCAGCTTCTCAGAATGGGCCCAGGTCTTTGGAGATGCAAAGATGACAACCGCGCTTCTGGATCGCCTCACACACCGCTGCCACATCCTGGAAACTGGAAACGACAGCTACCGCTTCAAAGCCAGCTCAGAGGCTGCAAAGAAAAAACGAAAGGACAAGCCAACATTGACCAACACGTAACCGCTGATACATAAACAAAGGTGGGTCAAATCTCGGTGAAAATACCGGGTCAGTTCTCAGCGCAAATCAACACGCATAGTGCCAAATGGTTTGCGACCAACCCACTGATGTTGGTTAAGTTGATCTCCTACAGCGGTGATATGTATGAGAACCAGTTCGTTTACACACTCAAGATTAGAATGGCGGTCTCCTCGTTGCTGATGCTGCACGCCCTATCTTCGGAGACAGGCGACGAAGTCGAACGATTTCATTCTTCCGCACATGTAAACAATTTTGAGACGCTGGACATACGTCACTACCTAATTGGGGAGGCAATCCCCGGGCAGGGACGAGCGATCTCGACTAGAAGGGTGCCCATGAACGTCGCACCCCTCGAATTGGCTCGTCTTTCTGATCTGGCAGCGACTATCTCTACAAAGAAGCTAGCGACATCGCGGATGAAGCGATTGGAGGTCAGGGTGACAGCAGCATTGGGCGTTATCGAGCGCGGATATCTGCGTCATGTCCATCTCACGACGCGATCAAAAGCCGAGAATCGCTTGTATCAAAGGTTGGTCACGGCCCTTGACTGGTTTCGCGCCTCGTTCGGATCAAAGTAAACCTCCGGGGGCGGCCGTCTGAACTTGTGTTGGCTCCGATGCTAAGTCCGACCTTATGTCCGACTTTATCAACCGCCCTCAAATCGAAGTTCTGTCTGCTGCCGATGGTGAACGCCGCCGGCATTGGT
>JAAENG010000199.1 GCA_024224665.1 Chloroflexota bacterium | reverse complement strand
GGAGAAGGCGATTGAGGTGCTGGAAGCGATTAAGTTGTTTCTGGAAGTGCCTGGGACGGTCTTTGTTCTGGGCATGGATCGGGAGGTCGTGGAACGTGGGGTGGAAGCGCGCTATGGGGCATTGTTCAAGACCGGTGCTGTAGAACGGGGAGAGCTCCCTATCCGCGGTGATGTATATCTCCAGAAAATCGTGCAGGTGCCTTTTTATCTACCGCCGCTGATCGCCGATGATCTTGATCACTACATCGGTGCCTTAGACGAAAACCTTCCTCCCACGGCACGGCTCAGCTCGATGACCAAAGCGGTCTTCGCCCAAGGCCTGTTCCCTAACCCCCGCCAAGTGAAACGCTCACTCAATATCTTTCGGCTCTTACGCGCTATCGCCCTGGCTCGCGAGGCACGCCCAGACGGCCTACCTCGTAAGAGTGTGGCCTGGCCTCTATTGGCGAAAACGGTCATGATTCAAACTCAGTATCCCAAGCTTTACAGCGAATGGCGCCAATACCCGACGCTTGTGCAAACGTTGGAGGCAGAGTATACACGCCAACCTACCCGTGAGGACGAAACCCTCCACGGTCGCAAGCGTCCGAAAACGGAAGAAGCAGGTGCAGAAACGGAAGCAAGCGGAGGGCTCTTGGCTCCGTACCTGCAAGAACGGAGACGTTATGTATACCTTGAACGTATGCTCACCTTCCCTGAAAGCGATGAGCAAAGTGAAGGGCGACAACAGGCACGATTTGAAGGACTGAGTCGCGAGCAAATGTCAGTATACGTGCGTCTGGCTGGCGCCGTCGAAGGAGAGACACCTGCTACTTCAGCACAAATCGCCGGTGATCTCATGGAGGAATTACTGAGCGGTGATAGAGCACGTATACGTGAAGCGGTGGCGCGAATTGAGGAAGAAGCATTAGGGGATGATGACACATCTACAACAGATTTGAAAACCCATCTTGTACAGATAATGCGGGATCTGGAACGTCCGGCCAAGGAACGAACCAGTGCCGGTGATGCCCTAGGGTATCTAGGCGATCCTCGATTCCGAGAAGACGCCTGGCGCCTCCCTGATGATGACCTGTTCGGGTTTGTCGAGATTCCAGCCGGCCCATTTTTGATGGGCAGTAAGAAGGACAAAGATCCGCAAGCACTCGATAGGGAGCTACCGCAGCACGAGTTGTCACTTGGTGGCTATTACATTGCCCGTTTCCCTGTAACTGTTGAACAATTCCGCATCTTTGCGGTTGGCAGCGGCTACAAGCCGAAAGATACTGACAGTCTCAAAGGGATACCCAACCATCCCGCTGTTTATGTCACCTGGCATGATGCACGTGCATACTGTGACTGGTTGACACAACAACTGAGAGAAGCAAAACATACACCCCTCATCCTGGCCTCCCTGATACGAGAACAAGACTGGTCCATCAAACTGCCCAGTGAAGCCCAGTGGGAAAAAGCGGCTCGAGGTTCTGATGGTCTCATTTATCCGTGGGGAAATACGGTCGATGCAAATAGGGCTAATTATGATGATACCGGCATTGGTGGAACCAGTGCTGTCGGTTGTTTTCCCGGGAAAAACCATCCTTATGCTGTAGAAGACCTGAGTGGCAATGTTTGGGAATGGACGCTCAGTTTATGGGGAAAAGAGGATAAACCTGAATTCGCTTATCCATATGATCCCGACGACGGACGCGAAAATATCGAAGCACCGGACGAAGTGCGCCGTGTGTTGCGTGGCGGCTCGTTCCTCAACTCTGCAGTGTTCGTCCGTTGCGCCTGCCGTTACACGGTCCGCCCCGTCCTCAGGTACGACCGCTGGGGTGTTCGGGTGGTGTGC
>JAAENG010000198.1 GCA_024224665.1 Chloroflexota bacterium | reverse complement strand
TGTCAAAACAGGCCCAAACGCTTATGAACGTCGAGCTGAGAACGCAATTTGTAGAGGTACGGTGTCGTTTTCTTGAAAGCAAGCGACAAATATCTGTGAATGGCGCCGTCCTGAGAAAATTATGTCAATAAAGGTACCATAACTCAAAAATCACGGCCACTAATTCGGTCGTTCTCCGAACCTTCACGCTTCAATATTGCCATAGAAAGCATATTTCAGATTTCATCAATTTTTTGAGCGAAAGATGAGAGACTATACTAGGAATTTAAGTATTTGTCAATACGTTTTCGTGGCGATCCGGTAACTGTTCGCGGTATTTCTATCGATTCTCTCGCTTGGTCCTGTCGAACGACGCTTCGTGGTCATTCAGACATATGTCATTTGACCGCGAGACTAGAAGGCTTGAAGGGTAAAAGTTGTGGCAAATGAGTTCCAAGTCATTTGAGTTACTGTCGCTGGATGCGGATTCGGTCTCTTGGGTTGTATCGACACCATCGTCAAAGTCAAGTTATCAGAGCCGTTCACAGAAGTGGTCGGAGAGCTATGGTCATCCTCCGTACCTTTCTTGGAACTGGCCTTCGTATCTCAGAACTCGCTAACCTTCAAGTATCGGATGTCGAAAAAAAACGAACGCACCGGCTGGCTCCGTGCTCGTGAAGGCAAAGATGGCAAAGCCAGGGTTGGGCCTGGCGGCCGTCAAGAAAACTGAGGTGACAGAGGCAAGCCATTTTGGTTTTATCAGGAATCCCGGTGATCAACTGAAATCCATAATTGCCAGTCAAAGTGAAGTCCCTTACAATACAAAGTATGTCTTGATATTTGTCGCAATATCCGTACTTTTGACGACATCTTACTGCTGAAGCCGCCACGACGCTGGATGGGAGCCAATGCAGCAATGTTCAAGACACTTGTCAGCGTTATCGCTAACCGTACAAACTTTTTAGGAAAATGAGACGTGCTCACAAAGCGCTGCTGTAAGTGAGGTTGCTGTATGTCGGCAAGTCGTGAGAGTCAATGGCTTGTGTTACGACGATGTCTAGCCATCATCCGTCGCTTAGAACGTGGCCCGACTGGCCGCATGCATTTGATAGAGGCTGTGTACGAGTCAGAAGGGAGGGATGCTTATGGTAATGTCGAGGATAAAGCGCTCGGCAAGCGTTTTGAAAACGACTTAAAACGGATTCGCGAACAGCTGGACGTTGAAATCCGCTATGGTCGCAAAGAGCGTGCATATGTGCTGCAAGATACGTGGTTACCGCTCCTCGATCTACCGGACGAGGACCTGGCAACAATCGCCTGGTTGGACGATACGTTTGGGCTTGATTCACCTAAACATGACGAAGTTCATGCGCTATTAGGGAGGCTGCGATCCTGGCTGGATATCAACCGTAGGGCGGAGATCGAACGCCAGAGAGGGATGTTGTCTGTTGATTTGACACGGCGGGACGAGCACGAGATACCAGAGGGGGTGTGGGCGCGGCTGCTCGATGTCCTTGAACGACGCTGTCAGGTTGAATTTCTGTATGGATCGCCCCAGCAAACCGATAAGACACCGCGCCGCCACGTGGCTGAGTTCTACAACGAACCATACTTTGACGACGGGCACTATTACATTCGAGGTTACTGCCGTTACACCGACGGGCCGTTGGGCAAGAATACGATGCGCCGCTATTTCAACTACCGTCTGGATCGTATCTCAGATATCAGTGTGCTCCCCACCAAGCTCCCGCCCTATCCGCCTCGTCCCAAAACCTACGAAGTCGTTTACGAACTCTCCGCAGATGTGGCGCGCAAAGGCGTCTCCCGCCCGCGCTGGGTGACATCTCACGACGTCGAACGCCGCCCCGATGGCAGCGCCGTGGTGCGTGGGGAGACGGAAGACCTGTTCCGCACGCTGCAAGCGCTGATGCGTTACCGGCATCATTGTCGGGTTTTGGGTGGGGTTGAGTTGCTGGGGGAGATGAAGGAGGTTGTGCGGAAGATGGGGGAGATGTATGAAGATGGTACTTGACCACCACGGATGTGGGGTGAGGGTGTGGTATGATTAAAATGAAAAATAGTTCTTCGGCAAATAGGAGGTCACCCCTTTGAAAGCATCTGATTTACAACGCATCGCCTTTTTAATTGGCAAACAAAGACCCTCTCTGCTTAAATCCTACCTCGACTTGGTGGGTAACAAGACCTTACTGGCTTATCGCCATCAGTGGCAATGGGGCAAAAAGGAAGGTGAAAGCCTTTACACGCACATCATCAATGGCATCTTTCTGTTAGATGCCCTGCGTGAAGTCCTGAGCCTGAGTGATTTGGAAGCCCAGGTGCTATTCACGGCCTACACCGTCCATGACATCAATAAAATGGAAACAGAGAAGGCGCGTGCGTTCAACAAGCTGGCGGTGGAGGAAAACATCGCACCGCTCGTTGAGCGCTTGGGATTGCCAGCCTTTTTCCCAGATTGGCGCGACTACTTGGCCGACATCGAAAGCTTCATCCGTGGGCATGGAGGATCGACGCAAACCTCGGGTGAAATGCTGGTCGTCAAGCGAGCGCCGGCGTACAAGCTGGGCATGCAACGCGTGCAGGCATTACGAAACCTGATGAAAGCTGTGGATATCATCGATCTTTCGCATACCCTGGACGAACGTCAACACAAGCAAACGTTTTTGACACATCTGAACACCTATCTAGCTGAAACCGGAGAGGCACGCCAATTCCAGCTTTTCACCCACCAACTCACCGAGCAGCGAGGTTTGTTCAGTAATATCCTGCACCAAGCCATCGCCGACGAATTGAAAGAGACCGCCGAGCTTATCCCGCTGCTTTATTACCCTGACGGCATCGTCTATCTGGTCACGAAGGGACAAACCATCCAGGTGGACGACGAAATGGTCTATCGCACGGCCACTCGCACTGCACAGAACATCAATAGCATCACCCAGAGCAAATTCCAACAGTTTATTGTGACTCGAGCTGCCGGCATCAAGGTGGATGGCAAATGCCTGGAGTTAGGCGTGCCTTTTGCCGGGAAGGACAGCATCCTGGAGGAATTGATCAACAAGGTGTATAGCCGCAATCTGGTCCCGCAAGCGTTGGATTCCAAAGTACGGGATCGGGCCAGCCGTGATTTTGAAAAGCATGCCGCTAATGCCCCCGATGTGGCCGATGAAGTGCTAAGGATTCTGGAAGATGAAGCGTCGTTGGTCGCCCAACAAGATGTGCTGTTGCGGACAGCAGAACTCATCCGTACCTATTACATCTTTCTGAGCGATCACTTCCGTGAAGAAATGCCTGATGCCTGGGCGCACCTGTACGAACTATTTGGCTTGCCGCCTGAACGCCACTCTTACTATAGTTTTTTCGAGCCCCGATACGATCGATCTTATGTACTCATCAAGGATGTGCCTCTCAGTCAGGATGAGGTAATGCAAATCATCGCCGAAGACGGTAGCCGGCTGGTGGGGGAAAAGACGCAGGAAGACGCCAAGACTGAGCATCTGGCTGATTATCTCAAGCGCTATGCTTTTTTCAGTGGGCGTGGACGGCCCCAGATGTCATTCGGCGACCATCTGGAGCACTACATCAACACGCAGCACAAGCAGTGTGTCCATTGCGGCAGCCCTTTTCCCACGGGCAAGTGGATGGCAGGTGATGTGCGGAATGATATAACCGTGCAGGTCTTTTCTAATCGGCTGCGCGGTGGGCCGGGCGAACCCAAAAAATACGTCTGTACCATCTGCCAACTGCAATTCCTGCTGGAAAAGCTGAATTATCCGCCGGTGCGAGGAGAAAAACTTCTCTACCTCCACCTTTTCCCCTACTCATTCCTGACAGCCCCCTTTATCGAAGCTCTGCGTGACACTTTTCGGCAAATCACTGAAGCGGGAGAAGCAGTAAATGCCCTGAACCTGGACGCCCGCCCTGCCATCAAGCATTGGTTGGGCGAGAAGAGCAAGGACCCCCGTTTCTTCCGAACCCAAACAAAAAAGGGCAAGCCCCAGCCCTACGGTGCGTATGTGCCACATTATTCCAAAACCGTGGGCAATCTCATCATCCTACCAATCAATGCTGCCGGTGATAACGACACCAACCGGTTCCTCTTTGCTTTATGGAACGCTTTGGTTTTTCAACGGCATTTTGGAGTCAAAGTCTTACTCTCTGCAGCTTCGGTTGCGCCGCTGGAGAAACAGGATTTCGGCGATCTTTATGTCGATAACATCCCTCTGGCCGTTCAGGGCTTGCTGCCGGTCAACAATTATCGCCAATTCAAACCCGATCAGGGAGAAGTTCTAGATAATTTCCCCGAACTGTGGGTGAAAGTGCAGCATCTTTTTGCCCTGGCTGAAATGACCTTCACTTCTGATGATAATACGCCCCGTTTAGTGCGCGCTTTGGCCGCCCATCCACTTATGATCTACCACGAATTGGACCGGCTACTGGTAAAAAAGATCAGTAATGATCAAGGGGGCCTCACCACCTGGGCCTATCAACAAGCCTTACCTCATATTTCCACTCTTGCTCAACTCCAAGGAGGTTCCTTTGTGAAAAAACTGAGCACTATTCTACAACAACTGGCAGAAGTCGCCTGGACAGGCCATCTGCGTGGCAGAACGCTGGAGCGCAGCAGTCTGCTTTTCCCCTTCAATCAAGTGATGGAGAAAATGGCCTATTTGCACAGCAGCAAAGCCCTGGACGCCGAAGTGCTAAAAGCGGCCGCAGCGCAGGACATCTTCGATCATCTGGAACGATTGGCCAAACAGCAGGGCTACACAATCGGCGCAAAACGCATGGCCGCCAGCATTACCTTTGTCAACGGTTGGTTCGACAACGTATTGGGGCAGGTCTATGACGGCAATCTGCGTAAATTGCTTGCCGATGAGAAACTACTTCGCTCTGCCTATCTTTTTTATCTGCGCCAGCAGATCAAAAGCAAAGAGGACGCATCTGACTAACGACATTCCCGCCCGGTTATTCTCAGCCATCCATTTTTTCTTTACAGGAGAGATATCCAATGACTATTCTTGAACAATACCAACAACATTTTCTACCGACCTATAGCAACTATCCCCAAGGTCATTACGCCACGCTCTTTCTACTGCGCCAAGTGGAGTCGGAGGCGATTTTCCGCACCGAGGGCAGCGGCGAACCACTGAATCGTGAATTTGTACATCCGGGCTTGAAAGATGATGGCGAGCCTATCCAGCGTGTTGTGATCAGCAAACGCAAACAAACCGCAGTGGAGCGACGCACAGGCCGAGAATTGCTGCGCAGGCACAATCACCTCTTCGAAAAAGATGCCAAAAGCGGCGTCTGCGCCCTCAACCGCAACAATCCCTGCGGCAAGTGCATGGACTGCATGATCTATGGTTACGCCGTAGGTGGAGGCGGCGCTCAGAAATCACGCGTCATCACTGACGATGCCTTCAGTCTGCATCCCGCCACCACTATCGTCGGGACCAGGCAGTTCAATGCCCTTTTTGACAACAGCACCATGCGGGACCCCGAAACGAGCAAGGCCTCGACCAGCATCGGTACGGATGAGTACGTCAAGCCGGAAAGCATTTTCCTGGACATGGAAACCATCAAAGATGTTACCGAAGCGGAATTTCTTTACACCCTGGGCAACGTCATGCGCTCCACTCGCTACGGCGCCATTTCCTCCCGCATCGGCAAGGTTCGCAACCATCTGGTGGGCGTCATTTTCAGCGATTGCGAAGTGTTCAGCAATCTGGAATGGACACAGGCTACTTTTGACAATCTTCGAGGCGATAGCGCCGCAGAGCCTGATTTCCCCCTGCATCTCAGCCGAATTCGTTTTGCCGCTGAGGATGCTATCAGCAACTTGCTGTCTCTGATCGTGGGGCAAACGGATGTCATGCCGGATGAGGATGTGACCCAACTTCTTTCCGATCTACAAGGTCTGTATCAAGATGAAGGATTACTCACGCAACTGTTGGCGAGAACCTCTGAAATGTATCCTGCCGGATGATCCAGGAGTGAAGCTATGACGCACATCTATCAGTGCACCCTGACGCTGTTGGAGCCGACGTTTTTCAGCAGTCGCGAGGTGAGCAACACCTATTTCACCGAGCCATTCATTGGCAACTATGCTCTGGCCTACGCCTTGAACTTGGTGCAAGCTCCTTATCATAATCGGGGTGACATTCATTACGTAGAGCATCTGAGCCAACTCAATCAGCGCGGGATTTACATCACGCCCGCTACCATCCAACATGCCCCCCGCTTTGTATTCCGCCAGTTTAACGCCCAGCCCGACGCTTACTGGTTTGCTTTTGCCAACAACGCCATCGTCACCCGCCCGGACGGGGCCTGGCTGGAGAAATCTGGCCCCGTGTGGTACGTCCATCGCCCCGGCGAGAAGCGTAAGAAGATCGGGTTGGAAAACCGTCCTCAATTCGGGCGCATTCGGGCGTTGGCAATCGGCAACGTAGCGATCTTTTACGTACTCAGCCGAGAGCCGTTGCAATTGCCCCGTTACATCCGCCTGGGCAAATTTATGAGCAAGGCGCGGGTGGAGTACCGGGCTGTGCGGGGCGATATCGTCGAGCGGGAACAAACCGCCGTTCCTTTTTTGCTGAATCCTGCCGATCTTGCTCCTTCCCACCAGCTCATCATGTTCGATTTGTTGAACGTTCCCCCCATGCCTTTGGTGCATCACGCCACGTTGGCCGGACATTTCCATGCCTTGCCCGGTGGTGTTTATCTGCCTGTGAACATGCGTTTTGGTGTAAAAGAGGAGTAAAGAGGCAGGTGAATCTACCAATGCCGGGAGAAAATGAATGAACCAACCATTAGAAATTACTCTTAGGACTCTCACCCCGTTGTGGACCGGCGGCGTGGACGGAACCAGCGACCGCCTACACGCCACCGGCATCATAGGCTCCCTGCGCTGGTGGTATGAGGCAATCGTGCGCGGGCTGGGTGGCAGAGTCTCCAATCCCGTTGCCGAAGAAGGAGATGCGGTCTACCGGGCAGAGTTTGATACGAAGGCTTATGAAAAAGCGAAGCAAGAAGGAAAACCACCGGAAGAAGCACTACAGGCTGGACTGCGTCCTCTTTGTGCTGTTACCTATCTCTTTGGCACAACAGGCTGGGCGCGGTTATTCAAGATCCAAGTGCTTGATGCTCCGACCACGCCCCTGTACTTTGTAACGAATTCATCCATGAATGAAAGTTGGTTGAAACGCGTTTTTGGTGGTGAATCGCGGAACATCGATGATTACAAAGTTCCTTACGGACGCGTTCGATTACAACTGGTCCATCGAGGCTACGATGCCAAATATGCGGTGGATCAGATAGTTCTCGCGTTTCAATTGGCAACTGAATATGGTGGCATAGGTGCCCGTCTTCAGCATGGTTTTGGCCAGGCTGAACTACATTTACCAACCCAAGTTTCAGAGCCAAGTGTGGACGATAGTTTACGAGCATTGCGATTAAGAATGAAGCGGTGGGAAACGATCCACATACCGGATCCGTCGCCCTTCAACTTACGCTATTTTGTCAGTCAGACCTATGTCGTGCCGGACACAAAACTTCATTTTCGCACGGTCGTTGGCACAACAGCAGTCCAAAAGAGGGATTACTTCCCCTGCGTGTTTGACTTGCGCTACAAGGACAGCAAGAAAATGGGAATGCGACGTTGGCTCGAGGAAAAGAAAGGCTGGAGAAGCTCTGACAACCCGAAACAGTTAGGTGCTTTGGATAAATTGATGGGGCCGCGCTCTCAATGGGGACCAAATGGAGGAGAAAAACAAATCGATGATGATTTGCGTACCGCAGGCCGCATATTCTTTGGAATGCCATTCCGCATGCAACCAAACACCTACCAACTGAAGGTGTTCGGTTTTGCGCCACCAGACTTACTGTCCGCTGAAAATATGGAAGCCTTGTGTAGTGAGTATATGAATTATGCATTTGGCGTAACTCCATCACGTTCGGTCTTTGGAAAGAACTTACTCGCGCCTGTAGGAGATTGAACCAATGGCAATTGACTATTTCGAATACCTTTCACAAGCAAATGAAGATCTAAAGACGGTGGAATCGGCCACCGTTTGTTATCATAAATTGGCCGGTCAGAATGATAACAACCTGATGGACTATTCAAGTACGCCTTTGTGGCAGTACATCCAGAATCCAGCTGTTGACCTAACCATCCTGCCTCCCTACTCCTTCAGCCTGACCTTTTCCTTCCGATTGGCGCAACCGTACATATCCAAAGACGACAACCCCTTCTACATCATCGACAATCCCATCGTGCGGGATAAGGTCTTTCGTCTGCCCATGGTACGTCCCTCCGGTTGGAAAGGCAGTTTACGACATGCCTTATGGCTGCAAGACCATCGGGATAAAAAATATATGCGTCGTTTATTCGGCGCGGTAGATGGCACAAACGACAGAGGCCAATCCGGTCGACTCCTCTTTTATCCCACCTTTTTCACCGAAACCAGTCGGGAGATCATTAATCCCCACGATCGGGTGCGCCGGGTGGGCAAGAATCCTATTATTTTCGAGTCCGTGCCGATTGGCGCGACGGGTCAGTTCACCCTGCTTTACGTGCCCTTCGACCGTATCAGCAATAGAGCTGCTAATCCGGAGAAGGGACTGAAATCCTTACTCGAAGAGGTAGCCGAGGATATACAGTTGCTGGCTCAGGGATTGCAGGCGATGTTCACCCTCTACGGCTTTGGCGCCAAGACCAGCAGCGGCTTTGGCTTTGGGGATGATCAAGTGAGCGACGGGCTCATCCGAACCAACGTGCCGGATGCTGAGCAGCAAGTTCTCCCGCCCCAGGAACCGGTCATGCCACAGTCTTTGGCGGTGTTTTTGAAGGAATTTCCCGACGAGGATTTTCGCATCAAGCCCAATGAATGGCGCCAGCGGCATGGGGCAACTACCTCTCAGCGCAATCGGTATCGGGATGCTCGTAGTGAATCAGTCGCGTTTCAGCAAGCCCTGCAAATCTACCAAACAGATCAGGCCGAATGGGAAACGGGGGCTGTAGAGCCAGCACAGTGTTTTCTTGAGACGCCATTTGAAACTTTCACAGGACTCGCAACCGACGTCGTGGAAGATTTGACCGAAAAACTGATGGTAGGAGGTGCGGAATGAGCTATTCTTTGCAAGTTCTGGCCGATCATCGGAATGAGCTTTTATTGGCCGAAGCCATCGGCTGGCTGCACGACTATCGGAAATGTTCGGAGGAAAACCTGCGAGTGCATGCAGCAAATTTGTCGAAAGAGCAGGCTTTGCCTCGAAATGAACTCGCAACTCGATATCCCGATTTACCGACAATACAACTGCAACTTCCTGTGCAGGCCTCAGCCCGTTCTCTAACTGACTTATTCAATGATTCAACGTGGAGTTGCGATGTGTTAGGGCAGTTTCTTTCTCGCTGCCACAATACTTCCCATTTTGACAAACAAGAACCTATTGGCGGCAAGCAGAATCATCCTGGCATCAAAAACAGTACGGCGTTTGGCGCTGAAAGGAACGTCGCTGGCGGACTAACAAGTCAACTTTGGGATCTGCCGTGGAATCAGTTGGTCGGATATTCCAGCTTGAATCGAGACAATCTCCGAAAGAGCGCAGATAAGCTATTCTCCCAAACCATTGCCGATACGCGTCGCCCTATTAATGAGGTAGATTTGTGGAGTTGGGGGCTATTGGTAGGCTCATTGTACAAAGCGGCGCTAGCTGGAGCATTGCTGACGGGTCAGACACCCGCAGCCCGTGATTTGCACTGGAGACTGCTAAACATTCAGGTTGACGGACTGGACTACTTGCTCAATGTTACACGCATTCCTGATCTATTGGCGCGACAAGAAGTGCTCAGCAATGGCCTGGAACGGGTACGTGAGCTTCTTGAAACCACATTCCCATTGGGTAGTGAAGTCTACCGGGATGAAAACGGCAGTGTCTATGTTGTGCCAGATATCCCCGATCTCCTTGCATGGGTTGATAGAAATGGCATCGACCTGCGTACTCTGGTCATGCAGGAATTCGCTAAAGGTACGACAAAAAATAGCCCCGCCCTGCAACTGGGCGGAGAACTTTTGCCGCATCTTGAATTGGAAGTAGAACCATGGTGGGGACAGGATCCAGATTGGCATATGAAAACAGACGCCAGTGATAATTCTCCATTATCTGGGCAACCGTTGGCCAATGAACTGCCTGGTATCGCACGTTTTCTTTCCGGCGATGTCATTTCGTTTGCCGATCCCAATCAGGTCGCCTTGGACTGGTCGAATGGCAATACCGCCGACATTTGCACTATTTGTGGTTTACGACCTCAAGGGGCTCATCGGAAATCTATCGAACGCAATGTATGCGACATCTGCGAACAACGCCGTGGGGACCGTTCAGCACTATGGGCAACCTCCCAAAGTGATAGAACCATTTGGACTGACGAAGTAGCCGATACCAACGGTTGCATGGCTCTGATTGTAGGCCAGTTTGATCTAAAAAGATGGTTTGATGGAAGCCTTCCGGAATCGCTACTATTGATCGCGCCGAACGATCCAGAGAACAGCAATGGAGTGCCGGTTGCGAGTAAAACCCCTTCTTTCAGCCGTCTGCGTCGCATTTGGGAAACCACACGTCGATTTTGGCAAGAAGTGCTGGATGAAGCTCTGAACATCCTCATGGATGATCGCCGTCGATTGAAAATCCATCTTGATTCAAATCCCCATTTGGGGGCCTACCATGTTTATGAACTACGGCATGATGAGGCCGAACTAAGCCTAGTGTGGAATCCTCCGCAGGATGGTCATGACGGCTTGTTTCTGAGCGCTGACAACCTGGGCTACATTGCGCGTCGGTTAGGTACTGAGCCGGAGATATTCAACAGCTCAGCAGCATCTGCGATCTACGTTGAGGATCATCTGAATGAACGATTCGTGACAAAAAGCGAGCAACCTGTCTTGCGCAATCCAGATGCTCGCACTAGCCAAAATCGCACGAATTTCCTTGAAGGCCACTCTATCACGCACATCAAATATCAAGACGCCGCCTATTCCCCCGCCATCCCCATCCTGGCCGAACCCCGCACCTTCATGGCCCTGGTTCCGGCCAATAAGGCGTTGGATGTCGTTACAGCCATCAAAGCCAAGTATGAAATCGAGATGGGCAAGGTGCGCAACCGTCTGCCCCTGCATCTGGGCGTGGTCTACGCCGGACGCCGCACGCCCCTGGCCTCGGTGCTGGATGCCGGACGGCGGATGCTGCGCCACCCCGACCAGACCGTAAAGGCCGAGGTCGTGGGCATATCTCCAGCGGACCCTTGGCCCGACCAGGTATCATTAACTCTCAAGGTGGGAGAGCGAGAGATCGCTGTCAATGTGCCCACCATCATGGGAGACGGCAGCACGCACGATGTCTGGTACCCCTACTGGCAGGTGACGGGGAAGCCCCGCGACCGCGACCGTTGGTTTGTGGGGCCGGACGACGAACACTGGGTGCATGTATGCAACCTGCAAGCGGGCGACACCGTGGCCTACACCCCCTCCACTTTTGACTTCGAGTACCTGGACAGCAGCGCTCGCCGCTTCGAGGTGGCCTACAATGGCAATGGGCAACGCCAGGGTGCGGACAAGCAACAGCGCCCCTATCTGCTTGAGCAGGTAGATGATCTCGATAAAACATGGCGTCAGATAAGCCACAAACTTGCGACATCCCAGATTAAGTCATTAGAAGCACTAATCGAAGCCAAACGCCGAGACTGGGAGGAACCCACCGGCACGATCGAAGGAGTCTCGGAAACCTTCCGCCAGTTCGTAAGCGATGCTTTGCACCAGACCAATGCACATACGCCGGCTCTGGAAACGGCTGTCCTCACCGGTATGCTAACCGATGCCCTGGAAATCTACATGACCATCCACAAAGAGAAAACGCTAAAAGACCAGCTCCCACAGGAGAAATCCTAGCATGTACACCTTAAAGCGCTTCATTTTTATGACCCTGGACCCGGTTCACATCGGCACAGGCGGCTATCGCCTGGGCCGGGTGGATAACAGTATCGCCCGGGAGCCTGGCACGAACTTGCCCAAAATCCCCGGCACTTCCCTCTCCGGTGCGGCTCGCTCTTACGCGGCCATGCGCTACGAGAAACCAGGCTGCGCCGGACAGGGGGAGCACTGCGGAGACGCTAAATGCCCGATCTGTTACACCTTCGGCAGCATCCGGGGCGCGGATGGAGGCAACGCCGGCACAATCAGTCTGGCCGACGCCCATCTGCTGCTCTTCCCGGTCCACTCCATGGCCGGCCCGGTGTGGGTGACGACCCAAGCCCGGATGAGGGAAGCCGGGTTTGACGTGCAAGTGCCTGATCTTCGCCGGGAGCAGTTTGCAACCTCCCTGGTCGATTGGAACAGACCCCTCAACCTGGGCTGGCTGCTATTGGATCATAACACTGCCAAGGTGAGCGTTTCCCCGCCGGACGGCCAATCGATC
Source organism: Chloroflexota bacterium (assembly GCA_024224665.1). GTDB lineage: Bacteria > Chloroflexota > Anaerolineae > J102 > J102 > PIVW01. Next base: position 8,077 of record JAAENG010000198.1, on the reverse strand, counting down.
CTTAACTGGCAGGACGTCGCCGAGCGGCTGGTGTTGGTGGATGATGGGCTTTTCTCCCAGATCGTCAATAGCAATCTGGAGGTGCGTACTTCGGTCAGCATCGATCCGGTCACCGGCGCAGCCAAGGATGGGGCGCTCTTCACCTACGAGGCCATCCCCCGCGCCGCATTCCTGTGGCTGGATGTGGTGGAGGACGATTATCGGCGGGGCGATGATCCCTGGCCGGTTGATACGAAAAACAATAACAAGAACGAAGCCCTGGGCGAAACGTGGAAGAAACCGTTGGATGTAGTGCGTGCAGGCCTGGGACTTGCCGAGCACCTGGGCATTGGCGGTATGGGCACGCGCGGTTTTGGCCGGATCAAATTGATGGCCGATTGGAAGGTGAACCATGCGTAATTTAGACCAATTGGCCGCGCAGACGGCCCAGCAGATTATTGCTGAAACCAGTCAATGGAAGACCAACGAAGTGGACAACTTGGCCACCAAAACTCTGGGCGTGCTACAGGAAAATGGCGTCTATGCGGCTACCCTCTTTCTCTATTCTCGCACCGAGCCGGACGCAAAAGTTGCGCCATCTGTGCGCCAGCGATTGTTGGAACTGGCAGCAATCGAGATCATAACCAAAGATACGCCGAACGACACTGCACAAGATGCTCTGCGCTTCATCACCGAACACATCAGTGGTGATCTGGACACTCTACTGCTGGTCAAGCAGGTGTGGGAACAGACGTTGATCTATGTGCGCTACGGGGCCAAGGCCAGGGAGGGTTGATTATGAGTTGGCAAGCTTACAAGATCGTGTTGCACCTGCGCTCGCCCATGCACATGGGGCGGGCAAAGCTCGGCAACCTCCAGGTGACGAGACCTTACGTCCACGGCAAGGCGCTGTGGGGGGCACTGACCGCCCGCATGACGCGCGACACGCCATCCCTGAACAACGATTACCGGGAAGTGGGCCGTCGCGTCAACCGAGAACTGGCCTTCAGCTACTTCTACCCGACGACCGGCTCCGATGTCGAACTATGGTCCTGGGACGATGCCGAACGGTTCGCCTGGCATTTCCTCGGCTCCTATGCCAGCACAGCCCTGAACTACAGGCAGAACAGCGCCGAGGAGGGCAGCCTGCATGAGACCGAGTTCATCGCACCCACCACGCGAGAGGGCAAGTCGGTGTATCTACTCGGTTACATTTTCGAACAGGGGGGTTGCGCCCTGCCGTGGAAAGATGCGTTGCTGCGCTTGCAGATGGGCGGGGAACGCACCTACGGCTGGGGTCGGGGCACCCTTTACCAAGAGCCCTTACCGGTGAGCACACTCTTCGGGCGCTATGACCTGGAGCTTGATGGTGGCCGTCCTGTCGTCTCCATCGAGAAAAACGGCGTGCTGCTGGCCCACACTCGGGCACATGGGGAGGGTGCGATTTTGGCCAACGGCAGAGTAGTCCCCCTGGTGGGACGGGAAACGCATTCAGCCAATAAGCATGGGAGACATGTGCCCAAAGCCGCCATTTGCTGGGAGCCAGGGGGCACGGTGGATGAGGAAATGTCGATTCAGATCAGTGATTACGGCATCTGGAAGGCGGCATGATCTCCCTCACTCTCCTCCCCCACGCCGAAAAGCTGGCCCCGACCAATCCGCGGGGGCTGACTCAATGGCCACTCCACCATCAAATGCGCACCTATCAGGCGCTGAAGGAGTCGCCGGTGGTGATGAACACTTACAACACCGGCACAGGAAAGACGTTCGCCAGCCTGTTGCATCTTTTCGATTTGCAGGGAACCGAGAAAAACGTTCTGTTCATCGCCCCCACCAACGCCCTGCTTGAACAACACGCCGAGGATATCGAGCAATTTGTACAAGACAATGAGCTGGATTTTAAGGTATTGCGCGTGACCGCTGCGCATGTACAACAGCTGGAGAACACCGGCCAGCGTCGGGGTACGGTCTTGCACAAGCTGCTCAGTAACTACCTGGCTTTTGAGCCGAACGAGGTGCGGCGAAAACCCGTCATTCTGGTAGTGAATCCCGACATCTTCTACTACGCCATCTTTGCCCGCTACCACCAGTACGACCAACGCAATCTACTGGAAGATTTCATTCTCCGCTTCGATTATGTCGTTATCGATGAATTTCACTATTACGACAGCAAGCAACTGGCCAATTTTCTCTTCATCTTGGCGCTCTTCGATCAATTCGGCTATTTTGATGTCAGCGACCGCCGCGTCTGTCTCCTTTCAGCCACGCCCCTGCCCTATGTGAACAAGTACCTCGATCGGCTCTTCAATGACCGTTGGCTCATGATCTCACCCCAAAACGAACACCCCGAAGACGCCAATTTGGAAACCGTCCCATCATTAGCGCCGCTGGAAGTGTCTTTGCTGGAGGGAAGCATCGAAGAGTGGGTGGAAGCGGAACAACATGCACTGAAACAATGGTTGGATTCGGGCGAAGACGGGGCGATCATCAGCAGCAGTTTGTGGCGTGTGAATCGGACCTGGAGTTTGCTACGGCCCCTGTTGGGGGATGAACCGATGGGGCGCATCACCGGCCCCGAACCTGCCGAGGCCCGCCGGACAGCCACGGCCCGTTCGCTCATCCTGGCCAGCCCCACCGTGGACATCGGCTACAACTTCGCCAAAAAGAATAAGAAACGACAAAATATCGATTTTCTAGTGTGCGATGCCCGCTACCGAGATGGCCTGCTACAACGCATTGGTCGGGCGGGGCGGACGCTGGGGAAGCAGGAGACCGATCGGGCCAGTCATGTGGTGGCCCTTTTGCAACCCGACGCCATTGCCGATTTGCAGGACTTGGATGGACAAACACTCACCCGAGAACAATTCAACAAGGCTATCAACCAGTGTCCCCAACTGCCTGCCAAACACGATCTTACAGCCTACATCAGCACCTACGCCATCATCGAGAACTTCTATCCCATCTTCAAACTGGGGAGCATTATGCCTCCCGCGCTGCATAACGAGCTCGAAGCGCTTTATGAACGAGTGCGAGACGTGTTCGCCCCCCACAGCAAGCGTAGCTATTGTGACCTGAAGTCATTCTATTTCAAGTATCAGTACAGGGAACAATGGTTGCGCCACGCCAAAAAAGATGGCATACCGATGACTATCAAGACAGCGAAATACGTGTCCGATTGGCTGGTCTGGCTGGACCCTGAGAGTGGACGTATCACTCCTTCCGATTTGGTCGACTATCTCCCAGGATTGCTCGGAGATGAGGAACAACGCCAGGGGCTGATCATCTTTGTACAAAGCCAGGTAGCGCTCATGGTCGCTTACTTCAACTTTCGAGATTCGTTCCAAAGCCCTACAGCGGTGATCTATGATCCACAACATCTTCTTTCCAGCGAAGATATCAACACCTACGATTTATTTCATCTCTTTAGTCATTTCTATCTGACGCCCCTAACCGGTCGGCAGTGGATGGATATGGCGCAAGTCCAAAACACGCCAAAAACGGACTTTCTCTATCACCTTCGCGGCTGGCGCGAGGATAAGCTGGTCATCCGTTTTGCTTATGATGCCCAAGAGGATGACCAATACACCTTTGTCCAACGGTGGTGTGATATCCCTATCGGTATTCATAGGCTCAGGATCCGTGCAGGATTGCGCGGTCAAGGCGTTCAGGACGGTGCACTTCCACCAGATGTTGCTGATGCCATTGCTGAACAGACCATTGTCGCTCTCCTCATCCCTCCAGCCCGTGCAGGAATCGCTATTGGGCGATTAAAAGGCACATCCATCTGGTCTCACTCCCTCACTGTTCATTTTCCCGACAGTTCGGTCGATGAAGGTTACCGCATCTTCTTCGGCAAAGCCGCGCTCATGGCCCACGCCGAACTCGCGCCCGCCCTACGCGCCAATCAGGCCCGCGCCGCCCGCGACCCCATCATCCTCTGAATCCTCAGCAAGTCCATATCCCAAAGGAATTCAGACTGCACCCATACATATCAACCCGCCACCAGCTCCGACCCCCTCAACGCCGACTGCGGCAATCGCGCTATCACATCCAGATACCACCACCATTGCTCAGGCGTAACATTCTCCTGAGCACGCCATGCAGCAAGATCGGCAATACGCTGAATGGCCTGATAGAAACGCCCGGCCTGGCTCAACAAGATCTGGTCGGCTTCTGCCAACCGCAGACACTGTTCATTATTCAAGCGCTGTTCACGTTTCGCTTCCGCAATCTTGCTGCGGGTCATCAGCATTTGCAGATGCTCCATACCGCTCACATCAGGAAAGCGAACCTCGACTTCGTAAGCTGTAATCAGTTCATCATAGTTTGTCATTATGCAAATCACCCAGTAGGCCAAGTGGCTGAAATGCCGGCCTGTTGAGATACTGTTCCGGTTGTTCTACGACGAAAGCGCTTTCCATCCAACCTGCCAGGTCGAACATGACAAGCCAATGTCGTTCTTCGATAACCGCCACAACCGTCGCATAGGGTGTGTCTTGAAACCAATAGGCGTAAACTTCAGCCTCGGCATCCTCCAGGACAGTACGAATAATGCGCTCATAATCCTGAAGGGTTGCATTTCCAGGTAAATGCCCACGGACTTTGCGTTTCAATAAGTGGCGAACTGCACTGCCAGGACGCCAGTTAATTTGAAGTCTTAGGGAATCAACGGCTTCTCTGACACGGCTGTGCAGGTTGTGCATGTGATTCATTATAAGATGCTCCTTTCGTAACAACAAATATGCAAAAACCAACCATCCAACCTGACCAAAAGACATCACCATGCCCACCTTCCACGCTCTCCACATCCATTTACAAGCCACCCAAGACGCCTCGCTGCCCATGACGCAGGGGCATCTATCTCATGCCGCTTTCCTGGCGCTGATCGACGCCGTGCGCCCCGAATTGGCATCAGAACTGCACGACCGCAAAGGTCGCAAACCGTTCACCCTATCGCCCGTATGGGGACTGCCATCTGCACATAAGGACAAACACAAATTACGTGCAGGCCAACAAGCGCGCTTGCGCCTGACGCTGCTCGATACGGCATTGTTTCAGGCGTTCATGCAAAAACTGTTGGCGGGGCCAGGGCAGAGGATTCGCCTGGGCCAGGCAGAGTTCCTCATCACTGAAGTACGGGGGACGCCGGAGGGTAGTGAATGGGCGGGATACACCACAGCGGCGGAGTTAGAGCAGCGTGCGAGTGCGGAATCCACCCGTCTTGCACTACAATTCAAGTCACCGACGGCCATTGGCATGGGCCGGGCGGATTCAGGTAAGTCCAAGCGAGAGACGTTGCCGATCCCTCGCTACGTGTGGGCAAGCTTGCGTGGCAACTGGAATCAGTTCGGCGGCCGGGAAATCCCATTAGGCTTTGAGGCATGGGTGGAAACCAATGTTGTGACCAGCCGGGTCGATAGTTGGCAAACGGCGGTGTTTCGTTTCCGCAGGGGTCTCCAGGTCGGCGGCTACGGCCATGTATCCTATGATGCGCTTGATCTTGCGCCCACCTTTCTGCGCTGGTGGAATCTGCTAGCTGATTTCGCTTTCTACAGTGGCGTCGGGTACAAGACAGGCATGGGTATGGGCACGACAAGGCGAATTGACGAGAGGGAATGATGGATGACGACTATTTGCCAATAAGTTATCTCAACCAGCTTGAGTATTGCGAGCGGCGTTTTTGGCTGATGTATGTGCAAAGCGAGATGGCGGTAAATGCGCCGGTGCTGGAAGGGACGCTGCAGCACGAGCGAGCGCATGAAGGCGGCCAGGAGCGGGCTGGCGAGGCCATGATCTGGCGGCGAGTGTATGTGTGGTCGGACAGGTTGCGGGTGATCGGATTCAGCGATGTGATCGAGGAAGCGGACAACGAGTTGCAGCCGGTGGAGTACAAGCGCGGCAAGATGGGCCACTGGCTCAACGATCATATTCAGCTTTGTGCCCAGGCCATGTGCCTGGAGGAGCGCACGGGCCGGAAAATCACTCGCGGCGAGATCTTTTACTGGCGGTCGAGACGTCGCCGGCAGGTGGATTTCACACCAGAGCTACGAGCAGGCACCGAGGCCGCCATCAACCGAGCCTTCCAACTGCTGGCCGGCGGACGTTTACCGCCGCCTATCGAAAAGCGCGCCAAATGTCGCGATTGCTCACTGGAAGCTATCTGCCTTCCTCGCGAAGTTCAACTGCTTACTACTCCCTAAACTACTCCATTACCATGACAACGCTCTATCTGACCATACCCGGTTCCTTTGTCAAAAAAGACAACGATACCCTGATCGTCCACATCCCCGCCAATGAGGCGCAACAGACCGCAAAGCGCAAAGTGCGCGTGCCCTTGATGAAGGTCTCACAAGTCGTTGTCTATGGCAGTATCAGCCTTACAAGTCCAGTATTGACCACGTTGCTAGCGCAGGGCTCCGATGTATGTTTCTGTAGCGGTTACGGCAAATTTCAGGGACGATTAACATCACCTCTGAGTAAAAACAGTCTGATCCGGCTGGAACAACATCAAGCGTACCACGACGATGCCCGGACCTTCACCCTGGCGCGTGCCTTTGTGCGGGGCAAGCTGGCCAATATGCGTGCGATGTTGTTACGGGCCAATCGCAAACGGCAGGAGCCTGCCATCGAAACGGCTGCCACTAGTATCAGGGGCGTGATCGAGAAGTTAGATGCCCTGGCATTCGACGGCAGTACAGCACTCAAGCCATATCCATCTCGCCCTCAAGAAAACTCCCTGTACGGTACGATACTGGGGTTGGAAGGTGCAGGTTCGGCTCGATACTTTGGCGTATTCGGAAGCTTACTCAAAGGCGATTGGAACTTCTTGAAGCGCCAGAAAAGGCCGCCTCGTGATCCGATCAATGCCTTGCTCTCGTTCGGTTATGTCCTGCTGATGAATCAAGTGGCTTCGGCGATCAGCATCGTCGGCTTGGACCCCTTTGTCGGTTACCTTCATTCATCCCAATATGGCAAACCGGCTCTGGCGCTGGATGTGATGGAAACCTTTCGTCCGCTGGTGGTCGATTCAGCCGTGATGACGTTGATCAACAATGGCATGTTGGCGCCCAAGGATTTTGTGGAAGAACTGGGCGCCTGGCGACTGACCGACCGGGGACGCCGTGTATTCTTACAGAAATTCGAAGAACGACTGAATACCGAGATCAAGCACCCCGTTTTCGACTACAAAGCCAGCTATCGCCGTTGTCTGGAGTTGGAAGTAAGGCTCGTGGCCAAATGGCTGACCGCTGAAATCCCGCAGTACCGCCCCTTTGTGGTAAGATAAACATGCACCGAGGCAAGACAAAACGCACACTCTATGTCATCGCCTACGACATCGCTAACGATCGGCGTCGCACAAAAATACACAAGACGCTGAGCGGTTTTGGTGAGTGGACGCAGTTTAGTCTGTTCGAGTGCCATCTCAGCGAAAAGGAGATACTTCGATTGCGCGAGCGTCTGGATAAGTTGATAAAGCCGGAGCACGACAATGTACGATTCTATCCTCTCTGCACTGCTTGCATGGCAAAGGTCGATACGGTAGGATCGCCTAAACCGGCCGAGAAGGAGGTGATTATTGTTTAGCAAGGGCGTTCACAAATTTTTTTCATTTCAAGCCAGCGAGCGGTGAAGCGCCCTACGATTGTCCCGATTGTGCTCGCAAGTATCGTTGGCCGTATATTTGTACGAGTTAGAGCGTTTATTTCGGCCGAACTACCTTCATTTTGTGGATGAATCCAATCTCGGCCGTGATTGCTGCTACCCTCACATTGGCGGATGTCACGCAGAAAGGCAGGTGCTCGCAATAAAAGTCACAGTGGAGCGCCATCCCTGGAACCTTAGCAATTGAAGGGAAGATTAGTTTGTTCATAAAAGGCATAGCCCTGTTTGACAACAGAATTACGCTCAGATATGATATGCTGGCCCTATGAAATGAGAGCAGCCTGAACCCATAGAATCCCGACTGAGGGATTGAAACTTTCGTCTGGACACTGGGGACAGATGCCTTTATGCCTGAACCCATAGAATCCCGACTGAGGGATTGAAACATATGATGTGCCGCTTGGCCCGGTGCCGCCCGTAAGCGGCCTGAACCCAT
>JAAENG010000197.1 GCA_024224665.1 Chloroflexota bacterium | reverse complement strand
TCAAAGAGTATTTTGGCAATACCGCAAAAGTCGGCAGGTAAACCCTTATTTTACGGGTAATTCGTCCTTTCGTCTTCCGCCTCCCGGCGGAAGCAGCAATTCCAAATACGGCAAGTTTGCAGGGATGACAACCTCAATTTAGGTGCGAGATTGCGATCAGTTCCCCACTGAGGGTGAACAATTGCCCTTGTTTAGGGGCAGGGGCACTCCAGAAGGGTCATATTTGGAATTGCTGCGGCTGAAGCGACCTGCCGACTTTTGCGGAACTGCGTATTTTGGTTTGCAGCGTGATGACGACGAAAAGCTTCGCCTTACGCTCGGTGTCGACTTCCGCACTATCGACGTGCCCTATGTGGGTGCAAAGCTCTTTGAGGATATGCCCGGCCGCCATGTCGATATCATGGGGGTGCATCGGGTGTGGATCGAACATGCCTACGGCGGTTACTGGGATTACGTCGATTTTCCACTCAAGGACGCCATGCTGGAGGAGATCGAAAACTGGCCCATGCCCGATCCTGACGATTTCGACTACTCTATCCTGGTCACTCGATGCCAGGAATGGGAGCAATACTGTCTGGTGGTGGGCAACGCCGGTTTGGGCGATTTTATCAACAGCACCGGGTTCCTGCGCAGCATGGAGCAGGTACTTGTCGATCTGATCATGGATGAACCTGCATGTCTGGCTTACTTCGATAAGAAACTGGCATTTCAGTTAGAAGTCACGGAACGTATTATCGATACTGCGGATGGGCGGATCGACCTACTGTGGATGGGTGAAGACCTGGGCACACAGCGCGGGCCCATGATCAGCAAGGATCTTTACCGCAAGCATCTTCGCCCTCGCCACCAGCAGGTGATCGATCTAGGCAAGGCTTATGATCTGCCGGTTGTCATACACTCGTGCGGTTCTAGCAGCTGGGCATACGACGATCTGGTGGAGATGGGGATCGATGTGGTCGATACCTTGCAGCCCGAGGTCAAAGATATGGCCCCCGCCTATCTCAAAGCGACTTATGGCGATAGGTTGGCGTTCCACGGTTGTATCTCCACAGCCGGTGCGGTGGCTTACGGTACGGAGCAAGAGACTATCGACAATGTGCGAGAGACATTGGAAATCATGAAACCGGGGGGTGGCTACGCACTCTCCCCCACACATCAGTTACAAGATAACTCTCCCACCGAAAATGTCATCGCCATGTATGAGGCGGCCAACATGTACGGCTGGTATTAGCGCATGTTGACCAAACGTGAAAGGGTGATGCGTACGGTGCGTTTCGAAGAGACGGATCGTGTCCCACTCTACGACATTTTCGACAACGACGACGTGATCGAGTTCTACGCCGGCCATAAGCTCACGGTCGAGAATGGCGCCAGGGTTAAAGGCCTGGCCATTGGCCGGGCGTTGGATATGACCCGGATACCCAATGGCCCGGAAAAACCCAGACTACGACGCCTGGAGAATGGCATTGTCCTGCAACAGGAGCGCTGGACACCCTGGATCATCGAACGGCCTTTTCATGACATGCCAACTGCGATCGAGTGGATCAAGGGTGAGATCAAGCGAACGCAGGCGCTGGTATTCGATCGAACCTATGCAGACAAGTTTCAGGCGACCATCCGCCAGCATCTCGCCAACTTCGCCGGCGCTGACCCGACCAGACGTGAAGACCCCACCCTCCTCGTTCTCGAAAGTGGGGTGGGATTGACCGAAATGTATTGGTGGGTGGGCATGGAGTGGTTCGCCTATCTTATGGCTGACGAACCGGCTTTGATTGCGTCCTGGTTGGATGCGCGCACTCAGGCTGAATTACGCCGTGTGGCTGCCATCGCCGATCCTGAGATCCTGCCCATCGCCCTGACCTACGACGACATCGCTTTTAAGACCAACTTGCTGTTTTCGCCCTCGTGGTTACGGCAATACTGGCTTCCCGGTCTCACCCAACTGATCGACGCCTGGCACGCACGTGACACGATCTGCTTGTTTCACTCCGATGGCAACCTCTGGCCCATCCTAGATGACCTGGTGGCTGCCGGCATCGACGGTCTCAATCCTTTGGAACAGCTGGCAGACATGGATTTGGGCAAAGTGCGGCGACGGTATCCACAGCTTTTCCTCGCTGGAGGTATCGACGTCAGCCAGTTGCTCTCATTCGGCACACCCGACGAGGTACATGCTGCCTGTGCGCAGGCCATAGCCGATACCGGCGGCGTTGGCTATTTCATGGGTTCCACCACCGAATTGATCGATGCCGTGCCTTTGCAGAACGCCAGGGCTATGTATGAGTTTAGTCGTCACAACAAATGAAGATTGATGACTGAAGATTGATGATTGAGGCGTCAGTCAATCTTGAATCTTCAACTCCCTCCAAGCCAAAAACACCAGGAGTAAACCATGGAACGAGGTAAGCGCCCCAAACCAAAAATCGGCTATTTCGGTAGTGGTCTGGCCGCCTATTGGCCGCAATTCCCCAAGCTAAAGCCGGCAGTAGAAGCAACCATGCAGAAGCACATCACCCGGCTTGAGGATATGGGCTGTGATGTCGTGTTTGGCGGATTGGTCGATCGGGCTGAGCGCAGTAACGAGGTCGGCGATCTCTTCGCACGCGAGCAGGTTGATCTCATTATCGGCGAGATCATGACGTACACAGCTTCACACGTGTTGGTGCCAATCGCCCAGCGCAACATCGCGCCCTACCTGACTCTGGCCTTACAAATGGTGCCGACTGTCGATTACGAGAATGTCAACACCGAGGATTTCACCTTGATAGGTGCGGCCATGACCGCGCCCGAGGTTAGCAGTGCCTTCAATCGCTGCCGCCTGCCTTTCAATTGCATCGTCGGAGGCGAGTTCCAGGATAAAGTCTGGGTGCAGACACAGGAGTGGATCGAAGCGGCGGCCACCCGCCGGGCATTGATGAACAGCCGTCTCGGCCACCTGGGCCACTATTATCCGGGTATGCTGGATATGTACACCGATTTCACCATGCACCAGGGTTATCTGGGCACACATATCGAGATCGTAGAGATGTGTGATCTGGCGGATCGAGTACACCATGTGAGCGAAGCCGAAATCGATGTCAAGGTAACGGAGGCTCAGGAACTCTTTTTCATGCCCGAGCCCGGCTATGATCCTGTCACCGAAAAGGTTGATCCAGAGGAATTGCGCTGGGCTGCAAGGATCGCCGTGGCTCAAGACAAGCTGATCGATGATTTTCAACTTGATGGTCTGGCCTACTATTACCGGGGCTGGAACGATAACGAGTACGAGCGCATCGCCGCCGCCATGATTCTAGGCAACTCTATGCTCACCGCCCGCGGCATCCCCTGCGCCGGTGAGGCGGATCTGAAGACCTGTGCCGCTATGCTGATCATGGATTACTTCAACGCCGGAGGCTCCTTCTGCGAGTTGTATGTGCTCGACTTCGAGGGAGGCTTTGTGGTGGCGGGCCATGATGGGCCCGGACACATCGCCATTGGCGATAAGAAGCCGATCTTGCGCGGCATGAAGCTTTTCCACGGCAAGGCCGGGCGCGGTGTGTCGGTCGAGTTCAATGTGAAGAACGGACCGGTGACCATGCTCGGGTTGACGCAAACGGGCGAGGGTAAATTCAAGTTCATCGCTGCTGAAGGAGAGTCGGTTCCCGGCCCCATCCTGCAGATCGGCAACACCAACACCCGTGTGAAATTCGGCGACATAGCCCCCGACGAATTCGGCCAGGCCTGGACCGAAACCGGCTCCACTCACCACTTCGCCCTTGGCGTCGGCCACCAGCTAGGCAAGATCGAGAAGCTGGCGAAGATGTTGGGGATTGAGTTGGATGTGGTCTGCCGCTGAGGCATGTTGCGTATTCCGTAACTCCAAAACACCCTACCCACGCACCAAACGACCGCCGACCGCCGACCACGCACGACGCGACCAAACGACCACGCGACCACGCGACCAAACGACCAAACGACCACGCGACCACGCACCACTTCACGAGGGAACCTCCCATGAAACTAGGAGCAAATTCAGTATTATTCGGTGGTTACGATATGGAGACCGCCTTCAAGTACATTGCCATGGCCGGATATGATGGTATCGAGCTATCTGCCATCGAAGGCATGAGCGAACACCTGGACCTGAGTCTTTGGCAAGAACTGGCGCCGGAGATCAAGCATCTGAGCCAGAAGTATGATCTTGAACTATTGGCCATCGAGCAGCCCTCACAAGATTTGGAGATCATGGAATCTGCTTTTCAGGCGGCGGTCGAGCTGGGTGTCCCCATCATCAATTGCGGGCCGGGCGGCAAGAGTGGTGATGAATCCAGCTTTCAATCCAGTATCGATTCGCTGGGCAGGCTGGCGGATCGGGCTGAACACTATGGCGTCGTGCTGTGTGTCAAAGCCCACGTCGGCGCTTGCATTTTCGATACCCCGACCACCTTGCGGGCGATGGCGGCGATCCCTTCTCCGGCCTTTGGTATCGATATGGACCCCTCGCACATCCACCGGGCGGGCGAGAATCCGGTGGAGGCTGTAGCCGCGGTGATCTCACGAGTCAAACATATCCACATCCGAGACTGCAAAGGGCGGCAGCAAGGGCCGGGCAAGCCCGAGGACCAGGCCAACGGTCGAGGTGACATCGATTTGGTCGGCTACCTGAGGGTCTTGCACGAACACGGCTATGAGGGTGCGGTCGATCTGGAGATCATCGGCGCCGGAGACTACACCGTAGCGCAGTGTTGCACCATCGCCGCCGAGTCCCGTGGCCATATGCAGGCTTGTCTGCAGGCTTGTGGGGCTGGGCGATGATTGAAGACTGAAGATTGTGCTTGGTTTTCGGATGTCTCCTTTTTTAAGAAGCCCGAACTAGATGCAGATAGATCGACTTTCAGGAGAAGTACGGTTATGGTAGCAAGAATCGGAATTGGCATCATCAGCTTTGCCCATGGGCATGCGCAGGCGTACTGCCAACGCATGCTCTCATACGACGATGTGAAACTGGTGGCGTGTTGGGATGATGATGAAGGGCGGGGTCAGCAGGCGGCGGATGATTATGGCATGATCTATTCAGCCCATGTCGAGGACGTTCTCAATCATCCTCATATCCAGGGCGTGATCGTCACCTGTGAGACCAACAGGCACGCAGAAATGGTGCTGGCGGCAGCGGCAGCGGGGAAAGATATCCTCTGCCAGAAACCGATGGCACTGACGTTGGCCGACTGCGATCGCATGGCAGCGGCCGTCGAACAGGCCGGGGTCCGCTTCATGATGGCCTATCAGATGCGCCGGGACCCCTCTAACATCAAACTGAAGGAGATCTTTGACAGCGGCGTACTCGGTACTATCAGTCTGCTTCGCCGCCGGCATTGCATCCCCGTGTTGCTTGACCAAGGTTTTATCAAGGGCAAGACACGCTGGCATTTTGATCCAGATAAGAATATGGGCATGTTCATGGATGATGCCTCGCATGCCACCGATTTCATCCATTGGGTCATGGGAAAACCGATCAGCGTCATGGCCGAGATTCAGAACACCGTGACCGATTTTTCGCCTGATGATACCGGTGTCGCCATCTACCGTTTCGCCAACGGCGCCATGGCAGTCCTCCTAAATGCTTCGGTGACGCTGGCAGGAGAGAATACCACCGAGATCTATGGCGACCAGGGCGTACTGATCCAGAATCATGATGACGCTCCCTCCACCAATGTGCCGCTTCCCAGCGCTGCCACTGCGCTCAAACTCTATACCCGCACCCAACCAACCTGGCAGGATCTGAACGTTCCTATTCCAGATGACCACGGCGAGCGTATTGCCGGTGTACCACGCGCTTTTGTCGATTGCCTAATGTATGATAGGGATCCTGATATCACTGCCGAAGATGGGCGGATATCGGTGGAAATGATTTTAGCAGCCTATCAGTCGGCACGAGAAGGAAGACGAGTCACATTCCCACTGCACGACGCTGGATATCGTGAAGTGGGTGGCAGCGGAAACGCACTACCCAACAATAAACCATGAAGTCATCCGCACTGCAAAGGACGTCATTTTCGATATGAACAATCGCCAACGCGCATTCGCAATCCTCAATTACGAATCCTACGACCGCATGCCCATCGTCCACTTCGGTTACTGGCGCGAGACGTTAGAATTGTGGGCCACGCAGGGGCACGTTACAGCCGATGAGGCCAAGACCTGGTCAGATGGAAACACCGTGGATCATGACATCGCCCAACGCCTGGGCTTTGATTTCAACTGGTCCTCGAACTACAGCCCCGACTGCCTGCTTCGCCCCGCCTTTGAACTGCGAGTTTTGCAACGATTTCCTGACGCTTCCTGGTCTGAGTTGAATGAGGATGGCGCTATCGTGCTGTACAAACCGGGGGCGCAGGGCATCCCCCAAGAGCTTGACCACACCCTAAAAGGAAGGAAAACGTGGGAAGATATCTTCAAGCCCAGGCTCTTGTTTTCGTTGGAGCGCATCGCTGACTCGACTGTGAATACCCCCGAGGATTCCCTGGGATTTGACCAAGGTGGTTATGCCTATTTGCAGGAAGCGGCCTGGAGCGATCCGTTCGGCCTATTTTGTGGTAGCCTTATTGGCAAAATCCGCAACTGGTTCGGCCTGGTGGAGTTGGCTTACGTGCAGATCGATGATCCCCTGTTAGTGGATGAGGTCGTGGAAACAGTTGGCGAACTCTCCTATCAATGCACGAAGGCGGTACTGGAGATGGGTGTGAAACCGGATAATGGCCACTTCTGGGAGGATATCTGCTTCAACAAAGGGCCGCTGGTCACGCCACAGTTTTTCGATGAGAAGATCGGACCGCAGTATGCTCGTATCACAGGCCTGCTTAACGACTACGGTATCAACCTGGTCTCTGTGGACTGTGATGGCAAGATCGACACACTGATCCCCATCTGGCTAGAAAACGGCGTGAATGTCATGTTTCCCATCGAAGTGGGGACGTGGCAGGCCAGCATCGCGCCCTGGCGTAAGGAATATGGTCCTGAATTGCGCGGTGTGGGTGGAATGGACAAAAAGGTGTTTACCTACGATTATGCAGCCATCGATGCCGAAATCGAACGCCTCAAACCCCTGGTGGATCTCGGAGGTTACATCCCCTGCCCCGACCATCGACTTGCCCCCGACGCCAAATGGGAGAACGTGCAGTATTACTGTGCGGCGCTGCGGGTGGCATTCGATTGACATACTTCGCAAACTCCCTGACAGTTGTTCGGCACAACACAACACTTACTCCCGCACCACGCATTCAACAGAGGAACAATCCATCATGGAATATCGATCCTTAGGACGTACAGGCGTCCAAGTCAGCGCACTCTGTCTGGGCTGTATGATGTTCGGTGGCCGCACTGAACCAGAAGAGGCCTATGATATCATCGACAGCGCCATAGATGCAGGCATCAACTTTCTTGACACGGCCAATGTCTATAGCCGGGGTCGCAGCGAAGAGGTAACCGGCGAGGCGC
Source organism: Chloroflexota bacterium (assembly GCA_024224665.1). GTDB lineage: Bacteria > Chloroflexota > Anaerolineae > J102 > J102 > PIVW01. Next base: position 7,304 of record JAAENG010000197.1, on the reverse strand, counting down.
TCAAACGCAATGGTAAGCGCAACCAGATCGTGCTGGCAACCAAAGTTCATGGCAGAATGGATGACGATGATGCCAATGCCCAAGGTAATAGCCGTCGCCATATCATCGAGCAGTGCGAGGCAAGCTTGAAAAGGCTGCAAACCGACACCATCGATCTCTACCAGATCCACCGGCCCCAGCCCGGCATTCCCATCGACGAGACCCTACGGGCGCTGGATGATCTGATCCGGGCGGGCAAGGTGCGTTATATCGGCAGCAGCACCTATGCCGCCTGGCAGTTGGTCGAATCACTGTGGGTGGCCAAGGAATTGGGGCTCAACCGCTTTGTCTGCGAGCAGCCACCCTACAACATCTTGGACCGGCGCATCGAGCGGGAATTGCTGCCGATGGCCGAAACGTATGGATTTGCCACCATCCCTTGGAGCCCCTTGGCCGGGGGTCTGCTAACGGGTAAATATGACCGCAACCAGCCACAGCCCGAGGACAGTCGGTTTGGCGTCATGAAAGACTGGCCACATATGCAACGTCGCTATCAGACGGCATTCTATGATGTCGTCGATGGTCTGAGGCCGATAGCTGAAGCAAAAGGCTGTTCCCTTGCACAGTTGTCCCTGGCCTGGTGCGTTCAGCAGCCCGTCGTTACCAGTGCCATTATCGGACCTCGCACAATGGCACAGTTAGAGGATAATCTCGGCGCGCTGGAGGTCGAGATCAGCGACAGCGATCGGGAACAGATAGATGCCCTGGTACCACCTGGCAACATGATTACGCCTTTTTACGAGGCAGATTTCGGGCCGCATCCTCATCGAGTCTAGTTCATTGTGGCCCAAGTAGCTATGCGGTTCGTAGTAGGCGATTCATCGCCGTGGCAGGTGCATAAAAGCGCTAAAGCGCTTACTACAAACTTTGCGCCGCTTTGTACTTGAACCTTGTCAGCTCTTTCGGTTTTTATGTGGCCCGTACTAAGAATGCCTGAGCCGTCTGGTCAAACGCAACACGCAACACGCAACATCTGTTTTTCTAGAACCCACCCAAAACAAGGAGATTACAATGCACTGGTTAAACTTCGAGCACAACGGTCAATCATTCGTCGGATATCAAGAGGGTGACAGGATACAGCCTGTGGAGGCCGACGATATGTTTGCAGTTATCGATGGCCGGGGTACAGAACCTGCAGGAGATAGTTTGTCGTTGGATGATGTACGACCTCTGGCACCGATCCGCCCCGGCAAGGTCATCTGTGTGGGGCAAAATTACATGGACCATTGCCGGGAGCAGGGCATCGAACCACCCAAAAAACCTCTCCTGTTTTCTAAATACCCGACCTGTGTGATCGGCCCCGGCCAGGAGATACGTTGGGTAGAAGGGCTTTGTGAGCAAGTAGATTACGAAGTGGAACTCGGTGTCATAATAGGCAAGGCAGCACGTAGGGTGACTGAAGAACATGCACTGGATTTTGTATTCGGTTATGTAACCGCCAACGATGTTTCTGCCAGAGACCTTCAGTTCAACGATGGCCAGTGGATGCGTGGTAAATCGTTGGATACCTTCTGCCCGCTGGGTTCCGCTATCGTTACCGCTGACGAAGTGCCTGATCCGCAAGACGTGTCCCTCCGTTGCCGAGTCAACGCTGAGACCCGCCAGGATTCCAACACCTTTGAAATGATCTTCTCCGTTCGCTATCTCATCGCTTACATGTCTCAAGCATTCACGCTGGAACCAGGCGATCTCATCCTCACCGGTACCCCTGACGGCGTTGGCGTCTTCCGAGATCCGAAGATATTCCTCAAACCCGGCGATATCGTCGAGGTCGAGGCCGGTGATTTCGGCGTGTTATCCAATCCGGTGGGTGATACGCTGAAATGATCGCCGAAACGATCGCCGATAAGATCGTCGATAAGATTGCCATTCCCGGCACAACACTAGAAGTCTTCCCCATTTGTTTTGGTACATGTGATATCGGCAGCAAGATCGATGAGCGTACATCATTTGATCTTTTGGACCGATATCATGAGCGGGGTGGCAACTTCTTGGATTCTGCCGCCGTTTACGCCAATTGGTTACCCATCGAAAACAGCATCAGCGAAAAAACCGTGGGCAAATGGATGAAGGCGAGGGGCAATCGCCAGGCTCTTATCGTCGCAACCAAGGGCGCACACCCCGACCTGGCCACGATGCACATCCCCCGCATGTCACGGCGTGAGATCGAGTCCGACCTGCATGACAGTCTCAGGCATCTGCAAACTGACACCATCGATCTTTACTGGCTCCACCGGGATGATGTCAGCCGGCCGGTGGGTGATATTCTCGAAGTCTTGAACGAGCAGGTGCAGGTAGGAAAGATACGACACTTCGGTTGTTCTAATTGGACGCTCGCTCGCATGCAGCTTGCCCAAGCTTATGCAAATGAGCGCGGCTTGCAGGGGTTCGTCGCCAATCAAATGCTGTGGAGCCTGGCCACTGTCGAGGTGGAGGCCATCGCCGATAAGAGCACGGTCGTCATGGATGAGACTATGAGGGACTACCACCAGTCGTCGGGGCTGGCAGCCATCCCCTATTCATCGCAAGCACAAGGTCTGTTTTACAAGATGGAGCATGGCACACCACCCGGCGGGGTGGGCGGCGATGCGCGTTACGATAGCTCCACAAATGTGGGGCGCTACTGGCGTTTACACCGTCTGGCGACTGAACTTTTATTGCAGCCAACACAAGTCATTCTCGGCTACCTGATCTCCCAGCCCTTTACCACAATACCTATTGTCGGCTGCCAGAACCGCACGCAGCTGGATGACTCCTTGAAGGCTGCCGGCATCCACCTTGCTTCGGAATACGTTACATTTCTGGAGACAGGTGTATGGCCCAACTGAAACGCAGGAGGCGTTTTGCAAGCTATGTCGAACTCATCCCCAAATATCGTCTACATTTTTGCTGACCAATGGCGCGCTCAAGCATGTGGTTATGCCGGTAACAGCGTGGTGCAGACGCCAAATATCGATCGCTTGGCCGCGGAGAGCGTCAATCTTACACATGCGGTAGCAGGCTGTCCGGTATGCTGCCCTGCCCGGGCAACGCTTCTTACCGGGCAATATCCGCTCACGCACGGCGTATTCGTCAATGACGTACACCTGAGTGATGATGTTGTGAGTATCGGCAAGACCTTCAAGCAAGCGGGATATGATACCGCCTATATCGGCAAGTGGCATGTGGATGGGCGTGGCCGTTCCGCTTACATTCCACCTGAAAGCCGTCAGGGCTTTGACTACTGGAAAGTCCTGGAATGCACCCACGATTACAACCAATCATACTTCTACGCCGGAGATTCGCATGAGAAACTGCTGTGGGAGGGTTACGACGCTATTGCTCAAACCCGGGACGCACAGCAGTACATCCAAGACCATTCTAGTAATAAACCCTTTCTGCTGATGCTCTCTTGGGGGTCGCCACACGCACCCTATGAGACTGCACCAGACCAGTACCGGGCGATGTATCGTCCTGAAGACATCCAGCTTCGCCCCAACGTCCCCGCATCTGATGAACAGAATGCTCGAGAGTGGCTGGCAGGGTATTATGCCCATTGCTCAGCTCTGGATGACTGTATCGGAGACCTGTGGAATACATTGAGGGCGTTGGGAATCGCGAAGAACACGATCTTCATTTTACTTCAGATCATGGCGATATGCTCGGTTCGCAGGGGGCAATGAAGAAGCAACAACCGTGGGAAGAGTCCATTCGCATTCCCTTTCTATTGCATTATCCCGCTCGCTTTGGCCATGAGGGCAAAGAACTGGACGCTCGTCTCGACACCCCTGACATTATGCCTACGCTGTTGGGATTGTGCGGTATCCCGATTCCAGCCACTGTACAAGGCCTGGACTACAGTGGCTACTTGCAGGGAGAGGAGGACCCGTCTGATGGTGCTGCTCTGTTGATGTGCCCTCATCCTTTTGGGCAGTGGTCGACCTCACAGGGGGGACGAGAATATCGAGGTTTACGGACGAAGCGATACACCTATGTGCGTTCGCTTCAGGGCCCCTGGTTACTCTATGACAATGAGACCGACCCCTACCAGCTTGCCAATCTCATAGATCATCCTGAGTACGAGACCTTACAACGTGAATTTGATGGACAATTGTCCCTGAAATTAGCTGCAATCGGCGATGAATTCTTACATGGTATGGGCTACATTCAGCGTTGGGGCTATGTTGTAGACGAGACCGGCACTGTCCCCTATGAATGGTAGGGACTCCAGGCGTCGCGACACACATGTGCGTTGCGCGCTTGCCCGTTCACACCCTGCCCTGAGCGACGACCTCGGGTCGTTCGTCTTAGGGGTGACACCATTCATCGAGTGTCAGGAAGCAAGAAGCCGGTCAAGCGGTATGAATGTTGCAGTACACGGTAGTTGACAGAACTGTGTTTCTGGTACAGGATTAAGCAGAGTAGAATCGTTCTTCTATCCGACAAGACTTGACCAACTTCTTGCCGGATCTTATCCTCTTCGCACGTCTTTCACCATTCCCCCAGATAGACGTTATGCCCGTTTTACAGCTTCCCGATGGACAACAAGTCCATGTTGCGGGAGATAACTTTACAATTGGATCAGATTCTGAATGTGACCTCAGTCTCAAGGGTAACTGGGTTGCATCGCGTCATGTCATTTTGCAACGTGATGGGGAACAATGGCGCCTGGCGACACTTAACTTGCAAGCGGTCACCCGGCTCAATGATGATCTTGTGGAGAGCCTCGTGGTTTTGGCTGATGGTGATACACTTCAGTTGGGAGAAACTCAATTGGTCTGGGGAGAAAGTGAACCCGAGCAATCACCCAGTGTCATTCCTTTTTGGGTTCCGCTTGCAGTGCTCGTGGTCGCCTGTGTCGGTGTCTTTGCGATTTGGGCCATCATTCAGCGCCAGGAATCCTCAGAGGCAACTCCTGTAACGTCCAGTTCTGCACCGAGTTCTGATGTAGCGCCGCAGCCTGGCGAGCTTGTCCCGTATGGCAATGTGTTGGTCGGGGCTCCTATGTATGTCGTCACTCTGCCACTGGCCGAACCCTTATCTGTGGACCCCGAGTCTGGCTATGTACTCGCGCTGAGTGCCGTCGCCACGATAACGCCCGACGTCTCGGCGCCCGTGTACCATCTCAAGGTCTTTGCACCAGACGCCGGTAATGGCGCTGACTCACAAGTCCTCGAAGTAGAAATCGAGGAGCCGACACCAGAGCCCGAGATTGTCACGCCGCTGGGTACACCTATGGTTCTCTTCGCCGATGTTCGAGGTACAGTCACTGCCGAAGCGGCGCTGACAGCGACAGCAGAGGTCGAATTAACAGGCACCCCCATACCTACCGGCGAATGCACGCAACCGCCTAAATGGGAAGTGATCGAAATCAAGAAAGGGCAGACACTCACCCGTGTTGCAAGAAATCGGAATGTAACGGTCCGTGAGCTAACCTCGGCGAACTGTCTGCTAAAAGCCAAGATCGAGGTGGGGGATAAACTGTTTGTGCCACCACGATAGGCATTGCCCCCATTGCTGGTAGAGGTTCAGGACAGATCGGACAGAATCTCAACCAGTCTGTCTACTTCCTCGTACGTATTGTAGTGGCTAATACCGATGCGCAGCACGCCACCTCGATCGGTCAGGCCCAGGCGTTCGATCACCGAAACGGCGTAAAAATGGCCGGCGTAGGTAGCAATACCAAAGGATGCCAATCGCTCAGAGAGGGCCTGCGGGCTGATAGCGTCGAGCCGTATCGCTGCCGTAGGTGCACGCTCAGCCATACGATCTAAATCTGTTATCCCGAAGATCTCGATGCCGGGGATGGCCATAAGGCCATCGAGCATGTGCACAAACAGATCGCGCTCGTAAGTGGCGATTGTTGCCAGCCCCTGCTTGAGGTGCAAACGTCTGCCAGAATAGCCAGAGAACGCCTTTGCATAGCCAGAACCGTACTGCTCGCCCAGTGCCGCCAGGAAATCGACGGCCGCCGTTGCACCGGCAAGCCCTTCATGGTTTTGGGTGCCTGTCATCCACTTACCGGGTGGTTTGGGATCGCTGGGCTGGACTTTGTAGGCGGGTAGGCTATCAAGTAACTCATACCGACCCCAGAGAACGCCGACATGAGGGCCGTAGAACTTATAGACAGAACAGGCAAGATAGTCGCAGCCTAAGTCCTGCACATCGATTGGAACATGGGGCGCCAGGTGCACGGCATCTACAAACACTTGCGCCCCAACCTTGTGAGCTCTATCCACGATCTGTTTTATAGGATTGATCGTACCCACTGCATTGGATGCTCCACCCACGGCCACGAGTCTTGTGCGTTTGCCCAAAAGATCATCCAGATCGTCAAGGCGCAACGTGCAGTCAGCAGGATCGAAATCCAGCCAACGCACACGTATCCCCTGATCTTCAAGTGCTAGCCAGGGCGCGATATTCGCATCGTGATCTAGGTGGGTGATGATGATCTCATCGCCCGCTTGCCAGCTGCGCGCCAAGGCCCGGCTGAACGCAAAGGTGAGTGACGTCATGTTGGCGCCGAAAATGATCTCATCTGCCGAGGGCGCGTTGAGGAAATCGGCCAGGGCATGATGAGCGGCTGCCAGGGTTTCATCCGTGCGCTGAGATGTCAGAAAGGCCGAGTGCGTGTTGGCATTTCGGCGCACCAGGTAGTCGCTCATGGCGTCGATAACACCCTGAGTGACCTGTGTCCCACCTGGGCCGTCGAAGAACACCAGTGGCTGATCTAAATCATCTGTTTGAGAAAGAGCGGGGAAGTGATGGCGTATGTGCTTGGGATCGTATGAAGTCATGATGTAAGTGCTTAGGTCGGTCTGAAATTGTGATTGTGCCGGTTGTTCTAGTTAATCGAGGTATCAGTTGCGTTGTTGTCTGCATCTGGATCATAATCCAGGATAAGCTCAGATCCTAACTCGCGTGATTCTCTCAAGCAGCAGACTTGATGGGGGAGCATGCTATGTCGTATCCTATGCGAGTTCGTCAGGTGCAACTATTTGACACTTCACACTGATGAGAGCCTAATTTGAATTGGGTGTGTCCTTTTTGAGTTAGAAGGGCCATAACACCCTGCGAGACTAGCATGTTTGGAGGTCGGTTCAGGCCCTCTGACCCTACGAAATGGGAGGTTATGTTGACGAACATAGGTCGAAACCTGGTGACACATTATGTCTCCAACTCATTTAGGACGCACCCATTTGAATTTGCCACTTGGCCATTGCGGCCAAGATAAAGACACGGATTAAAGGAAACACAGATTTCTCCATTGTATTTCATCCGCGTTT
>JAAENG010000196.1 GCA_024224665.1 Chloroflexota bacterium | reverse complement strand
GCTCTTTCGGAATTTTGGCGTGGTTCATTACGCTAGAAATCGGTCTTTACAATTTCGACATCATATACCAAGAATCCCTGGCTCAAAGTACAAAGCGCCCTTGGTTGGGCGCTCTCGCCCTCAGGCGCTCGCCTGCTGGCAAACCAGGCCCTGAGGGGCCGGGCCCTAAAGGGCCTTCGTAATTTCAGCGACGAATTCCATTCGGTTCGTGGAAACGCCAAAACTGTAAAGGGGACAAGTACTCAGAATGAACCACGCCCAGAATAGCTTGTTTGATGCCGGCCCGGTGCCAGGAGCGACAGCTAGGGCAGCCGAACCATATTCGACGATGGTTACAGGGGCGATGTCCGAGCCAATGGATGGGTTCGGCAAGTCTAAGGGTGGGGCCGCGGCCCGGGCCGCGCGACTCATCTGGTTCTGGATCACAAAGAGGGCAGCCAACGAGGTGACGAGTAAAACTGCGACAACCGCCAGCCCAATCCTGCGGTTACGTTGTCTGCTTTGGCGTTGTTCCTGCTTGGCCTGCCGTTTAGATTTTGCAGACACAGGTTTTTCGGTTGTCTGTGGATCGGAATGAACGGGCTGGACCTTCTGCTGAGATTCTTTGGCGACAGCTTAATTTTTCTTTCGGGATTTTCTTTTACTCATAAGCCTATCATCCTCGACGTCATGGGAGTGTAAGGGCGAAACCTGGTGGTTGTTATCACTCCGCACCCTGTACCATGAGCCTCTAAAACTTCTGAATCTTACCCATCATTGCAAATGAGAAGCCTGCGATCGTGTCAAACAGAGACGCCATTGGAGTTTCTTTATCTGTCATATTGGCGCTGGCGCCAGACCAAACTCAACATGACCATAACACTCTGCAAGTGCAGTCGTATGGAGAATCCAGCCACCGTAGGGTAAAATAGCAGACCCAACCTGATTCGATGTATTCCCAACTGATCTGATGAAACCCAACCATCAAACTGTCGCCGTTATCGACTTTGGCTCTCAGACCGCCCAACTAATCGCTCGCCGAGTGCGTGATCTTGGCGTCTATAGCGAGCTAATACACTGGGATGACGATACAGACCGGCTAAGCTTCGCCGATGCCTATATCCTCTCTGGTGGGCCCAGCAGCCTGTACGAAGCGGAGGCTCCACGCCTTCCTGAGATCGTTCTCGCCAGTGAAAAGCCGATACTTGGTATCTGTTATGGGATGCAGGCGCTCGCACACGCCCTGGGCGGCCATGTTGCCCCTGCCAGCGCCCGCGAATTCGGCCATACCAGAGTCTCATTGACCGGCAGTGCACCCTTGTTGGATGGATTATCAGATGACCTGCAGGTGTGGATGAGCCACAGTGACCATGTAGATGAACTACCCGATGGTTGGAAAATCTTGGGGGGATCGCATGGCGACACCATTGCCGTCATCGGCGATATCGAACGCAAACGCTACGCCGTACAGTTTCATCCCGAAGTCCAGCACACCCAGCAGGGTCTCGATCTTTTACGTAATTTCCTGTTCGACGTCGCTGAATTACATGCCGACTGGACACCCGCTACATTTATCGATGAGGCAATTTCGCAGATACGCGCACAGGTTGGTGAGGATCGGGTGATTTGTGGTCTCAGTGGCGGCGTCGATTCTTCAGTTGCCGCGGCTCTGCTACATCGGGCGATCCCTGATCAATTGACCTGTGTCTTCGTCGACCATGGCTTACTGCGTTTACACGAAGCCGAGGATGTCGTCGATATATTCCAACGGGCGCACGGCATCCACCTCGTGGCCGTCGACGCTACCGAGCAATTTCTTGCTGATCTACAGGGTATCGAGGATCCCGAGGCCAAACGCAAGGCCATCGGCCATCGTTTCGTGCGCGTTTTCGAAAGCGAGGCCGGCCGTCTTGCCAGCAAGGACGACGGCCATCCTTACCGCTTCCTCGCTCAGGGAACGCTCTACCCTGACGTTATCGAGAGTGCTGCCAGCGGACGCGAAAAATCGGCTCACACCATCAAGACCCATCACAATGTCGGCGGATTGCCAGAAGATATCGAATTCGAACTGCTCGAACCACTGCGTTATCTGTTCAAGGATGAAGTGCGTCGTCTAGGGCTTGCCCTTGGTCTACCTGAACACATTGTCTGGCGGCATCCCTTCCCTGGGCCGGGGCTCGCTATTCGCATCTTGGGTGAGGTCACCTGGGATCGTCTGGAAACGCTTCGTAAGGCAGATGCCATCGTCATCCAAGAATTGGAGAGTTCGAATCTATACCGATCGACCTCACAGGCATTCGCCGTATTGTTACCCGTCAATACGGTCGGTGTTATGGGCGATTACCGTACCTATGCCAACGCTGTTGCCATACGGGTGGTGACCACCGATGATTTTATGACTGCCGATTGGGCCAAATTACCCTACGATGTGTTGGGGCGCATGTCGACTCGCATCGTCAACGAAGTTGATGGTGTGAATCGTGTCGTGTATGATATTACCTCCAAACCTCCTGCCACCATCGAGTGGGAGTGAGTTGGTTCTCTTTCTATGAATGTCATTCGCATACTAGTGATTTTATTGGTGGCTGCTGCCGTTGTACTGATCGGCCCCCAGTATCTAAACTACAGGGACACTCAAGATGCTATACCGGCGGGTGTGCTTCTGGCAGGGGCGAGTATTGGGGGGGAGACAGCGGTAGAGACCGCAGCAAATCTCCGTACTGTTTTCGAAAGCCCGATATTGGTCACCCATGGCGACCGGCGCATCGTTCTCCATCCCCAGGAGATTGGTTTCGAGATCGATGCTGAGACCATGGCTGCGGAAGCACAAGCTTATGGTCGGGGATGGTATGGTGTGCGAGATTTTTTACTCTACGTGATGGAACGCCAACCCGTTGAGAATGATGTTCCCCTGATCTATACATACGACCGTATAAAACTGGGCTCCTGGCTGCAAGAACAAGCCCGCAAATACGATAATGATCCCACGCCCGCCTATGCTAAGCTGGACACACTGATTTTTGTCGAAGGTCAACCTGGCCGTTATGCCAATCTCAACGAGAGCGCCATCAATATCCTCCATGCTTTTACCAACTCTCATAACCGGCATGCACTACTTGAACTGAATCTAAAGCCGGCGTTACCCCCTGACTTTGCGATGTTGGAAGCGGCCTTGCGCCAACGGCTTGATAAATTCCCAGGAATCTACAGCTTGTACTATCAGGATCTCGGAACCGGTACAGAAATCGACATCGATGGTGATACAGCCTTTGCAGGTATGAGCACCGTCAAGCTCCCCATATTACTCAAACTCTATTATGATCTCGAGCAGCCCCTTGGCGAGAACCTGCAGCGCTGGATCAATGAATTGGTTACCTCGGAGACCGCCAGCAATGCTGCTGCCAACGCCCTTATGTACCATTTGGGGAATGGCGACACCGTGGCCGGGGCCAGGATAGTGACCGACTTCTCACGCCAGTTGGGCCTTGAAAATACCTTTATCGGCATACCTTACGATAGTAATCTGCGCCCCCCCTTCATACAGACACCCGCCAATACCAATCCCGAATACAATACCTTTCCTGACCCGGCCATGCAAACCACACCTGCCGATATCGGCCGCATTCTGGCCGATATCGGATATTGCGCGGAAGGGGGTGGTAATCTACTAGCCGCGTATGGCGAAAGCCTGACCTCGTCAGAATGTCAGGAACTGATCACCTGGATGGAACAGAACCCGATGGGCTTTCTCATCAAATATGGTGTTCCAAAGGATACCCGTGTGGCACACAAGCATGGCTATGGTACGGACACTCAAGGCGATGTCGCCCTCATCTATGGTCCCGAAGGCCCCTACGTCCTCTCGATTTTCGTCTACCAGCAAGGCTGGGTCGTCTGGGACTTCAGTAATCCACTCATGAATGACTTGAGCCGTTTGATCTGGAATTTCTATCTTTATCGTCAAGACGAAGCGCAACTGCCTCCGTTGCAATACGAAACCGAGGAAGCTTCGCCAGGAGAAACAACATGACCTTTCGCGCCGTTGTTTTCGATTTTGGTGGGGTGCTGGTGCATAACGTTGACACACCAGGCCGCCAAGAATGGGAGTCACGCCTCGGGCTACAGCCAGGTGAATTGGCAAGTATGGTCTTTGATTCAGATGTGTCTCATCGTGCCATGTTCGGCTTGTTGCCGGAGATCGCCATCTGGCAGCATATCGCCATCCGTTACGGTCTCAATGATGCTGCCCTACGGCAACTGGAACACGATTTTTGGGCGGGAGAATATCTCGATCAGGATTTGATTGCGCTGCTGAGGGCGCTACGCCCTCAGTACAAAACCGCTATCCTTAGCAATGCCTGGTCAGATGCCCGCTCCATGTTCGTCGACAAATTCGCCTTGGATCAGGAAGTGGATACGATGCTCATCTCAGCCGAACAAGGTATGGCCAAACCGGATGTGCGGATCTATCGCCTTGTAGCAGAGCAACTGGGCGTCCTTCCCCAAGAGACGGTGTTCGTCGATGATCGGCGAGAGAACATAAAAGGGGCGCGTGCTGCCGGCATGGAAGCTGTGCACTTCAAAGATTCGGCCCAAACGATTGAGGCTATTCAGACATTGCTGTCTGAAAGTCAGTCTGCCACCTCCATCAGCGAGAGCGCACAGCTCACCGATAGACCGGTAGACCTGTAGACCTGTAGACCTGTAAGCCGGTAGACCTGTAGACCGGGACAAATGTCGCCTGTCGGAATCGGCTTGGTTTTCCGGTGTACTCGTTTACCCTTTACACTAGACCAGAACTGAGCAGGCTCGATCTGGACAATCAACGCACACAACGCACATTTTGCAGATTAACCCTGTAGGGTCGCCCAAGATGAGGCGCGACCGCCATTGACATATTACGTAGAGAGAACTATGAGCAAACGATCTCCCAAACGAACCTATACCTATGTTGCCATTGCCTTGGGCCTTCTCGCCTTCGTAGCCCTTTTGTGGTTGGGCATCACCTCGGCGTACCTCTCTTGGCTTTTGGCTATGACAGCGACGACATTCGCTTTGTACGGCTATGATAAGATGGAGGCGAAACTGGGAGGTGGCCGGGTGCCGGAGATCGTCTTACACGCCCTTGCCCTTGCCGGTGGCTTTCTTGGGGGTTGGCTGGGCATGTTTGTGTTCAATCACAAGAAACGCAAAAGGGAATTTTGGATCGTCCTTATCGTTAGCACAATTCTATGGATCGGTATTTCGTATGTCGCCCTGATTTTCTGAGGGTCGTAGTAAGCGCTTTAGCGCTGATGCAGACGAAGCACGACGATTTATCGCCTACTACGAACGGAGGCGTACTGCCAATGCCATAGTGGACTTACCGCTTCCCTGAATTCCTAACAAAGATGTTATAATACGCGGACGTCCTTTGATATTTACGAATTATGTCGTTATTCACCACTCAAAACCTGGCCATGTCCTACGGTCCCCTCGATGTCTTCGACGGGGTGACTTGTGCTGCCGCAGAGGGTGACCGTATCGGCCTGGTGGGGCCCAATGGCGAAGGCAAAACCACCCTGTTGCGCATCATCTCTGGAGACCTGCAAGCCACAGGGGGTGCGGTATTCAAACGGAAGGGATTGAAGATCGGCTATCTGCCCCAGGATCCACCACCTCCTGGTGAAAAAACATTGTGGGAGGATATGCTCGAGATCTTCGACGATCTGCGAGCGGAAGAGGCCGCTCTGCAAGGCCTTGAACTCAAGATGTCGAATCCATCGGCGGGCAAAGATGTGTTAGAGACCTATGCCAGACGTCAGCACGCGTTTGAAGTGAAAGGAGGTTATGATTATCCTTTGCGTATTCGCCAGACGCTGACAGGTCTGGGATTCAGATCAGGCCAGTTCGAGATGCCGTTGGTGCATCTAAGTGGTGGACAACGTACGCGTGCGCTATTGGCTCGTCTGCTGTTGCAAAGACCTGATCTGTTACTCTTGGACGAGCCGACCAATCATTTAGATCTGCGTGCAGTAGAATGGCTTGAGAGCACATTGCTCGGTTGGCAAGGCGCCATGGTTATCGTTGCCCACGACAGGTATTTTTTGGACAGAGTCGCCACAAAAATCTGGGAGATGGCGTGGGGTGAATTGACCCATTACCGTGGAAATTACAGCCATTATGTGATCCAACGCGCGGGCCGGTTAGAACGACTACGCAAAGAGTACGAAGCACAACAGGCTTTTATCAGCAAAGAGCAGGACTACATTAGCCGTAACATTGCCGGGCAGAATACACGACAGGCCCAGGGTCGGCGCACGCGCTTACAGAGAATGCTCAAACAGAATGGCATTTCATCGCCGCGGCATCGCCAACGCATGCAGTTGACCATGCAAAATCGCTTACGCAGCGGCACGTTGGTTCTGGCCTCGAAAGATCTCGCGGTTGGGTATTATGCCCACCCTGTCGAGGTAGCCGGCGAAGAACGCTCCGGCGGTTATGTTTACAAGGCAAAGGCACCCGTCTCCGAACAAGATACCATGTTGTTCAGGTCAGAGGATGTCGTGCTCAAGCGTGGCGAGCGCGTGGGGATTATAGGCGCCAATGGCTCTGGGAAGACAACCTTTGTCAAGACCCTGTTGGGTTCGATTCCCCCGATGGAGGGAGAACTGCGTTTGGGCGCCAGTCTCCGTTTGGGGTATCTGGCTCAGGTGCAGGCTGCTTTAGATCCAAAGGCTACAGTGCTCGACACCTTACTAGAGGCTGATCCCCGGCTTTCTGTCTCAGAAGCCCGGCACATACTCGCCCGATTTCTTTTCTCTGGTGACGACGTATTCAAAACTACAAGAACCCTCAGCGGTGGCCAGCGCAGTCGCTTGGCTTTGGCACGACTCGGCCGTGAAAATGCCAATTTCCTGATACTGGATGAGCCAACCAATCATCTCGATATCGAATCCCAAGAAGTCTTGGAATTCATGCTTGGCGAATTCAACGGCACCGTTTTGCTGGTATCACACGATCGTTACCTTATCGATGCCATTGCCACCCAGGTCTGGGATATAGAAAATGACCATCTGCAGGATTATGAAGGCAACTACAGCGCATATCTGGCAGCACGCCGTGAGGCAAAGGGCGAGGTTGTTGTCGAGCAACTGCCACGCTCAGACGCCCAGCAGCATCGCGAACATTCGCGAACCAAACGCCGGGACCGGCGAGAAGTGGAAAAACGTCAGGCTGAAGCGGAAGCAATGGAAATGAAAATCCATGCTCTGGAACTTGAGTTGGCCGAGATCGGACAAGCTCTTGAAGGCGCCAGCCAACGTCAACAATTGGCGGAGGTTCAACGATTGGGAGATCGTTATGCTCAAGTCGAACAAGACCTGGAGGCACTCATCGAACATTGGGCGGCTATGGCATAATGATGTCTGGCTTGACCAATCTCAAATCAGGAAATCCCCACCATCATGTCAAATGCGTCCACCATCATCGGTCTTACCGGAAATATCGGGACAGGAAAAAGCGCCATCCTGGAGATGATGCGTGCGAAGGGAGCCCGTACCATCGATGCGGATAAAGTAGCGCATCAAGTGATGGTGCAAGGTGGTCGTGCCTATGATGCGATTGTCCAGGCCTTTGGTTCTGATATCCTAGACAGCAGTGGTGCTATCGATAGACCCACTCTGGGCCGCATCGTGTTCGATGATCATGACAAATTGTCCTTGCTGGAACAGATCATGCATCCGGCAATTTACGAACAGATCGGTATCGAAGCGGAGGAGGCTGAAGAGGCCATCATTGTGATTGAAGCGATCAAACTGTTGGAGGCCGGTATGTCATCGGCACTATGTGATCAGGTCTGGGTCGTTACGACTCCGCTCGAACAACAGATCGAGCGCTTGATGACAACCCGAAACATGAGCAGACAGGCCGCCGAGGCGAGAATGCATTCACAGAGCCCACAGTCCTTCAAAGTCAGTCAGGCAGATGTCGTGATCGATAATAGCGGCAGTCTAGAAGCCCTCCAGGCGCAAATTGATCAGGCCTGTCAACGTCTGGGTTTGGCGACTCAGGTGTGATTGAGGTATCCTCTGCAACCTTAAGCTTCCGTACATTCTTATGAACATGATTAGAAAACTGTGGGACGAACACCCGAATCTGAGTTCATTTGCCATTTTGGCGATCGGTATGTTGGTTATTTTGTATTTCTCGGCCAGACATGTCGGATTCAGCGGCACACAGTGGCTGGTTCTATCCCTGGCTACCGTCGTTCTTGCCGGGCTCTGCATATGGATTATCAGCTGGGAGTCAGGTGAGCCGATCGAAGATGAGCGATGATCCCTATCTAAACGAAATCAAGCCCCGAATAGGCGTTGACAATGTCTGTAGCCTTCAAAGGGTAATCACCTATAGCGAGCCGTATGAGTAACAAACGAGATTATTATGAGATCCTGAGCGTTGATCGAAATGCTTCTGCCGAAGATGTGAAGCGTGCCTATCGACGGATGGTCAAGCAGTATCATCCAGATATCTATAAAGGAGATGATGCCGACCATAGAATTAAAGAGATTAATGAGGCATATGAGATCCTGAGCAATCCCGAAAAACGTGGGGCCTATGACCGATTCGGCCATGCTGGCGTACAGGGCGCTGCTGGTGGAGCGCCAGGTGCTGGGTTCTCTGATTTCGCAGATATTTTCGAAGAGTTTTTCGGCGGAGGTTTTGGTTTTCGGCGTGGAGCGCAGCGAGGACCTGTGCGCGGGTCAGATCTGCGTTACAATCTCGCTGTCGAGTTTGAAGAAGCGGTGCTCGGCGCCGAGAAAGAGATCAAAGTCACGCGTCACGAAACCTGTCCCCGTTGCGAAGGGGTGGGAGCTGAGCCTGGCACGACACCGATGCGTTGTCCAACTTGTAATGGGTCAGGTGAAGTGCGGCAGCGCCAGCAGACGATCCTGGGCTCTTTTGTCAATGTGACGACCTGCCCCCGCTGCCGAGGCGAAGGCGAAGTTGTGACAACGCCCTGTCAGCAATGTCACGGAGAACGGGTGGTCGAGAATACGCGGCGCCTCAGGGTCAAGATTCCCCCGGGGGTCGATGATGGAACCAGAATTCGCCTGCCGAACGAGGGTGAGCCCGGTATGCGTGGTGGTGAACCGGGCAATCTTTATGTGTTTATCAGCGTCAAACCCCATAAGATCTTCTTGCGGAGCGAGGATGATATCCTGCTGGAGTTACCGATCAATGTGGCTCAGGCGGTCTTGGGGGCAGAGGTAGAAGCTCCTACCCTGGACGGTCCCAGGATGGTGAAAATCGCGCCAGGAACGCAACCGGGTAAGGGTTTGCGCTTACGAGGATTGGGCGTGCCGCATCTACGCAAGAGTGGCCGGGGCGATATGCTGATCACTGTCAATGTTCGTATCCCCACCCAGCTCTCCGAAGAACAAAACGTTCTGTTTGAACAATTGTCAGAATTGCTTGGCCCAGAAAGCATCGACAAAGAGGGTCCCGGCTTTTTCGACCGCATGAAAGAAGCTTTTGGCTTGTAGCGTTGCTGATAAACGAGCATGTCGCGCCTGCTTGAGTTGGCTCTGCCCATATTCACGACAGAGTCAGGACACGAAGCCGTCAGCTCTTCTATGGCCGAACTGGAGACCTTTGCGCAGGGAGATGCTGCCATCGAACTCAGTGGATTTGGCCCCTACGGTGAAACCGATCATGCTCATATCAAGGTGCGAGTCTATCTAAGAGAAGAGCAGGGCCAGGCAACAGGGATTGCCGCCCTCAATCGGCGCTTGCAAGCGTTGCCCAGTTCAGAAATAGTTGGCGAACTCCAGCTTCGGCGTTGGCAGGCCGACGAATGGGCAGACGTCTGGAAAGAACACTACCGCCCGTTACGTATCGGAGAGCATCTGATCATCTCACCCACCTGGGAGACTCCTACAATAGTAACAGGGGATCACGTGGTCTGGTTGGATCCTGGTATGGCCTTTGGTACCGGTACGCATCCTTCGACACAACTGATTTTACAACTACTGGAACGCCATCTCTCGCCCGGTGATTCGATGTTGGATGTGGGTACCGGATCTGGTATTCTGGCAGTGGCCGCCATGAAATTGGGTGCATCTCACGTCCTTGCTACCGACATCGATCCTGAAGCAGTGGCTACGGCAGAGGACAACATCAAACTCAATGAAGTTGAGAAAGGTGTCCAGATCGTACGAGATTCGGTTCCCATATCTGGTGCCTACGAGCTTGTATGCGCCAATATCCTTGCCGACGTGATCGCGAATTTGCTTCTTCATCAGAATCTGGCGGATCGATTGACATGCCATGGTATCCTGTTGTTATCTGGAATCATCGAGTCCCGCCGCCATGTTGTCGAGCTTGCACTGGCCGCCTCGGGGCTCAGCCTCCTGGATTCTGTACGCGACGGAGATTGGGTGGCTTTGGCAGTTCATCGCGCATAGATCTGCGGTTGGCTCATCCTGTCATTATTATCGGTTCTGGCGCACCCATCACCCAAACGTTTGCAATAGCTAGTGCATCGTTAGCAGAAAGTTGCCAATTTCGATCAGATACTGGAAGTATCGGGCTGAAAGCACAAAGACCCTCTCAGGGTCTAGACACAGCGCCCGAGGGCGCTTCGTATTTTGAGCCAGGCAATTCCATTGCCTTAAGTCGATCACCTTTATCGCCATGCATCGCTTCTTCACGTCACCTGAACTAATAGATTCTGACCGCGTACATTTTACGCCTGAACAGGCGCGTCAATTTCGGTCAGTACTACGGATGGGTAAGGGGGACGAAGTGCTCGTTCTCGACGGAGAAGGGGTTTGTTATCATGTGCAACTGCAGTATCTAGGAAGGACTGAAGCACAAGGCCGGATTTTAAGCAGTTCGCGTGCGGGTGGTGAACCAGGGGGTGAATTAAGACTTTGTCAGGCCCTCACTCGTGGAGAACGATTCGAATGGATCCTGCAGAAAGGAGTGGAACTAGGTGTTACCCTATTTCAACCTATGTTGACGACACGTACCCTGCGCCGCCAGCCGGGCGCATCAAAATGGATTCGTTGGCGGCGTATCATCCAAGAGGCTGCCGAACAATGCGGACGTGGTCGCCTGCCGGTACTGGCTGAACCCATAACATTTGAACAGGCCCTTGCCGAAAAGAAGGGACTCAGTTTGATCCCCACTGTAACAGCCCTGAAGCCCGTTCGTGAAGCCTTACAGAACGCGTCCTGGCCCCTGACTTTGTTCGTTGGCCCAGAAGGTGGTTTCGACCCTCACGAAGTCGATATGGCTCGTAATGCTGGCGCCCACCCTGTCAGCTTGGGAGCCCGGACATTGCGTACAGAAACGGCTGCCATCGCCCTCCTAATTCTCTCAGCAGCGGCCATGGGCGAGTTCGACCATGCCGCACCCCGCGCCGATATCCAATCGGAAGTAACTTGAGGGAGGTAACTATTTGTTACTTAACCGCGTCAAAGAGTCGCCATCAAATCGTAAACCTATCACGCAAATCGTGGAGAATATAAACTATGTCAGTTGAAAACGTCATCATCATCGGTAGTGGTCCTTCCGGCTTTACAGCCGGACTTTATACATCACGCGCCCAACTCAATCCTCTGTTGCTGACGGGCAATGAGATCGGGGGTCAGGTAGCACTCACGTACGAAATCGAGAATTATCCTGGTTTTCCAGAGGGTCTGCCAGGACCCGAGCTGGTGGAGCGGTTTCAACAACAGGCAGAGCGATTCGGAACTCGCATCGAATACGACTATGTAAATGAGGTTGATCTCACCCAACACCCCTTCACGGTTCGCACTCAGCGCGGCGCCGCCTATAAGACAAAGAGCGTCATCGTCTCTACAGGCGCCGCACCCCGTAAGCTGGGTATTCCCGGCGAAGAGGAACTAACAGGTCGTGGTGTAAGCTATTGTGGTACCTGCGATGGATTCTTCTTCCGAGAAAAGGAAGTGGTCGTCGTCGGTGGTGGCGATAGCGCCCTGGAAGAAGGAATTTTCCTCACTCGTTTTGCCGCAAAAGTGACCATAATCCACCGCCGTGATGAACTGCGCGGCAGCAAGATTTTGCAGAAACGCGCCTTCGAAAACGAAAAAATAGACTTCATCTGGGATACCGTCATCAGCAGTATCAATGAAGGCGAAACCGGCGCGGTAGGTTCTGTGACGTTGGAAAATGTCAAAACAGGCGAGACCAGCGAATTCGATACCGACGGTGCCTTCATTTTTATCGGCCATGTCCCAAACGGTTGGATATTCGACGGCCAATTGGAAATGGAAGATGGTTATATCGTGACCGATAAAAACATGCACACCAGCATTCCAGGCGTTTTCGCTGCGGGAGAGATTCAGGACAGTCGTTTTCGCCAGGTGGCTTCAAGCGTAGGACAAGGCACCATGGCTGCGATGGAAGCCGAAAAGTTCCTTTTGGAACTCGAAGACACCCCCTACGAAGTGGTCAAAGCTGAAATGTTGGGACATGAACTGGTACTGGCGTAATATGAAGATTGGTAGGACACAGGCAGGCGTTCGACAACTAGCGAGCGCCTGCTTTCGCGTACACAACCTGGGATGCAACACTCATGTTGTCTGGCTTTCATTGTCCCTTTATCCTCTGCTAAACTACATGACATGCCCTATATAACGGTACAGAGTCAGCGAGTTTATTACAGCGAGCACCGGGACGACCTTGCGAATCAGCGAATCCCTCTGGTGCTGGTGCATGGCGCCGGAGGTGTATCATTCAATTGGCCTCCAGGGTTGAGGCGCCTGCCGAATCACGACGTTTATGCCATCGATTTGCCCGGTCACGGCCGTTCGGCAGGGCCAGGTCGGAAGACGATCGGCGACTACAGTGAATTTGTGATGGATTGGGCCAGAGCGATGGATTTATCTGCGTTTGTGTTGGCAGGGCATTCTATGGGATTGGACTTTTGACAAAGCTTAACCCAGCTCGACGTGAGTCGAGTTGAAATCGAACCTTTACAATTGGATAATCGAGCCGAAATCAGGCCACTTGGGCGCTTTGCCGGCTTTTGACGACCACTTTTTGGCGTGGCCG
>JAAENG010000195.1 GCA_024224665.1 Chloroflexota bacterium | reverse complement strand
AGTCGCCGGCCTGGGCGTCCCGCTATTTGGCAATAGTAGAGGGGCGGACTTTGGTGCAGGCTTTAATGCTGAAGGTTTGCCGCCCCGAAGAAAATAGAGTTGGTTTGGCAATTGCGTTCCCAAACTGGAATTTGGGAACGAGCCGCCTATGGCGCGGGGGGTGTGGGGGGTGCCCCTCCACTTCTTTCTCCGCGCCATACGCCCGGTATGAAACCCACAGAGGAGGGTTTCATAGTAGATGATGAAGATTACCTGGCCGGTTTGTTAGGATTGGACTTTTGACAAATGAGAGGAATTGTGCCAAAAATGGTGTATGACTACTCAATCATACATTCAACAATTGACACAATTCCGGTATAGATTATACCACAACTTTAACAATCGAGCCGATGCCCTGATGGAACTGGTAGATGCGATATGCAGCAATACCACAGCCCGGTCTGTGGTCGAGTATACACTGACTCCTTGCTTTCGACGCACCTATACCGCCTTGTACAAGGCCATTGACGGGTGTCAGTGGCAGGAAGAGCAATTGGCGCGGTTGCTGGGCCCCTATCTGTCACGTCCGCAGCAGCGACCATTCTGGTTGTTAGGGGTGGATGTGACCCCGCAAGCCCGGCCCTATGCACCCACGTTAGCTGATCGGGGTATGGTCTATCAACCCACTCCAGTGAGAGGGAACAAACCAGTGACCGTGGGACATCAGTATAGTTCGGTGGCCTTGCTGCCCGAAGTGGAGGAGGGCGTGAGCAGCAGTTGGGTGGTGCCACTGCGTACCAAGCGCGTAAGGACAGCGGAGGACAAGGAGTTGGTGGGCGCCAAGCAGTTGGATGCCTTGTTGCAGGACGCTGGGCTGCCCTTCCATCAAGAACTATGCGTTGAAGTGGGCGATACAGGCTACAGCAAGCCGGCCTACTTGCATGCCAACCGACACCACCCGAACTTGGTGACCGTGGCGCGAGCACGCGGTAATCGAACCTTCTATCGCCAGTTTGTAGGCCCAAAGAAACAGAAAGGGCACCCCAAGTGGTATGGGGCATCTTTCTCCCTCAAGAAGCCCACGACCTGGCACGAAGTGGATGAGCAAGCCACGACCACCTTTGTCAGCCGTCGTGGAAAGACCTACCGCGTCGAGATACAGGCCTGGTACAATATGCTGATGCGTGGCAAGCACAAACCAGAGCGGATACCTATGCATCGCCATCCTTTCACCCTGGTGCGCATCGTACTCTACGATGAGCAGGGCCAGCCAGCCTTTCAGCATCCGCTGTGGCTGATCGTCATTGGCAAGCAACGTCAGCAGTTGAGCTTATTGAATATCTATCACGCCTATGCTCAACGCTTTGATATGGAGCACTTTTTTCGCTTTGGCAAACAGAAGCTCTTGCTCGCCAGTTTCCAAACACCTGACGACAAACGCGAGGAAACGTGGTGGCAACTGACACACCTGGCCTATGCCCAGTTGTGGCTGGCACGACACCTTGCCCGCAGTTTCCCGCGTCCTTGGGAGCGCAACCTGCCAACGATGCAGGCTCGACGGATGTCGCCCACCCTGGTTCAGCGCGACTTCGGACGAATTATTTGCCAGATTGGGACACCTGCCCAACCGCCCAAACGACGGGGTAATTCACCTGGACGAAGCAAAGGTACGAGACTACCCCCTCGTCCACGTCGAAAAGTAGTCGTCAAGGGCCAAAAGAAGGCCAGTAGCCCCTGACAATGGCTCGATTATGTGACTGGTAATGTGCTTTTCTGGCTCAACTCGCGCTGAGTTAGGTTCACGATGTCAAAAGTCCAATGAGAAAGGGTAGGCTCATTTGGTTGGCTGGATGGTTTGGAGGCCGGGTGCGTTCGTCCTCCAAACCAGCGAAGCCATCGCGCTCGAAGGCTTCGATAATCTGGTGAACGTGTGTGCGAGACAATTTGAGACAACCGGCCAGGCTCTTCTTGTTCCAACCCTGAGACCACATCTGAACGACAGTCCAACGCGCTTGATAGGCATCCTCAAAGTCGTGGAAGGCTGTGAAATCAAATTCAAGCTGAACTGGAATGGGATGGCGTTCGAGGAAACTTTTGACCGTGACGTGATTAGTTTTGTAGCCAAACTTGCGTTCAACGATCCGCACAATCTCTCGATAATGTAGCGGTGGATAGAGTTGCTTTAGATAAAGGATGTGAACTGCTACAGCTTCAGGATATTGATGCTCTTTCCGGCCGGCTTTGCCGGCCCGCTGGTCGATCAAGCCCGGCATACCCTGTTGAACAAAGCGGCGAGCTTTCTCCCCGACGCGGGTTCGCTCGATACCCGTCTGGCGACTCCGTTCAGCCACCCGTTCGGAAAACAACACGATGGGCCGGATAACTTCGTAGTCGTGCTGGATATAGTCCACGAATTTGAGCTTCAGTTGGTCAAATTCTTCTGATGGGGGCATCGGGTCACTTCTCTCTGGTCAGATAATTGAGTATATCCTGTTAGCCGTATCGCCTGTCGCATAAGCTTGCTTTGTTTTTACTTCGCCGGTGCTTCACGAAACCTGGCCGGTCTGATGTCTCAATGCGCCCGCGCCCGATCCAGGTTTCCCCGCACAATCTTGGTATTCGGATGGTTCGGGCCAAGCCGGGCCTCGAAAATCGCCAGCGCCCGCTTCAGGTAGGGCCGCGCCTCGTCAGGGTTGCCTTCCGCCTTGAGCAACATTCCCAGGTTGTTCAGGCTGTAAGCCACGTTGGGGTGCTCCGGCCCCAGCACCTTCTCGTTGATCTTTAGCGCCCGCTCGTAGTAGGGCCGCGCCCCGGCGTAGTCGCCCATCGCTCGCAACAGAGCGCCCAGGTTGTTGAGGCTGCTTGCCGTGTCCGGGTGCTCCGGCCCCAGCACCTTCTCGCGGATACCCAGCGCCCGCTCGTAGTAGGGCCGCGCCCCGGCGTAGTCGCCCATCGT
>JAAENG010000194.1 GCA_024224665.1 Chloroflexota bacterium | reverse complement strand
CAGAGCTTGCCGAATTAGCCGTGAAGGTGACGTTGCTGAGGGTTGGGTTGCTATTGCGGTTGTACATGCCGCCGCCGTCATCGCTTGCCGAATTAGCCGTGAATGTGATGTTTGTGAGGGTTGGACTTCCGCTGTTGTACATACCGACGCCGAATACTTGTTTTTGTTCCCATGATTCACCCGTTGCCGCCCCGGCAGTGATGAAGAAGCCATCCAATATCGTCGTTTTTCCAACACCTTCTGCCAGGAGCACATGATAGGCGTTTTCACCCACGAGATTGGCTGTGGTGGTGAGCACCCCGCGCTCATCCACCAGGTCATTGCCGTCGATATCGCCGTTGAGTATGGTGGCATAGGCCTGCCAATCACGTAGAGAGAGATCCCCTTCCTGGCCAGGTGTACCGGCGAAACCGCCGTATATAGCGACACCATCAACGAGATTGAATGTGGCGCTGCGGGGGTCCTCCTCCTCTGTGCGTTGGCCGGGTGTGTACACGCCCTGAGCCACCCAGATCTTGTCGCCGGCCTAGGCTACATCAAGAGCCGCTTGCAGGCTGGTAAAGGCATCGGTCCAGGAAGAGCCGTCGTTAGCCCCTGCGGTTTTTGCGGAATCGACGTAGTAGAATCGTGCTCTGGTCTGGGGTTGCAAGAATAGCGGTCTGAGCACTGACATCTGAGGGAAGCAAAAAGGTCGGGAACAGTACCAGCGCCATGAACGCAACTATGTTCGCAAGCCAATGGGTAAATCGATGGGTGTCAGGGGTTCTGAGTTTTGCGGACATGATTCGGCTCCGTGAGTGGGTGTAGTACTGCGCGGCTATAATGGTCACGCAGTTAAACCTGCGTGCAGTACTTAAAACAGCCGGGTGCAGCCATCAGTCTACCTACCATATTATCTACGCCCGGCTGTAGTGGTCGGGTAGCGGTCTCTTGACGGGGATGGTTGAGTGAAATCCAGATGGTAGGGTAGACGAACTGCACATCAGTGGCAGATGAAAGAGAAAAGCATATGCAGAAAGGGATAGGATGTTGCGTTCTGGCAGTGCCGGCTAGTGATGTGAAAGATGATATCGTGTCATTTTACCGCATTATCGACGGCAACCAGAGTGCTTTGCTCAGTTCTATATATTCATAGGCGCCCAAATCGACGGCATCGCCTACAATACGGGGAAAGCCCTGCAGGTCGTAGGGGATAGGTTCTGTGGTGTCGCCATCACCGTCGAGGTCTGAAGAATCAGATGGCAGCCATGAGTTATTGCCGGCGTCAATAGCAGGGGAATCAGCTTGCAGGCGGAGGTCGCCGTAGTCGTTGTCTTCGAGGGTTGTCCAGTCTCCGTCGCCGGGGTTGGGCAAACGAATGAAGTGTGGATCATCGTCTAGAAAGCGCCCACTGCACGTGGCGCTCTCGGGGCAACCACCTTGCATAAGACTATCGTATAAGATTGTATTCTCTCCGTAGATAGCTAAGTCATCATGCCCCCAGAAGATGCTGTTACGTATCAATGGAACGATGTCGGAATTATACATCGCCTTGCCCTCACTGTTTGCCGAGTTGGCAACAAAGGTGACGTTGGTGAGGGCAGAGAAACCTTCACTGTTCCACATGCCGCCACCTTCATCGCCTGCCGAATTGGCAGCAAAGGTAACGTTGGTGAGGGCAGAGGAACCTTCTACATTCAACATGCCACCGCCTTCGTTACCTGCAGAGTTGGCGGCAAAGGTGACGTTGGTGAGGGCAGAATTACTTCCGCTGTTGTACATGCCGCCACCATTGGAGGCCGAGTTAGCAATAAAGGAGACGTTTGTAAGGGCTAGAGTACTCATGTAATTATTCATGCCGCCACCAACTTCTGTTGCCGAATTGGCAGTAAATGTGACGTTGGTGAGAGTAGGGGAATTAAGCACGTTGGACATGCCGCCGCCATCTTCTTTTGCCGAATTGGCGGTAAACGTAACATTGGTGAGGGTAGGAGAAGTCCTGCTGTAGCTGAACATACCGCCGCCATACTCCGCAGAGTTTTCAGAGAAAGAGACATTCGATAGGTTGGGAGAGCTCCCCTCGTAATTAGACATGCCGCCACCATACCGTGTTACCGAATTGGCAGTGAAGGTGACATTGGTGAGACTAGGTGAGCTTGCGTCGTTAAACATGCCGCCAGCTTCTCCTGCCGAGGTGGCGGTAAAGGTGACGTTGGTGAGACTAGGTGAGCTATGGTCGTTGAACATGCCACCACCAACATGTGCCGAGTTTGCAGAGAAAGTAAGATCGCTAAGGGTGGGATCAGCAAAGCTGTTATACATGCCACCGCCGCTTGTTTCTTCGTATGGCCCATCTGCTGCCTGCCCTGCGGTGACAATGAAACCTTGTAGCAGGGTCCTTTCGTCAACACCCTCAGCCATAAGCACATGGTAAGCGTTTTCGTCTACGATATGCTCTGTGGTGGTGAGTACTCCTCGCGCATCGACCAAGTCGTTGCCGTCGATATCGCCACTGAGCACAGTGGGGTAGATTTGCCAGTCACGGACAGAAATCTCACCTTCTTGGCCAGGAGTGCCGGCAAAACCACCATAGAGAGCGACACCATTGACGAGGTTGAAGGTGGCACTTCGTGGATCATCCTCGTCTACTCGCTTGCTGGGCACATACACGCCTTGTGCCACCCAGATCTGATCTCCAGCCTGCGCTACATCCAGGGCGGACTGCAAACTGATGAAGGCGTCGGTCCAAGAGACGCCACTGTTGGCGCCACCCGTTTTGCCGGCATCCACGTAAATCGTATCCCTAACCACACTCTGTACACTCACGCTGTTATCGTCCAACACCGGATCACCTGATGCAGCTGTGACAGAGGCCGAATTCGTGAAGCTGATGGGGGGATCTACCCCAGGTTTGACCTGACCACTGAGAGTTATGACGCTGTATCCCTGCGGAATGAGTTCTTCGATTTCCCAAACATAGTGCGGTGCGACCCCGATCTGAGTCAGTGCAGTTCCCTCTGATTTGACTGTGGTGATAGCGACCTCGAGTGGTATCACATCTGTGAGTTGAACGCCGGTCACACTATCAAAATCCTGATAATTATGGACATGCAGGGTATAGGAAACTTCGGCGCCAGGCTTTATAGTGGTAGGCGCGACAGCTTTACCGACCTTGAGGCCAAAGGCTTCGTGTGCGCCCATATCGACGACACCGCCAACGATGCGAGGATTACCGCTGACATCGGTCGTGACGTCGGAGGGTAACCAGGCATTGTTACCAGCATCAATGGCAGGGGAACCCGCTTGCAGACGTAGGTCGCCATAGTCATTGTCTTCCAAAGTACGCCAATCCCCATCACCGGGGTCAGGTAGGCGCATAAAGCGAGGATCAACATCGAGCAATTGTCCTACGCAAGTGACACGATGCGGGCAACCACCTTTCACGAGACTGTCGGAAATAGTAGCCTGACTGTTTGGGTTGCCATAGACGACTGATCCAACAGATTCCCAGAAAACGCTGTTGCGTACAGAGATAGCGCCTTCGTAGATATACAGGTCACTGCCCTCGTGTCTTGCCGAGTTGGCGGCGAGGGTAACGTTGGTGAGAGTGGGCGAACTGTCCCAGTTGTACATGCCACCGCCTTCCTCGTCTGCTGAGTTGGCGGCGAAGGTAACGTTGGTGAGAGTGGGCGAACTGTCCCAGTTGTACATGCCACCGCCTTCCTCGTCTGCTGAGTTGGCGGCGAAGGTAACGTTGGTGAGAGTGGGGGAACTGCCGCCGTTGTGCATGCCCCCACCCTCATCGCCTGCCGAATTGGCAGTGAAGGTAACGTTGGAGAGTGTGGGAGAACCGCCGCTGTTGTACATGCCACCACCTTCCCCGTCAGCTGAGTTAGCGGCAAAGGTGACGTTGGAGAGTGTGGGAGAACCGCCGCCGTTGTACATGCCACCACCTTCCCCGTCAGCTGAGTTAGCGGCAAAGGTGACGTTGGAGAGTGTGGGAGAACCGCCGCCGTTGTACATGCCACCGCCAATGAGAGCCGAGTTG
>JAAENG010000193.1 GCA_024224665.1 Chloroflexota bacterium | reverse complement strand
AATTATCGACAACTTTTTGTCGGT
Organism: Chloroflexota bacterium; assembly: GCA_024224665.1. Lineage (GTDB taxonomy): Bacteria > Chloroflexota > Anaerolineae > J102 > J102 > PIVW01. The sequence goes on along the minus strand of JAAENG010000193.1, from coordinate 4,570 downwards.
GTTTGTGGCAAGTGGTAGGCTTGCAAGTGGCAAGTTCAACCGTGTCTGCAACCGCACTCGCACCTGCGACCTGCTACTTGCTACCTGCCCCAATGGGGCCTCATTTTCTCATCGCAGTCTGAGAACAATCGCTAGGTCCTTACTGTTGGAGTTCGTTTTGCGTTTAGGAGATCGTAAGCCCATGGTACTTGCAGTTAATAAGAGATGCCACTTCGGGCTTGAAAATCTCCGAAAACGTTGAATGTAATTGACCTCAGGCGATTACCTGCTCACGCTTCTCTGCTCGTTCCAGCGGATAGTCGGCCTCCCACCAGCAGCGTATCCCCCCGGTGAGATTGATGACATGCTTATGACCCTGGCTCTGCAGATAACTGGCGGCTACACTCGAGCGATCACCCGACAGGCAATGAACGACCACAGGTTTGCCAATGGGCAGATCGGCGATATGATCCGGAAGTTGGCCAGCCTGAATCTTGATGGCGCCTGGGATATGAGATTCATCATATTCGCTTTGATTGCGGACATCGACAATATAAACTTCAGCCTGGGCCAGGCGTTCGAATAACTCATGAGCCGAAAGCTGTTCCAGTATCTCCAGTTCGTGCCCGGCCATCGACCAGTTGTTGAGGTCAGGAATGTAGCCGATTACGTTATCCAAGCCGATGCGAATCAAGGCCTTGGTGAGATCCTCGATGCGCCCTTCTCCTGCGACAAGCATAAACGGTTCCTTGTAGTCGAGCATCCACCCCGCCCAGGTGCTGAAATCGCCATTGTCTTGGATATTGAGGCTGCCGGGGATGTGGCCGCCGGCAAATGCAAACTTATCACGAGTGTCAACCAATCTCACGCCATCTTGTAGCAACTTCTGGAAACGGGTGAGCGACAGGCGGGCAGGGTAGGGGATGCCACCCACTATTTCAGGCCCCTCCTTATTCAACTTTTTCATCATAGCAAAATAGGTGGGGGGTTCAGGTTGTCCTGTCAGTAACTCCTGCACAAACAGGGCCTCATCCTCGATCTGCAATGCCCAGTTGAGCAAACGTTCGTAGCCGACCGTGCTGCTGGGTACGGCGCCCAGAGCTTTGCCGCAAGCAGAACCGGCGCCATGGCCGGGCCAGACCTGCACATAATCGGGCAGGACTGTGAAGCGTTTGAGCGATTGGAACATCTGGCGCGCGCCCGGTTCTTTGGTGTTTAGCAGGCCGGCCGCTTTCTCCAGCAGGTCGGGCCTACCGATATCACCTACAAAGACGAAATCTCCGCTGAAGAGCATTACAGGATACTCTCCCGCCGCTGTATCTGAGAGCAGGAAACTGATATGTTCAGGCGTGTGGCCGGGCGTATGCAAGACTTCGAATTTGAGATTGCCGACCCAAAACTCATCGCGGTCGTGCAATCCTATATGTGCGAATCGATACTGCCAGTCTGGGCCGCCTTCATCTGAAAGCAGCATCTCGGCGCCCGTCGCTGCCGCCAGCTCGCGAGAGCCGCTGAGGAAGTCGGCATGGATATGTGTCTCGGCCACAGATCGGATGGTCAGGCCCTCTGTTTCGGCGATCTCCAGATAAACATCGATATCACGACGGGGGTCGATGACGATGGCCTCAGCCGTCGCCTGACAGCCGAGTATGTAACTGGCTTGTGCCAGTCCTGGTTCATAAACATGTTTGAAAAACATTCTGACTCCAATATGAGAAATCGATCAAAACGAGCGCCTGAGAGCGCCCTGTAATTTGTGGCCGTACTCCGACAGTATTCTATAGCCAGACAGAAACGCATTGTCTATCTTGCTTAGATGCGAGCTGTGAAAGAACGTTACGCCTGCAACCGTAAGCGATTACCCGATCTCAAGAGATTGGGAATCCGACGCATTATCTTCCATGAGCAGGTCGGAAGACGCGCCATTGCCGGTACACTCGTTGCTATTGCTGGCGTGGCCTTGCTTTTACCTGGCGGGTGATTTTCCACCTAATGTCAGGATACTTCTCTTTGCACCCGTGTCAAGAGTAACGTCCCAAGCCCCATGAACAACGCCGCAAAGATCCAGATCAGGCGATAATCTTGCCCGGAAGCGTCAAGGGCGACGCCCACAAATTGTGGCCCCAATATAGCGGCCAGGGATAGAGACACGTAGTAAAAACCGGTCATCGCCCCGAACTGCACGCCATCGCCCACGTCGTACATGAGAGGTAAGGTATTGACCAGAACCGGCGCCCAAGCCAGGCCTGCGGCGATCAGCAAGAGATAGAGCATGTCCACAGAATCGACTATGGGCGCCAGTGTAAAGAGTGTGGTCAGTGCTATCATACCGGCGAGCACCAGGCGTTTGCGACCCACGCGGGCTGCAAAGAGCCCACTGGGGATGGCAGCCACCAGCAAGGCTGCAGCAAAGACCGCCATAAGCAGGGGCAGGCGCGCTTCGGCAATACCTAACCGCAGGTGTGCATACGTGCTAAGCCAGGTCTCGGCGACGTTGAAACCGCAAAAGCCTAGAAAGATGGCAATCAACAACAAGAGTAAACCACGCGTCTGTGGTTGCAAAAGAGACCGGGTTTCTTGCCAGAAGCCAGCCGTCGCCGGCAACGGTGCATCAGTGGCTTGCTTGGGCTCCTTGATGATCAGTATCAGTGCGAGACCACCCACGAGCAGGAGGACTCCGGCGAAGATGAAAGGTGCGGCGGGATGAAGTGGCAGCAGATAGCTGCTGGCGACAAGGGCTGTAACAGCGCCCAACCCTCCGAAGACATTGATAACGCCACTGGCTGCGCTGCGTTGCTTGGGTGGGAAGAGGTCGCCCAAAAGTGCTAGACCTGGTGAGCGGGCGATAGATAAACCGAGACTGGCCAGCAACAACATGGCCAGCATCCCTGCCAGGGCCGGCATCAGCGGGATAAGTATAAAGAATGCGGCCAGGGTAATGCCAATGGCTATCCAGGGTTTGCGCCGGCCCCAACGTGTCCAGCGATGGTCGGATTGATAACCCACCCAGGGGGAGATAAAGATGTTCAGCCAGTTGTCCCAGGTCATGATGAATCCCACAAGGGTGGCGCTTAGGCCAAAATCGTGGAGGAGAATGGGCACAAAGGTGTTGTACACCGGCCCCGCTGCCGCCATTCCAAACAGGCCCACACCCAAGGCCAACAGCGGTCGAATTAGTTTACGTGACACAAAAGCCCCTTCAGGTAAGCCCCTTCAGGAAAGGTCAACAAGACGGGATGGTCCGCTGCTTGCGAGAAGTGGCGGAGAATGCGTACGTCACGACCCGCATCCAAGGCCGCGCCAAAGACGATTTTTTGGAACAGATCTCGACTGATCAGGCCGGAACAGGAGAAGGTTGCCAGCAGGCCGCCGGGCCGCAATAGGCGCATGGCCAGCCAATTGATATCTTTGTAGCCGCGCGCAGCACGATCGATCTGGCGGCGATTGTTAGCGAATTTGGGTGGGTCCAGGATGATTAGATCGAATAATCTACCCTCGTCCCGCCATAGCCGCAACTGTTTGAAGACATCGGCCTGGACGGGTGTCCATTGCTGTGATTGAAATCCATTTAGTTCCATATTTCGAGCAGCCAGATTCAAGGCATGTTCACTACTGTCGATATTGGTGACATGGCCGGCGCCGGCAGCGAGAGCGTACACGGAAAAAGCGCCGGTGTAACAAAAAGCGTTGAGCACCTCTGCACCTGCGCAATAGGGCGCTAACGCTGCCCGGTTTTCAGCCTGGTCGAGATAGAATCCTGTTTTTTGTCCCGCCTGTAGGTCGACATAAAATTGATGCTCGTTTTCGGTGATGATGAGGGGGTGATCGGGGAGAGCGCCCCACACCACACCATCGGCGGGCGCCAATCCCTCTTTGCGCCGCATCGGGTCATCGCGTTCTACGATAGCGTCCGGGGAGAGGATATCTGACAGGGCAGCGATCATCTCACCCTTTCGGGCATCGGCGGGGGCCGTGAGTGCCTGCATGACCAAGGTGTTGTCGTACTGATCCACGATCAGGCCCGGGATGCTATCACTCTCGGCGAAGACAAGTCTGCGAGCCTCTGTTGTTGGCAGAAGCTGGTTCCGCCGCTGGATACTGGCTTCGAGTAGCGACCGCCAATACGCCGTATCGGGCAATTCGCTATGATGCCATGAAGTCGCACGCGCCCTAATCTGCGAACGGAGGCTGAAGTCTGCAAAAGCCAGCCAATGTCCTTTGCTATCGACGATCTCTACCTGTTTTTCTGAAGAGGGCTGCCCCCGCGTATGGGCGATGGCGCCACTGAACACCCAGGGATGTCGTTGGCGCAGCGGTTTATCCTTGTTGGGTTTCAGTTTCAAGCGGGCGATCATAGTTCCCACTCCCATTTATTTGGTCGCGTGGTCGCGTGGTCGTTTGGTCGCGTGGTCGTTTGGTCGCGTGGTCGCGTGGTCGTTTGGTCGCGTGGTCGCGTGGTCGTTTGGTCGTTTGGTCGCGTGGTCGTTTGGTCGTTTGGTCGCGTGGTCGTTTGGTCGTTTGGTCGCGTGGTCGTTTGGTCGTTTGGTCGCGTGGTCGTTTGGTCGTTTGGTCGCGTGGTCGTTTGGTCGTT
>JAAENG010000192.1 GCA_024224665.1 Chloroflexota bacterium | reverse complement strand
ACATTCCCTGTCGCTTCCCACGTCTCGAACATAAGTCGCCTTTGCGATGCCGTTGTCAGTCGGTACTCTAATTTTGTTGTCATAATCGAATCGTCCCACACTTTATCTCTTGCGCAAAGTGTCCCTGATTAATACAGATCTCCTGAAAATGGTTGGGTTATGCGAACGCCACTTACTTTGCCACCGCACCCAGACGCTATGTGTCCGCAGCTGATCCCCCCGCCCGAATGATTCTGATCAACGCCACTTCCATTAGTTCAATCTTGCATGAGGACCGGCTGGCTCACGCTCAGTGAGCTGCCTCACTATCCTTATCCGCCCGCACGATCACACGACGCCCAAGAGGGATGAGCAGCCAGACGAACTTCAGTGCAATTGCCCAGGCGATGGTTGCTTGGGCGATGATTAGATAGTGGGAAGGCTCTTGTAAGGGGTCTACATTGAGTAAATCACTTATCAGGGGGATCAATGTGATAGCCAGGAAAAGCAACGCGCCTGCAAATACCATTAGGGTCGGGCGTAGATCCCCAGGTTGGAGTGTCGTCCACGGGCGGAAATAGACCGGGGGCTTGATAAACAGGACCAACACCAAACCCATGGCCACCAAGACATGTGTCACACCCACTTGTGCATACTCAAGCTGACCACTTCGGCTAAAGAACAAGGTATAGATGACAAAGGCTGTGACCGTCATCATGATCGCTGCCGGAGCAATAAAGCGGATCAGCAGCCGACTGAGATTCTTGGTGGGCTGGATACCGGCATCTGCCCAAAGTGTAAGCCCAAGGGCGGGCAAGGCAAGAGTGATAAAGGCGACAATGCCTGATTGGGCTCCGGTGATGGGAAATCCACGTGCAAGGGCAAAGACGGCTACGACCAAGAGCAGCGTACTAAAAACTTGCGTCAAATTCAGTTTGAGGATATCAAGGAGCCCATTGACGATGCGCTGGCCCCTATCCACCACGCCGGACAGAATCGTGGGTGAGTCGTTCAGTAACACAATGTCGGCCGAGTTGAACACTGCCGGGTAAGAACTAAGTGACGCAATCGAAAGATCCGCATGGCGCATGGCAGACATATCGTTCACTTTTTCTCCTATCATCGCCGCGGAACGTCCATCCGTATTGAGCAACTGCACGACCGCATCCAAATGTTGGTGGGAGAACTGTCCGAATACAGCGTGTTCGTCAACGGCTTTTACTTGCTCCTCCGCATCCAAACTACTGAAATCGCTACCGGTGATCGCCTGAAGTTGTTCCTCTGCCAATCCCCCCTCCCTAAGCAGTGTGAGTGTCTCTTCAGGAGGACTGGCCGAGAATAGTTTAATGGCAACGCCTCTATCGGTAAAATCTTGAATTGCCTTTACCATCTCGGGCCGAACCCGTTCCCGATAGGTTAGGTAGCAGAGCGGGATCAAGTCGACGGGTAGCTGAGGTTCAAGGTCTTTGCTGTAAAGTGAGGGGATGTCGGGTGTATACGCGAATACCAAACGCGTCGCACCTTCTGGTACATCTTCTTCTATATTCAACATCTCCGGCTTGACTTCGACTACATCGAGCATGGTATCGATGCGTTTGCGAAATCGCCTGAAAAAACCACCAGACTGATCCTCATCCTTAAGCCTGTCTTTGCCGTCATCCACTCTCTGATCGCCATCTGCTTGGTTGACGGGCGCCTGTAATTCCTCATCGCCTGTTGCAGGTTGCGGTACTTCCCTCCTGAGTATGCGACCAAAGCGACCGGGCAAGGCCAAGACCCGCTTTTGAATCGGTTCTGATTCCTCCTCCCCCGCCGCTTTATCCTCGCCCGTTTTTTCATCAGCTTGCAGTAGCTCTGGCTCTGCCAACACATAGACACCTCGTACATCGTCATCGTCGAAGACCAGTGCGCTCCAACCGTAGACTGCCAGGAAGGGCGCTTCTTCCCCTACAGTGTGCCTGCTACCGCTATAAGTGCTTGCCATGGTTTGCGTGATAAGATTGTTGGCTGATGTATTGGCCGCATAGTCCCCCAGCATCTGTTGGATGCGAGACTCCGCCAGTGATCCTGGTTTTTCGGCATCAGAAGCCAGGGCGATCTCAAACTCTGCGCCGGTGAGAATACCTGTTCCGGCGAAACAAAGCACATCCGCCTGGGCCAGCGATTCGACTGACCGAGAGCGATGGACAAGGGCGCCCTTAGCGGCCAGATCGGCAGTTCCGGCGACATAGGTCAGGACGACCATAAAAAAGAGACTGGCCGGCGCTATACCGAATATGACGGAGAGAGAGTCGGCGAATTTGACAGGGTCGACATTAGTATCTCTGATATAATACACACCCACTAGCACCGCACCCAACAGAAAAACGATCACGAGCAGAATGCGCATGATACGGTTGAGGATTCTTTCGATGGGAGTCAACTCTTCTTGATCGGTCGTGATCACTTGCAGGTGTTTTACGATCTCACGCTCATCACCTATCTTCTCAGCTCGGTAGGCGGCGCGTCCACTGATACAGGCGCTACCGGCGTACACGAGATCACCTGCCTGTTTTCGAACATGGGTGCTGTCCCCACTGATAATCGATTCATCCACCAGCAATTGTCCCTCACCGATGATGGTGCCGTCTACCATCAACTGATCTCCCGTTGCCGCCGCTAGCACATCAGCGACTACGATTTCGCCAGGGTCGATACCTCGTACCTTGCCATCACGGATGACCGTTGCCTGGATACGCGCTAATTCTTGCACGCTGCGAAGCCGGCGATCGGCAAATTCCACTTGAAAGACATTGACGCCGATATTGAGCGCCATGACACCTAGTGTGATCAGCGCGTCCAAGGGCTTGGTCAGGACCAGTTGCATCAAAGACAGCACCGCCAAATTGAGGTTAAAAACGGTAAAGGTGCTGTCACGAATGATCTGTTGTCGTGTACGGCGGGGGGGGGGGCGCAGTTCTGTGTTCTGTCCTAACGATCTGTTGCGCTCGACTTCCGCCTCGCTCAATCCCTGGATGTCCTTAGAAAGAGGCGCAACCGCACCAAAACCGGGCCGAGGATCCTTTTTGTCCCTTGCGCGAAATCTACGAAGAAAGACAAAGGCCGCGGCCAGCACACCCGCGCCAACCAGCACTGCGGCCAACAGCGACAAAACGCGCCGGTTTTTCAGTTTAGTTGCAATTTGTCTCAAGAACATGGGGTTGAAATAGAGATTTCTGAGTTCGTCTGCGCATTATAGCATGCTTAGAGGTTCAGACCATCTGATGAAAGTATCTGCCCATTCATTGGCAGAGTCGTGACAAAGAATTCGTACGTTTTTAGCAAACCTGCGAGGCCTAACACTCTCGGATTTTGATGTTCACGATTTCAAACTTTGGGTACAATAATCCAAGTTGTATTAAGGGGTATTTCAGGGTAAAGTATAAGTCTGTAAATCTGCCACCCTTTACACGATGGAGTAATTGAATAGTGAGCGTTCTGTCCGAAATCATGAGCGACAACCGGTTTCGACCGGAGGATCTTCCTGGTTTTGAAAACAAGTTGTTTTTCGAAGGAGCCCGTAAGCGACCTTTCCTGGTCAAATTCTTCGTCCTTCTTTTTCTCTCCACCGTTATCGCTGCCTATGGCGTCCTTAATGATTCTACTGCTACAGTGATCGGCGCTATGATCGTCGCCCCTTTGATGACGCCCATCATGGCGACGACTGCAGCACTGGTTATGGGGAATATCGAACGTAGTATCTTGTCATTGGCTCTTGTCGCTGCCGGGGTCATCTTAGTGATAGTAGTTTCGTTTCTGATTGGCGCCACCTCGTCGGACGTCATTTCTTTTTCACAAAACACGCAGATCGTCGGGCGAATTTCACCGCGGGCGACAGACCTCATTATAGCATTGGCATCGGGGGCGGCCGGGGCCTTTGCCTATAGCCGGGATGATATCGCCGATTCTTTGCCGGGTGTTGCCATCGCTATATCCCTAGTACCACCGTTGTGTGTGGTGGGCATCAGTTTATCACAAGGCCAGGGGGATGCTGCCTGGGGCGCCATGCTTCTTTATATCACCAACTTCCTGGCGATTCTTCTAGCGGGTGGTGGCACCCTTGCTTTTCTGGGTTTGGGAAATGCCGCTACCCAGACGCTGGTGGGAAATGCCCGACGCAATGCTTTTATCATGATTACGGTAGGGGTACTCTTTGTAACCATACCCTTGGCAGCAACCAGCATTCGTGTTGCTACAGATTCCTGGACGCAACTTCGCACTGCGCAGGTGGTACAGGAATGGCTAACTGACTCAACCTATGAATTGCAGATTGTTCGGGTAGGCGAGGGTGTTGTCACGGTGGTCATTGCAGGTGAAGGAGACACTCCGTCGCTCACAGATTTGCAGGAAAGCGTTCGTGAACGGGCTAAAAATGCCGGAACGATGGTGTTAAAGATAGTCCCCATTGACATCGAGCATATCGAGTGGTTTCAATTAGAGTAGGACGTGTTGATATTTCGGCGGCTTGATAGTCCAGCGCTTAAAATCGAGGACTCCTGCGCCCCCATCAGATTTGAACAAGGAGCCGACACATGGCCAAACACATCGGTATTCTCACCGCCGGAGGCGACAGTCCCGGCCTGAACGCGGCCATACGCGGCACTGCCAAAGCGGCTATTGGCCAGTACGGCATGCAAGTGATCGGGTTCCGAGATGGTTTTCGTGGGATGATGGAAAACCGCACCGTACGCTTGGATGGCAGTTCTCTTTCGGGCATTCTCACAGTGGGAGGGACGATACTGGGTACGAGCCGGGAGAAACCGCATCGCATGCCCATCGGCAACAAAGTCATGGACATGACCGACGTCATCGTCGATAATTACGAAAAACATCATCTGGATGCCCTGGTGTGCTTGGGGGGAGGCGGCACGCAGAAAAACGCACTGCGCCTGGCCGATAAAGGACTCAAAGTCATCACCTTGCCCAAAACCATAGACAACGACGTGGCCATGACCGATGTCACTTTTGGATTTGATACCGCTCTGGGGATTGCCACCGAGGCCATCGATCGTCTGCACAGCACGGCCCATAGCCACCATCGCATTATCGTCGTCGAGGTTATGGGTCACCGGGCGGGGTGGTTAGCGCTTGGTTCTGGTATCGCAGGGGGGGGCGATGTCATCTTGATCCCGGAGATTCCCTACGATGTCGATCTCGTTGCCGAGGCAATCCGCCGGCGTAGTCGTGGGGGAAGCCGGTTTAGCATCGTGGCCATAGCCGAGGGCGCCTTGTCCAGAGAAGATGCCAAACATGTGCAGACTGCTGAAGCTAACATCGAAAAAACAAAAGATAAGACAGAAAGGAAGAAAGCAAAATCTGAGTTACGAGCACTCCAAAACACGCATAAAGGCAACACACTACAACTGGCAAGACGCCTGGAAGAGCTAACCGGCCTGGAATCACGTTTGACCATCCTGGGGCACTACCAACGGGGCGGTACACCGTCGGCGGCAGATCGTCTGCTGGCAACCCGGTTGGGAACCGCCTACGCACGCTATATAGAAGAAGGGATGTACGGTGTTATGATCGCTGCTTGTGGTGAGGGCACAGAGGCTGTTCCCTTAGAACAGGTTGCCGGTAAACGCAAAACTGTGCCTCCAAACCACCCCTGGATAGAATCGGCCCGGTTCGTTGGCGCCTGTCTGGGTGATTGATCTGGTCAGAAACTCGGTATTTCTATGAATAACGCCGTTCTGCTGCCGCCGCTGATTCTAATTGTGGTGGCAGCCATCCTTGCTACGCTGTATGGTCTGCCGACCCTCAACCGTCGTCTGGGCCTAACAAAGGCCAGTTGGTTGTTGGCGATCGCACCCTTTGTCGCCTTTATCTGGCTGATCCCGTTGACCTTGCAAGTCAGTGGCGGCACCGCGTTGGTCTGGCAGATCCAGTGGATACCTTCCTTAGGATTGCCCTTTGGGTTCTATTTCGATAGCCTCAGCGCGCTTTTTGCCCTCATAGTTATCGGCATCGGCACGCTGGTGATCATCTATACGGGCTACTATTTCAAGGGGGATCAGAGTGCATGGCGATTTTTGACCTATATGTTCCTCTTCATGTTCGTTATGCTGGGAATGGTGATGGCCGGAGATGTGATCACCCTCTTCATTTTTTGGGAAGGCACCAGTTTTGTTTCCTTTTTGTTGATCGCCTATAACTATAAAGATGCGGCCGCACGCAAGGGGGCGTTCAAGGCGCTTATTATCACAGGCGGGGGGGGGATCGCCTTGCTGGCGGGTTTACTCTTCGTCAGTAGCATTGCCGATTCCACCGTCCTACCTGACATCCTCAGCAGTGGTGACCTGTTACGCGGCAGCGCGCTCTATCCGATCGTGCTGCTTTTGTTGGCAATTGGTGCATTTACCAAGAGCGCTCAATTCCCCGCCCACATCTGGCTGCCGGCCGCCATGACTGCGCCCACACCTGCCAGTACTTACCTGCACTCGGCTACCATGGTCAAGGCCGGCATCTACCTGATGGCGCGTTTCTATCCCGCCCTTGGTGGCACCGACCTCTGGTTCTGGCTTTTGACCATAACCGGTATGCTGACCATGCTCACAGGCGCCTATTTGGGCTTGAAACAAAATGACATGAAGGCCCTGCTAGCCTATTCAACCGTAAGCCAGTTGGGTGTCATGATCCTGCTGATCGGGCAGGATACTGCCATTGCTTTCAAGGCCCTGGCCATCGGTATCGTCGCCCATGCCCTGTACAAGAGCGCACTCTTCATGGTGGCGGGCATCGTCGATCACGAAACCGGTACCCGGGACTTGCGTCGTTTGGGCGGATTATGGCGCCCCATGAAAATCACATTCACCGTTGCAACGATTGCGGCGCTCTCTGCCGCCGGACTCCCTCCCCTACTCGGCTTTCTGGTAAAAGAGACCCTGCTGGCTACTGCCATCGAGGCAGCCATCCCTGAATCACTCAGCCTCCTGTTTCCGACCGCAGTGGTGATCACGGGCGCCTTGCTGCTGGCACAGATGGCCCTGCTCATCTGGGCAACCTTCCTGGGCAAACCCAAAGATCCCTCCATCCACGGCCATGAAGCACCCTGGGGCATGCTTCTGGCTCCGGCCATCCCGGCCTTGATGTCTGTACTGATTGTCGTCGAAATCGGGGCAATACCCACGGTCGAATTGTTGGCACATGCCGCATCCGCTGCCTTCGGCGACAAAGTGAAGGTATCGCTACACCTTTGGTCGGGAGTCAATTTACCCCTCATACTTTCGGCCGTTACCATCACCATTGGCGTTCTCCTCTTCTTAGGGCGACACCCTATTCGAGCCTGGCAAAACCTCATTCCCGAACGTTGGTCATTCGACACGGTCTACGCCTACACACTAAGAGGCTTAAACTGGGTAGGATTTCGATTCACCTGGCTTCAACAAGGTAAGTTGCGCTATTACATGATGGTTGTCATGTGTGGCGTGGCCGTGCTAACCCTTGTATTCACCCGCTCGACCCTGTCCGATATCGTCACAGGTCTCGATCTACCCTCTCTGGACGTGATCGGCGGCTTAAACGTCTTGCGTTTGTTCTCGCTTATTTTCGCCGTAGCAACTGCCCTGGCAACTGTATTTTTGCGCCGTGGCTTCTATGCCATTCTGGCGCTCTCCGTGTCCGGATTGGCTGTGGCCCTGCTGATGCTACTGGAGCCATCCCCCGATGTAGCGCTCGTACAGATCGTTGTCGATATTCTCTCCCTCGTCATACTGGTGCTCGCCTTGATTAGACTACCACGCCGCCAGAGGATGAGAGCCTGGCGAACGACGTTCAGACAGGCAGGAAGAGTATCGTTCGCAGTTGAATTGCTCATTGCGGTGGGCAGTGGTCTGATCGTCACGCTGTTGACGCTACATGCCTTGGTAACACGCAACCGCCTTAGCGAGGTCACACCCTTCTATGAAGCTAATGCCAAAAAACTAACGGGGGCGTCGGATATCGTCGGCGCTATCGTCGTCGATTTCAGGGCGTCTGACACCCTTATCGAGATTGCAGTGTTCGGTATGGCGGGATTGGGCATGTACACCTTGCTGCGTTTTACATCACAGCGAGCCGGCGACTATCTGCCAGACGCGCTTCCAGTAGTCGGCAGATGGATGCGTAGCATGGGCATCAGTGGGTCGCCGACTTCCTCATTCGTGCGAGCGATATCCACAATTCTATTACCGGTCACTATGGTGATCGCAGCCACGCATATCATGTACGGCCATGACCTACCGGGGGATGGCTTTACGGCAGGTGTCATTGTAAGTTTGGTGGTGGGGCTATGGTATGTGATCTTCGGTTATGATGAAACCCGCGCACGACTTCCCTGGCTCAGACCACGACTTTTAATCTCAAGCGGTTTGCTGTTAGCCGTCCTACAAGGCACTGCCGGCGCTGTTCTAGGCGGTGCACCATTTGCACCAGTAGACTTCGGGGAGTTGGTGGGGTTACACTTACCTGCAGGCTTCCATATCAGTACTTCTCTTCTTTTTGAGATCGCAGTTTTTCTAAGTGTTTTGGGTAGCGCCAGCCTCATGCTCAACACATTGGGTCATCCCGGCTATGCCGATGTCGAGGTCGCCCGCGTGAATGAGATTGTAGAGGCAAGGAAATAGATATCGATGCAACTACTCACAGCGATCGCAATCGGGTCACTCTTTGGCATTGGCGTCTTCCAATTGCTGCGGAGGAGTATCCTTCGCTCGGCGATGGGCCTGATCATCATTGGCAACGCCGTCAATCTGTTCTTATTATCAACCGGTGTTTATAAGGGCGCCGCGGCCGCGTACACCAACGCCACGGCACAACGAAGCGACGCTTTACCCCAGGCATTGGTCCTTACAGCCATCGTCATAGGCATGGGCGCCGTTGCGTTTGTCCTCGCCCTGCTCATTGTCATGTCAACCCGCTATCACACTGCCGACATGGATGAAGTAGACTCACTCAAACACTAGCGATGAACTCCTACCTGGTTTTTTTACCGATCCTGCTTCCATTCGCAGGTGCAACCCTTGCCATGCTTTTACCTAGCAACCACAGAGTCCGGGCATTCTGGGCACTGGGCGTCGCTCTGGTTTCATTTAGTATCACCGCCTTGATACTCTGGAGGGTTTGGCAGAGCGGTGAACCTATCGTATTTCAAGGAGGCAATTGGGCCGCCCCCTTTGGCATCACCTTAATGGCGGATATGCTCGGCGCCTTCATGGCATTTATGGCGCAACTGGTGCTGGTCATGGGCATTATCTACGCGATCGGTTCCAGAGAAGGCGTTGTCCTATACCCCACCTTCTATCCCCTGGTGCTGATGATGGGGGTAGGCCTGACCGGCGTTATGCTCACGGGCGACATTTTCAACATGTATGTGTTTATCGAGTTGCTACTGATCAGTGGGACAGTGCTCACGGCCATTTCCCGCCATCGCGCCGGACCTGAAGCGGCCTACAAATACTTCTACCTGAGTCTGCTCGCTTCCTGGTTTCTACTATTCGCCATCGGCAGTTTGTATGTAGAATATGGCACGCTCAACATGGCCGACCTTGCCGCTCATATCGCTGTCGAAGCAGACGCTCCCCTACTGCCCGTGGCCATCATCTTCTTTTTTGCCGCCTTTATGGTCAAAAGTGCTGTGTTTCCCTTTCATTTCTGGCAACCCGACCTTTATACGGCCGCACCCACTGCTGTCGCCGTAATTCTCTCAGCCGCTGTCAGTAAAGTTGGCGTCTATGGGTTTCTGCGCATGACCACCTTGCTCTTTGTCGGTCAGGCAGAAATCATCCGGGCAGCGCTGATCATTTTAGGACTTGTAGGCATCCTGTATGGTGGTTTTTCTGCTATCGGCACGCACGACGCAAAACGCATGCTTGCATACTCCTCTATGGCTCAAATCGGGTTTATCCTGGTTGCTGTCGGTTGGGGAACCGCACCAGCACTTATGGCTGCCATCATCTTCATCTTTAACCACGCTCTGATCAAATCAGCGCTCATGATGTTATCGGGCATTGTCGGAAGTCGTTCCTCAAAGCGAACGACTTCATTCAGACTGATCACCGGCATGGGGAAATCAATGCCTTATTCCGGAGCCCTGTTCCTATTAGGTGGATTAGCATTGTCGGGCATCCCCCCCACGAACGGTTTTATCAGCAAGATGACGCTTTTCAGCAGCGGAATCGACGCCGAGCGTTACATTTCGCTTGCCATTCTGGGAGTCGCCAGCATTTTGACATTAATCTACATCACTCGCGCCTTCATGCGCATCTGGTGGCAATCATCCGACACGGCAGATGTCGCCACGCGCATGCCTGACCACGCCCTGGCCCCGACCTTGCTCATCATCCTCGTGATCGTACTCGGCATCTGGGCCGAGCCTTTGCTCGCAGTTGCACAGAGCACATCTGCCTGGCTAGGCGATCCCTCGCTCTATATCACGGCTGTACTGGGAGGCTGACATGTCCAAATACCTAAATATGACGATAGGCTTAGCGACGCTGTATCTTCTGCTCACCTGGAATCTTGAGTTGGCCAACATCGTCATGGGTTTGATTATCGGTTTCGGCATTGCCCTCCTGCTACGCCCAAGCGGAGGCAATATCGATTTGAAACGATTGCCGGTCATGGTTTTTTCTGCCGCCGTCTATATAATCGTGATATTTTGGGATCTGTTACTCAGTGGCTTCCAAGTTGCCGGAATTGTTTTGCGGCCTAGCTTGCCCGTTAAGCCAGGCATTGTTGCCATACCTTCCGGCAGTGAATCGGATCTAGCCACCGCCCTTAGCGCTCACGCGATAACGCTGACCCCAGGCGAACTGGTCGTCGAGATCGGGGATCATGGTGTAATGTATACTCATACGTTGAACGCCACACACCCTGAAGAGGATACCCGCGCGGCCCAAGAAATGCGACGAAATCTATTGGAAAAAATAGTTTTGTAAGAGGTCTACAATCATATGACAACGATTCTCACCTCCATTTTATCTATTGCGCTTGTTTTACACATGCTGATGATCGCCGTAGCGTTGTGGCGCGTTTGGCGTGGCAATAATGTGATCGACAGGCTTATCGGTGTCGATCTCGTCACCACATTGACATTGGCTGTGCTCGTGGTCATCGCCTTGATCTTGGACAATAGTATTTACATGGATGTGGCATTAGCGCTGGCCGCCCTCGGGTTCGTTGCCACCGTCGTCTTAGCAAAGTATGTCGCCGATGAGCAGATGTTCTAAGGTTCAGGGAGCAACCGTATGATCAACACCTTGCTTGAATTGATTGCTATCGCCGCCGTGATCTTGGGGACATTCTTCTCTCTGGTCGGCGTTTTGGGCTACCTACGCATGCCCGATGATTACACGCGACTGCACAGCACGGGGAAAGTGGGCGTCTTCGGCGTTGTACTTCTTACGGTTGCCACTCTGGCAACCACTGGCCTCACCTTTGGAAAAGGATTGGTCTTGATCATGCTACTTATGCTCACGGGGCCTGTCGCCACCCATGCTATCGCCTCCGCCGCTTATCGTATTGGTATCCCCATGAAGGACCCGGTTCGAGATGATTTAAGTCAAGAAGTTGATATCGATGTGAGTTATCGGAAGTTGAAATAGTGCGGTTGTGTAGATAGTCGCCCCAAACCGTTAATTGCTATTTCTTGAACAAGCCTACGATAAACAATAATACTACAGCACCGATAATAGCCACGATCAGCGAACCGATGATCCCCCCGGCAGTGATGTTGAGGAGGCTGAACAAAAAGCCTCCAATGAAAGCGCCAACGATGCCGATTATGATGTCGCCGATCAGACCAAAACCGCTTCCCCGCACAAACTTGCCAGCTGCCCAACCTGCAATAGCCCCAATCACTAACCAAAGAATAATACTGGTAATATCCATATCAAGGCTCCTTAATTACGAGAAAAAGAGAGATTGCTTGACAAACAACCTGATGTAGAATTAATCCTGACTGGATAGGGGCGACTATCTCATCCATTCTAGCAGAACACGAACGCAGAATCAATAGCCCCCACTGATTTGCGTACCTTTACTGGACTTCGATCATACCCAAACGCGCTGACATCCATTTCATCCTCGCGTTCGTTGCCGGGCCAATCATCATTCCTGTTTACCATGTTGTGGGATACTCCAATCATGGACACATGATACACAAACCATTACAATAACGACACCATATAGCTAGTGACCCACACCCACACATAGGAGGAGGCAACATGACTCAACAACCTTGGATCGCCAACTACGACGAGGGTGTACGCGCAACCCTGGAGCCCTATCCTGATACAACGCTGGCCGATATCGTTCATGACACCGCCCAGAAACGCCCAGCACATCCTGCAATTTGGTTCAAAGGCGCCACGTTATCATATAGTAAGTTAGACCAACTGAGCGATGTCTTTGCTGCCGGCTTGGTAAAACTGGGAATAAAACAAGGGGAAATAGTGGCGATCATGAGCGCCAACTGTCCACAATATGTGATCGCAGAATTGGGGATATGGAAGGCCGGAGGTATTGTCGCCTCCATCAACCCCCTTTACACCGGTCGTGAACTCGAACAGATGCTTAATGAATGTGGTGCTGAAACACTTATTGTTATGACGACCTTTTATGACAAAGTCAAGGCGCTACAGGATAAGACACCGATCAAACGCGTTATAGCCACCAACATCAAAGAATACCTGCCCTCCATGTTGCGCATCCTCTTCGGTTTACTCAAGGAGAAGAAGGAAGGACATCGAATCGAACTACAGAAGGGTGATCTATGGTTTCAAGATATTCTCAGAGGTAGCAGCGGTGCTGCTCGTCCAGATATCCCTATCGATGTCAACGCCCCTGGGCTAATTCTTTTCACTGGCGGCACCACCGGTTCGGCGAAAGCGGCAATGGGTTCACACAAGGGCATTGTGCAGTCTGGCATACAAGCGAGCGAGTGGTTTCAACATGCATTTGCCGAATGGGAGGAGGTGGTTCTGGCCAGCTTACCTTTCTTCCATGTATTCGCTGCGGCGGGCTTGCAAACCGTTGCGCTAGTACGGCGAGGGACCATGGCGATGGTGCCCAATCCTCGCGATATCGATGATGTAATCGAAACCATCGAGAAGTCGAAGTCTACCTTTGTGCCGGGGGTGCCTACTTTTTATAGTGCCCTGCTCAACCACCCCAGGGTAAGATCGGGCCAGGCTGATCTGTCCTCGATCACCCTCTGTCTCTCGGGCGCCGCCGCCCTGATGCAAGATACCAAGGAACGGTTTGAAGCCATCACCAATTCACGCATTGTCGAAGGCTATGCCCTGACCGAGACCATGATGGCAGCCTGTTGTACACCAGTTCTTGGTCAGTACAAGGAGGGGTCGGTGGGCATGCCCTTATCGGACGTGTCGGTGCGTATTCTCGATGCCGATGATGCCACCATAGAAATGCCCTTTGGTGAGGTCGGCGAAATCATGATCCAGGCGCCACAACTTATGTTGGGCTACCTGAACCGCCCTGATGCCACCGCCGAGACCATCCAAGATGGTTGGTTGTTTACCGGTGATCTGGGCTACATGGACGAAGATGGCTACATCTTCATCGTGGGCCGCAAGAAGGATGTGATCAAACCCAGTGGTTTCCAAGTATGGCCGCGGGAAGTTGAAGAAGTGATCGCCGCGCATCCGGCTGTCTTGGAAGTGGGCGTGGCTGGGGTGCCGGACGATCACACAAGCGAGGCTGTGAAAGCCTGGATCGTACTGGAAGAAGGCGCTTCCTGTGACTCGGATGAAATCGTACAGCATTGTCGTGAGCAGCTTGCGGGCTACAAGGTGCCTAAGCAGGTTGAGTTCCGTTCCGAACTCCCTAAAAGCGCTGTCGGCAAAGTCTTACGCCGAGAGCTGAGAGACGAGGAGTAACGATGCTCCATCCATCCAGGTACCTATTGCTCAGGTACTTCGTTCTCCCACACAACCCGCTGATAGAGTGAGTCTAAAGGCACGGCAAAGTTGAAGGTACGCATCACCAACTCATCATCTGGATCGTCAAGAATCGACAGCACCCATTGGCGATCATCTCTCATGCGGTAATGCTCGACATAAACTCGTTGCTGATCGATGAGCACATATTCTCGGAATGTCTCAAGCGCACGATAGAATTCAAACTTCTTGCCTCGATCGTAGCTTTCAGTCGATGGCGACAATACTTCAATAATGGCTACGGGGTTGGTAACCGTATCAGTACGTTTGGGAGCGTATTCGACAGAGCCACAAATAACCATGATGTCAGGGTAAGTATACAATTCCTCACGTTTTACCAACAGACGCACATCACTCATAAATACTTCGCAAGGCAGGTCTGCTAGTCCATTGTTTAGTGCGCTTGCCAGCGTCAGAGTGATGCGATTGTGGTTCGCCGATCCACCGGTCATTGCGAAGATCTCGCCCCGATAGAACTCACTCCGCATCTCAGCCTGTTCTTCCTGCGCGAGGTATTCTTCTAAGCTGTAGATCATTTCCTGTTTTACGGCAACAGCCATATCTTTACCTCCCGTGAAGGGCTCAAGCATAGGGTGTGCAAGACTGCACCAAACCAGCGGCTACACCAGTATACCATGATGCAGATCGTACTAAAACAGCCCAAGTAGCAGGCGTTTCCGCAAACGCGCCTCAGGTTTCCATACAATACCGGGCTTGTGCTATGATTCTGAGCCGTGTTGAACGACCTAATGTGCTTAACACGGATCTGAACTTCTAACGGAGTACTCCTGGCAATGCCCGAACAACTTGCTAATCTTATTGGTGTCGGACTGGAATGGACGGTGGCCGTCTTGGGCGGTTTGCTGGTTGCGTTCTGGGTCGGCCTGATTATCTGGACCTGGCGCGATATCCGCGCTCGCTCGTCCGACATCTTTGCCGCTATCCTCGCCTCGTTACTTGTTGCCATCTTCAATATCGTCGGCATATTGCTCTACTTACTATTGCGCCCCAAGCACACACTGGCTGAACAATACGACCGGGCGCTAGAAGAGGAAGCACTGTTGCGCGAGATCGAGCAGGCGCCCGCCTGCCACCATTGTGGGAGACCCGTCAATATCGAATGGCAGTACTGTCCCCACTGTGAAACCGAATTGCGCCACCCTTGCCACCAATGCGGCTTCCTGCTGGACCCCGACTGGAAACGATGCCCCCAATGTGGCACCTATCCCGAACAAAAAGTGGACCAGCCTGCCTATGTGCCTCCCCCACTGACAAGCTTCATGCGCCCGGGATCACAATCCGATGAATCGCAGGAGACACTCGACATCACCGAAAGTACGGAGCCGGAAACTCCGTTAGAGTGAAGTGGTGAAACAGGATTTCGTGTGGCCCTAGAAAACCACGTGTTGCGTGTTACGTGATGGTTGTGCTAACGAACCACGCCTTTCTAGTTTGGAGTCACGCAAATTCCGAAAGAGCCGGTGAAGCATAACCTCCCCCCGGGGGGGCGAGGCGCGTATTATCAGCCAACGACTCCTGTTCTCGTTTGAGGATACAGGCGTCTCGCAGGCTCTGTTGACCATCTCGCTCATCACAGCCTGAGCATGAATGTCTTCAGGTGCAGAAATGCTGTCTGTTATAGACTTGTTGATATACAGAGTCGAGCAAAGGACAATCGGATAGGTTACGCAGTACCCACACAGTCCGGGTTTAAGGCTCAGACAGGTACATCCTTCATTCATGCAGGTATTGGGTACAAAAACACAGCCCCCGGAGCTCATCCAGGGGCTGTGTTATAAATAGAAGATGCAACGACGCCTAAGAACTCTGCGCCGGTTGCGGCTGAGCCTGCTGCGTCTGTTGTTGCTGCGCCTCTTGCACTTCCTTGTCCTCTTTCTTGGCCGCTCGCCTGAGCCCCCAACGATCCTGGAAACCAACCCAGATGACATAGGCCAGGGGTACGATGAACAGGGTGAGCAGGGTGCTGGTAGTCATACCGCCGATGATGCCGATAGCCATCGGTGCGCGGAAGTCGCCGCCCGGACCGAGCCCTAGGGCTACCGGGATCATACCGGCGATGAGCGAAATGGCGGTCATAAGGATCGGTCGCAGACGAATCGGGCCCGCCTTGCGCATGGCTTGGTCGACCGTCGCCCCCCGTCCCCGTTCCTTATTGGCAAAATCCACCAACAGAATCGAGTTCTTGGTGGCCAGGCCCATGAGCATGATGAAACCGATCATGGCGGTCATATCCAGGGGATTGCCGGTGAGCAATAACGCCAGGATTGCACCGATGATCGCCAGGGGCATCGAGATCATGATGATGCCCGGTTGGGTAAAGCTGCCAAACTGGCTGGCCAACACCATGTATACGAAGATGATGGAAAGACCCAGAGACAGGAACAGATCGCCGAACGACTCTTGCTGCATGGCCAACTGGCCGCCTAATTCAACAGTGGCGCCCTCGGGCATTTGCACTGTCGCCAGGAGTTCGTTTACATCCACAAATACCTCACCCTCGCCACGTCCTGAGTAATTGGCGCCAATTGTCACCGTGGGTTGGCGATTCGAGCGGCTGATGGTGGTCGGGCCGGTGCTAAGTGAAGCGGTCGCCACATTACGTAGCGACACTAATTGGCCGGTTGGTGACAGCAACTTGTAATTCAACACATTTTCCAGGTTTTCACGGTCTTCCTCTCGCAAGCGTACACGAATGTCCGCCTCTTCACCTTCTCCGCGATAAGTCGATGCTACGTCGCCTGTGAGTAACGTGCGAATGGTTGCACCGACGAATGCGGAGTTCAGGCCGTACTGAGCCGCCCGTTCGTGATCCACTTCAATAGACATTTCAGGTTTGCCGGTCCTGAAACTATGTTCCACATCGATCAGACCGGGGATTTTCGATAGTTCATTGACCATGTGGTCGACGCCGGCGCCAAGTGTGTCTGACGATCCGTTATCGGATTTGACTTCGACGACGATATCGCGGCTGGCCAAGCCGCCGACGCCGAAACTGAATGCTCCACCACTTTGTTGGAATGATAAGCCAGGAACATCAGAAAGCCCTGTTCGGATCTTATCCATTACCATTCGGGTTTCGACGCCATCCTTCACCTTAGCCAGGAAAGTCGCCTCTTCTGGCGCGCCCAGCCGCCCCACAGTGGTGAACACACTTTCGACATCAGGATTGGCCAGGATGCCATCTTCGATGATCATCGCTTGTTCATCGGTTACTTCCAGGCGGGTACCGGCAGGCAAGATCAATGATGCTGTAAATTGGCCTTCGTCGATACTTGCGAACAGTGTTTGATTCACAAAGGGGAAGCTCAACATGCTGACGCCGACGATGATGACGCTGATCACGACTGCAATGCGTTTATGGTCCAGGGTCCAGTTGAGCGAGCGCCCGTAAAGGCGATACATCCAGCCCTGGCCTGCTTCTTCTTCGATCTGAACATCATCGATCACGATCCCATCTTTGATCATAACCGAATCCTGGGTTTCTGCCTCTTCTTTCTCCTCTGTTTTTTCCTTTTTCCTCTTTGATTTTATCTTCTGAGTAGCAAAGAAATAGGCACTGATCATCGGCGCCAGCGAAAGCGCTTCAAAGGTGGAGATGACAATAGCGATGCCGACGGTCAAACCAAAATCCCGGAAAAATTGGCCGACAATGCCGGTAGCATATGCGAGAGGTAAGAACACGGCCAAGAGCGTGGCGCTGGTAGCCAACACCGGCAACGACACCTCCGCTGTGGCCTTGCTAGATGCCTCCCTGGGCGAGAACCCCATGGAGATCCAGCGAAAAATGTTCTCGCGCACCACAATGGCGTCATCGATCACCAAACCAACGACCAGCGCCAAGGCCAGCAACGAAATCATGTTCAGAGAAATACCGAACAAATCCATGCCCCAAAATGTGCCGATCAAAATTACGGGCAGACCGATCATAGTGATGAAGGTGTTGCGGACATTGCGGAAGAAGATCAAGACGACGATTGTGGCCAGAATAGCTCCCCAAAGCGTATCGTTGATAGCATCGTCGACGGAATTTTGTACAAAAACAGAGGAATCTACTACCGAAGCGATCTGGATCTGGGGATTTTCACTCTGAATCTTGGCCAACTCGTCATTGACCTGTTCGGCAACCTGCACTGTGTTGCTACCACTCTGTTTGAAGACATTGATCACGACCGCAGATACAGCATTGATGCGGGAATAACTGTTCCTCGATTCAAAACCATCGATAACAGTGGCGACATCGCGTATGCGTACAGGCGCGCCACGTTGGCTGACGACCACATCTTCCACATCTTCCAGGGTGTTGATATCACCGGGCGTACGTATGAGTACATCTTGATCACCATCAGGGACGGACCCGGCGGGGATATCGATATTGGAGGCCTGGATAGCGCCCGAAATCTGTTGCGGGGCAAGGAATTTGCCTTGCAACGCCAGCATGTTCATGTCAACCTGGATTTCTCGCACCTCACCACCGGCGGTCTCCACCACGGCAACGCCAGGAATACGCTGTAGAGGCTGTTGGATATCTTGCTCGGCCAGTTTCCTCAACTCGGCCGGCGTATACTGCCCGCTGGTGTCAGCCAGCGCAAAGATCATAATCGGTTCTGAGTCGGGATCAAAACGCTGGACGACGGGGGTGAGTGCATCGGTGGGAAGACGATTGCTGATTGAATTGAGGCGTTCGCGCACATCTTGCGATGCCTTATCAGCATCTGTCTCCATCGTGAACTGCATGATGACAACGCTAAAGCCTTCGCCCGATTCAGAGCTGATGATATCCAGGCCGGTTAGGGAACTCATCTCCTCTTCGATGAGATCGGTAACCTGTGATTCGGTCTGATCAGGCCCCGCACCGGGATAGACTGTAGTGACGGCGACAATGGGGAAGCTGATATCAGGGAAAAGATCAACCGGCATGCGTAAATAGGAAACAAGGCCTAACACCACCAATAGCAGCATGAGCATGGTGGTGAAAACCGGATTGCGGATAGAAACATCCCATATTCTCATAATCTATAATCTCCAGTAGATGCTGTCGGTTCTTATTCCTGCAACGTTACCGTGGCAAACATTCCAGGACGAAGTTCTGAGGCGTCGCCGTTGGGCCGTATTGTCACGGGAATCGTGCGGGTTGCAGCATCCAATGCCGGTGCGATGATAACGACTTCACCTTCAAATACCCGATCGGGATAAGCATCCACGCTGATAAGAGCAGGCTGCCCAACATAGAGATCTCGCATGCGCACTTCTTCGACCGAGAAGATCAATTTGATGTCTTCAGAAAGTAACATAAGGACGGGGCTTCCGGGTCCGGCCATCGAGCCTTCAGCCGACATGACTTGAGCGACAATACCATTAATAGGGGCCCGAACGGTAGCCTTATCGACCTGGGTCTGCATCATGAAGAGAGCGGTTTCAGCTTGTATAACTCCTGCTTCCGCTGCCTTGATCTGCTCGGGCTTGGCGCCTTGCTCGAGTCGTGCCAGTTGCGAACGAGCACCGGCAAGTTGGGCGTAGGCGCCGGCGATCACATCGGCTGTTGCGCCTTTCAGTACCTTGTCATACTGTGCCTGGGCTGCTTCCAACCCATAAGTCGCCTGCTGTAATTGCAGAGATTCGGGCATCATCGCCGAA
Organism: Chloroflexota bacterium; assembly: GCA_024224665.1. Lineage (GTDB taxonomy): Bacteria > Chloroflexota > Anaerolineae > J102 > J102 > PIVW01. The sequence continues at coordinate 3,273 of JAAENG010000192.1, read as the reverse complement.
AAGGGCTGTCCTGCAATGCGATCATAAGCCGATTGCGCCAGATTGACACCAGCTTCAGCTTGCTGGACTTGGGTCAGAACCAGGCGTCTGTCTTCTTCCGTGGCGCCTTGACGGGCCCGGTTATAGGCAGCCTGGGCTGCTGACACGGCAGCCCGTGCAGCTTCCAGATCGGCAGGATCCGGATCGGCCACAGCAAGCTCTAATTGTGACTGCGCGGCCTGCAATCCGGCCTCGGCTTGGGCCCGCTGTGCTTCCAGAAGTACGGTATCTATCTGGGCCAGAGCGTCGCCGGTAGTGACGTGATCGCTGACATCGACGTTGATCTCAAGGATCTGGCCGGCTACTTCCGCTACCACGGGTACTTGGCTTTCAGGCAGGATCTCAGCGTTGTAAATGAGTGAACCAGAATTCGCTAGCGGTTGCGGCACGAATTCTTCTGTCACTACAGATTCCGGTGTGCTGAGGACTTGCGGTGTGGCCGTGGATTCAACAGCAATGGTGGGGGCCGGCGTAGCCGGCGTGTCGTCGCTAAAGATCTCGGGCACGGCACTTGCGCTGCACCCTGCCAGCAATATGACGCTGATCACAAAAAGCGCCAACGCAACCCACCGAGGATGTCTTTCACTGATTCTTATCTTATCCATGTGTATGAGGATCCTTTTATTTGATGTTCTACTCATCCGACTAAGAGACAGTGCTAGATGCCCCAACTGACGACTTGTTCGGATTGATAGTTGTATTCGACTGGGGCGTTGATGTTGAGCTTGCGCTGATTGCTGCCATCTGCATTCATTACGTAAAATGCCCAGTCACCGTCGCGAGTACTTAGGAAGATGATATGCTTGCCGTCAGGGCTCCAGGCCGGCGCCACATTTTGCACCCACTCTTTTACAAGTGTAGTAGGCGGACGGGTAAGGGCTGTGAGTCCATTGCCATCAGGGTTGATTAAAAAGATCTCACGATGGTCTTTTTCCAAACTGTGGAAAACGATACGGCCACGCCCAGGTTGCCAATTGGGGTCCGAGAATCGATGTTCGCGGGCTACCGCATAGGTCTCGTAGTCCGTTCCGGTGATCTCGATACCGGCGTCACTCTCATACGTGATACCACCTTCGTTCCAATTCGGAGCCGAAGCAGATTCCAAAGCAGGGATATCACGGAAGTTGCCTCCGTTTGTGTCCATGACGCTCAAACCCTTTTTGGTGATATGTTTCAGCGGAAAACCCTGCAATTGGGGATTATCGGGAAAGCAGAATCCGTAGCCGACATCGCGGCAAGTACTATATCCAATGGTGCGAGCAATTACGATCTCTGTCCCATCGGGACTCCAACTGGGAGATCGCAGGCCGGAGCTACCGCTGTAGATTCGACGCTCATTATTTCCGTCAATGTCGATAAGGTAGAGGCCATGCCCTTCGCCACCGTTGCGTAAGAAGGCTACGGTTTTACTATCAGGACTGATGGCAGGGTCCATGCCAGAGGTCAGGTTTCGTAAACTGCCCGTGGCAAGATCATAAACGTTGATCTTGCCGCCACTTTTTTCTTGATAGGCGAGTTTGCCCTTCAATCCGGCGTTACCGCCACCACTACCACCAGTGCTGGTCGAGGCACGTCGAACGGCTTTGGCTTCGCTCAATTGGTCTGAGACAGGTAGATCGGCCGGATCACCACTCATGTCCACAAAAGCTGCCGATACCCAACCGATATTCTTGCCCCCCGGCATCTGAATCTGAATCCAACTCGACTCATCATTCCGAGCCAAGGCTTTTACCGTCGCACCTTTCGCCAGCGTGCCAACGACGCTTGTGTTGGTTCCGGTACCTTTACGGATATTGAGACCCCGTGCAGCAGTAGTGACCGTGGCCGTTTGCGACACATCTTCACCCTCTGTGCTGACCTCAACCGTTGTCGTTGGCTCGACCGTGGTGGTGCTAACCGCCGCTGCGGTAGGCTTGGGGATTTTGGCATCTAGTTCGGCGATTGGTAGGACCTCGACATCTAGGATGGGAAGCTGGCTTCTGCCAAATAACACGATCTCGCTGACATGAACCCAAGCGGATGTCTCGTCGTCCATCACCTTGATCCAAGCATCATCCGGTGTTCTTGCAATCGCCGTGATCGCCGTGCCCAGTTTAAGGGTCTTCACGATGTTTCCGCCGGGCGTTTCACGGAGATCTGCGCCACCGCCACGTACGATTGCCCGCTTTCCAACACTGGTTTGATATTGTTGTTGCACTTGTGATTCTGCAGCCAGTACAGTGCCTACAGATACCAGGCTGAGTACCAGAATCAAGAGAATGCCAAAGACAGTACGGCGAGTGCGTCCGTTTGCCTGTTTTGGTGAGGCCAAATTACGCATTCACGGCTCCTTGTTTGATTTTACTGCTATCTGATTTGTGTCCGGCGGTATCGAATGTACCACCCATTTCGTGATTTAACTCTGCTAAAGGCTTTAAAGCCTGACAGAGGTTTGCGGCAAGACTGTGACGCTGCTCGGCCGTCATGCCCACAGTAAACTTCTGACATTGCTTGACGTGTTCCAGTAACTCCGTGTTCCACTGCGGCGTCCCTGAATTTGCCGGCATCTGCAAGCCCAAGACGAAACCGCTAAAGAGATTGAGCTCGATGGCGCTGGGAGTTTCGTCTAAAGGCAACATTGCGGGCAGGGTATCGAAAAGGATTTTGCGGCTCCGCTTTTGTAGACGCAATGACAAAATCGTTATAACCTCTACACAATAACGTATTGCAGGTGGACCATCCGGCGGGATTCGAGCCAGCATCTCTTCAGCGAACTGAGGATCTGCTCCGTGCGGGACGACTTCCTCCTGAATCTGCTGTAGAAGCCGATCTTTGATGGCTTCGAAGTCTCCGGATTCGGCCCCTTGCGCCATCATTTCGAATCGTTGGCGGGCGAGATCTGTGGGCCAGAAAACGATCTCAGCCCGGCCTGGTGATGATTTCTCGCCAGAACGCTGATATTCTGATCTGATATACCCCTTCTCTTCCAGCAGGCGCAGCATGTCGTAGGCAGTGATACGACTGACCTCCATACGTTCTGCCACCGTGGAATAGTGGATGGGGCCCTTTGCTACCAGATAGAGATCCAGCATGGTTCGTATAAATGTTTCTTGACGGCGGGTGAGTTTCATAAAATTACCTGATTTTCCTAATAAGACTCTGCGTTCGCTCAAATTTGACACCAAATCCAGAATTCGTCTTTTTTGACCAGAATTCGGTCCTCGCCAGGCAATTTGTTGTCAACCTGCGTGATTT
>JAAENG010000191.1 GCA_024224665.1 Chloroflexota bacterium | reverse complement strand
GATGCCCCCACACCTAGTGGCTGGTTGTGCCAGCGCCTAGATATAGTGTGGAAATAATCAGCACCACGCGAAATCCCAGAGAACCTTAATTATTTGCCTGATGCTTTTCGAGAAGTAGCTTTTGCAGTGGCCTGCTCCCAACTCGTTTAGGACACACCCAAAGCATTTGTGGCAGTCACCGGTGTTAGTATCGACTTCGGGCTCTCTAACACCAATGTCTCCGAGGCAAATGTCAAACAAGCGATGCTACAAGTAGCAAGAGAAGTGATCTTGTTGGCCGATAACACAAGAATCGGCATGGAATCTTTGATCAAAATCGGCCCTCTCGAATCTGTCGATAAGCTCATTGTAGACGACGGAATCAGCTCACAACACAGTTTGGCGATGTCGGAGAGAGGTGTCGACGTTTTAGTTGCCAGGGGTGGCAGTTCTTGGCAATGATCATATGCCACAGTATTTCGATTCGTTATCCATCCCTGGAGTCAATGCATGACAATGCTAGCACCCCCACGTAAGCACGGCTGTCGTATTCCCGATCGCTGGAGATACGACGGCATGCAAATGCTGATACTTGAGGATTTTAGTCTTATTCCGTGGCATTATGCTATGCTTGGTGATGCGCCCGATCGGGTTTCCGTTCGCCTCTGGGTGCGGCCTGCGCGCACACCGCTGTTCCTGGAAAAGACCCTCTCGCTGGAACCTGGTCGGGCTGTCTTATATATCGACGAAACGCTACGAAATGAGGGTGGCGAACCCTTGGATGCGATGTGGGGCCATCATATCGCCTATGGCAGACCTTTTTTGGATGAAGGGGCGGTGATCGACATTTCCGCCAAACGCTTCATCGTTCATGAACCCATGCCCGGCTATGAGCCCCGTTGTACTCAGTCGGGAATCAGTGCTACAGCATGTGCCGGGTTCAGCCGGGTGGTCGGGATCAGCTCTACAGGTCTCGTCAAGGGCGTCTTATAATAGGAAAACTCACGGCGACATGCCACACCGACGCTTTATCAAGTATCTCACTCAAAGGAGACACGCTATCGATAGCGACCAATTCCTAACAGCTCTGTTGCGCTCAAACGAACAATGCACCTACATCCATCCAATTCACTTTCCCATTTAGGAGGAGATCTCATGAAACGTAGTATTTTCGTCCTCGGCTTGATATTGCTGGCCGCCCTCATGGTAACAGCGTGTGTTGCGCCTGCTCCTGCACCAGCCGAAGCACCCGTCGAAGCCCCCGCCGAAGAACCAGCAGCAGAGGAACCCGCCGCTGAAGAGATGGAAGAAGAACCTGCAGAAGCAGTGATGCTCGAATTCTATCATGACAAATCAGGCTGGACAGACAATATCGACATCATGGGGCAGTCCGCTGCCGAAGCCAATGGCGTTGGATTCGTGACCATCCCCAGTGAAGACACAACCAACTACCAGGCCACCGTACGCGCCGCACTCACCACAGACGCCGCGCCCGATCTCTTCACCTATTGGTCGGGCTTCCGCATGGAGGACATTGTCGCGGCAGGCGCAGCTGCCGATGTCACAGAGGTATGGCAGCCTTATCTTGATTCAGGCGAATACAGCCAAGGGTTGGCCAATGCTTTTGCATTTGACGGCACGGTGTATGCTCTTCCCTTCCACTTCGGTTACTGGAACATCTACTACAACAAGCCCCTCTTTGAAGAACTCGGTTTAGAAGTCCCCACCACATGGGAGGAATTTGAGGCGCTGAACGCAACATTGGTTGAAAATGGTGTCGCACCACTAGCGCAGACCTTTATCGACCGCTGGCAAGCGTTCATCATCTTTGAAGAGATGGTACTACGCACTCACGGCCCCGAGTTCTACAGCAAACTGATGTTCGGAGAAGCAAAGTACACAGATCCGGAAGTCGTTGAAGCCATGGAGCTCTGGAAAGAGATGATGGACAACGGTTATCTGACCAACGACTACGCCTTTGGTACTGGCACTGATACCTTCCTGCCTGCCTTCCAGGCTGGAGACGTGGCGATGGTCGCTATCGGCGATTGGTACGCTTCCTCACTAACCAGCGCCGACCTGGAGCCAGGCGTTGACTTCGACGCCTTCATCATGCCTAACAGGAACCCTGACTTACCGGCTGCCGTCTTCTTCGAGGCAGGCCCATTGCTGATTGGGGAGAATAGCCCCAACAAGGCAGATGCCATGAAGGTGGCTGATTGGTGGATGTCTGTAGAGGCTCAGGACGAATGGAATGGCCTAATGGGATTTATGCCTGCGAATAACAAGGCAGCATCTCCCTCTGTCGTTGCCGAAGGTGTACAATCCTGGATCAACGACAACAGTGCTGAGTTGGTTCTGCGCTACTGGGAGGCCACCCCTCCAGACATCGTTGAGACAGCAGTGGATGAGTTCGCTCGCTTTATGGTCAACCCTGACCAGTACATGCTGGTGCTTGAAAACATTCAGGCCAAGGCCGATCAGGTCTGGGCAGAACGAGAATAACGCTCACAGTTGGGGGAGATCGCTTCGACGATCTCCCCCTCCGCTGAAACTCAAACCCGACACCGGAGCCAGGCATCTTGGAACTTGAAATTGCATCCACGCATCGCCCAACAGACTCGGCACGGTCACGTTTTTGGGGGCGCGCAGAACCGTACCTCTACATGGCCCCTGCCGTTATATTTGTGGTTGTTTTTCTGCTTTATCCCGCCGCCTTTACATTGTACATCAGTCTCACCAACTGGGATGGTTTGAATCCGCCTGAATTCATAGGATTGGAAAACTACGTCCAGATGTTCAACGAAACAGTATTCAGCACGTCGCTGTTGAACACTCTCATCTGGGTGGCTGCTACTTTGTTATTCCCGGTAGGATTGGGCCTCATACTGGCGGTGTTCGTCAACCGTATCCCCCTGCAAGGCTTTTACAAAGCTATCTTCTATTTGCCCTATGCAATTTCAGCGACCAGCGCCGCCGTGATATGGACCTTTATGTTATCACCTACTGGTGTGATCAACGAGATGCTACGCACGATTGGTCTAGATGCCCTGGCCCAACCCTGGCTGATGAAACCTCCTCTCAATACGATCTCGATGATCATGGCTTTCACCTGGCAAACCGCCGGCACCAACATGATCTTGTTCCTAGTGGGTTTGCAGGCCATTCCGACCGATCCGATTGAGGCGGCAAAACTGGATGGCGCAAACAGCTGGCAGACATTTCGCCATGTAATAATGCCTTTGCTAAGACCCATCACCACAGTCGTGATCACGATTGCAGTGGTCAACAGTTTCAAGGTCTTCGATCTGATCTGGGTGATGACGCAAGGTGGACCCTATCGCTCCTCGGAGACGTTGGCTGTGACGATGTACCGTGAATCCTTTGTCCTATTCCGACTGGGCTTCGGCGCTGCGATCGCCAACTTCCTCTCACTGATCGTCATCGCATTTTCCATTGTTTATCTGCGCTCTATTTTCCGGCAAGAGGACGACTGAGCGATGCCTCCACGTAAATTCGTCACACGCGGCCTGCTCATGCTGATAATGACTTTACTGGTCATTGTCTGGCTGCTCCCCTTAATCACCACCTTTATGACGGCACTCAAAACCGCCAAGGAAGCATCATCCTCCTATCCATGGGAAATGCCGCAAGGTTTCGCCCTGGCAGAAAATATAGCCTGGGCCTGGAACAGGGGACGATTGGGTCAGAGTTTTGGGACAAGCATCATTTATGCAAGTGTCGGTGCTCTTTTTGCCATTGCCCTTGCCTCGTTGGCCGCCTACGCCCTGGTGCAACTTCGGCCTAGACGCGCCTTTGGCTGGTTTCTGTTGATCTATGCAGGAACGATTTTTCCCTTCCAGATGTATCTTTTACCCTTATTTTACATGTACCAAACCACCGGATTTTATGACACAAAGACGGGATTAACGCTGTTCTATACGGCCATTGCCATTCCCTTCTGTTTATTCGTCCTGCGTAACCATTTCACCACTGTCGACTACGAGATCATTGAGGCCGCAAAGATAGATGGCCTGTCGAATTTCGGTATCTATTTGCGCATCTACTTGCCTCTGTCTGTGGCCGCCGTCGCCGCCCTATTTCTATTCCAGTTTACCTGGATATGGAATGACCTTCTCTTCGGTTTGACGCTCGCCAAATCGCCCGATGTGCGTCCGATTATGGCAGGCTTGGCCGGGCTACGTGGCACCTATTCGGCCGCCAACACACCCGGCGTCTTAGCTGGCGCGTTGCTGGCTTCTGTACCCACGCTACTGATTTTCCTCGCCTTAGGCCGATATCTACTTCGTGGTATGACCCTGACAACCAGCGGCGAATAACTTGACATCCGCATCCCGGCCAACCACCAGATTCACATCCGCATAGGAAGATGATAATGAATTCACGTGAACGAGTCCTGACGGCCATGTCCCTCAGCGAACCAGATAAAGTACCAATTGATTTCGGCGGCCACCGATCATCCGGCATCTCGGCGATTGCCTATGCGAAACTGAAAAACTACCTCGGCATCAGTTCCGGAGACATCTATGTGTACGATATGCCGCAACAGCTAGCTATCGTCGAAGAACCGGTGCTCGAAGCGTTCGGGGTGGATACCATCGAGATGGGCCGGGCCTTCATGACTGATGATGCCGAGTGGAAAGAGTGGGTGCTTCCCGATGGCACACCATGCAAAATCCCCGGCTACATCAAAGTCCGCAAACGTGATGGGCATTGGTATCTTTTTGACGACGAGGACACCGACCTGGCAGTGCAACCGAAAGGGGCCCTCTATTTCGATCAGATCCATTTCCCTCTAATGGAGCGAGGGATCGAACATGATGATTTTTCAGATCTAGAGCAGATTATCACCAACAATATGTGGTCGGCCTATCCCAGCCCGGGTGCACACATCCCCCTGGACGATGCCGGACTCGCCAAACTTGCGGCCGGGGCCAGAGCACTGCGCCAGAGCACCGATCGGGCGATTATCGGATTGTTTGGCGGCAATTTGTTCGAATTGCCCCAGTGGCTCTATCGCATGGACAACTATCTCATGTATATGGGGCTCTATGCGGACAAAGTCATCGAACTATCTGAAAAGCTCTGCGAACTGTATCTCCGCAATCTGGAAAAATGGTTGGGCGCTGTTGGCCCCTACATCGACATCATCCTCTTTGGCGATGATCTGGGTGGCCAGACAGGACCTTTGATGTCACCCGCCATGTATCGAGAATACTACAAACCCTACCACAAAACCATGTGGATGCGCGCCAAAGAACTGGCGGATGTCAAGGTCAACCTGCACACTTGCGGCGGCCTCGATCCCCTGCTGGATGATCTGATCGATGCCGGGCTGGATGCAATAAACCCGGTACAGATTTCCTGCACCGGCATGGAGGCTGAATATCTGAAGTCGAAATATGGAGATCGGCTTTGTTTCTGGGGCGGGGGATGCGATACCCGAGATGTTCTACCCTTGGGCAGTCCCCAGGAAGTCGGCCGGCATGTCAAGCGCCAGGTAAAGACCTTTAGCCAGGGTGGCGGCTTTGTATTTCAGCAAGTGCACAACGTCCAGGCCGATATCTCTCCTGAAAATGTTGTGGCCATGTTCGAGGCCGTCAGGGATTAGCGATTAACTCTTGATTGTGCTGTGACGATAAAGCCCCGCTGTAGCAGGTCGCAGGTACAATCTCGACTCGCCGACATGGCGGACCTTGCCACTTGCAGCCTGCCATCTGCTACAGAAGTCAGATACAGCAAACAAAATGATCTAGCCAATGGAGAATCACCGATGCCAAGCAATATGACCGGCCAGGAACGCGTGCTGGCCACCATCCAACGACAAACGCCCGACCGCATCCCCACCTTCGAGTGGGATATCGATCCCGACCTGATCGTGAACATGACCGGTGGTGGCACCTATGAGGATTTCGTCGAGCAGTTTGACCTCGATGCCGTCATGTGCGGCCCTGACTATATCAAGAAACCTCTCGACAACGGCTATCTTTTGGATGAGTGGGGGGTCACTCGTACCGTAGGCCACGAAGCCTATGCCATGGCCGTGGATGAGTTCGCACCCATCCAGAGTTGGGAAGACCTGGAAAAATGGGAGCCGCCCGATCCCTATGCATCCCACCGCTTCGAGACCATGAAAGAGCGCGTCGAGCGCTTCAAGGGCAAGCGCGCCCTCTTTGCCCAACTACGTGATGTGTGGTCCAACCCACGCGACCTACTGGGCTATGCCAATCTCTTTGTGTTATGTAAAAAAGACCCCGATTTAGTAGAAGCGTTGGTCATAAAGTGCGTCAATCAGAGCATCGCCCTGGTAGAGATCGCCGCAGATCTGGGGGCAGAGATCGTGATGTCGGGCGACGATATCGCCGACAACCGCCGCACCATGATCTCTCCGGACATGCTGCGTAAACATTTCTTCCCGCACTTCCGCCGCTATGTCGAGGCCATCCACGATCATGGCATGTATTACTGGAAGCACACCGACGGCAACATCATGGCCGTCCTCGATGATTTTGTCGATATGGGGATCGACGGCATCGATCCCATCGATCCCCTGGCCAAGATGGATTTGGCGACGGTCAAGGAGGGCTGGGGAGATAAGGTCGCGATCAAGGGCAATGTCGATTGCGCCTACCTCATGGTCAGCGGCAGCGAACAGGAGGTCGTCGAATCGGTCAAGAATTGTATCCGCATCGCCGGGCCCGGTGGCGGCTACGCCTGCTCTTCCAGCAACTCCATCCATTCGGGCGTTAAACCCAATCTTTACATCGCCATGCTGGACTCTGTTCGTGAGTACGGTGTCTATCCTTTGGATGAAGATAGGCTGGCGTCGGCATGATTTGTGTTTTTGTCCGGCTCGTACTTTGGTTGGAGTTTTGAGAGTAACGACTGAAGACTGAAGATTGGCGATTGGGGATTGAATTCGTGCAAGATACCCGATCTCCGACCTCCGACCTCTGACCTCCGACCTCCGACTACCGACCTCCGACTGTCGAAACGTCTTCAGGAGAGAACATGATGACAGAACAGTACTTTATTGGCATCGATATGGGATCGAGTTTTACGAAATCGTCGATCATCGATATCGAAGGGAATGTATTGGCCGATGCCGTGCGCGATACACATCCGCAGCAGTCAGGCGTCGGAATTGCCGAATATGATGGCCCCACTCTCTTAGCGGCAGCCTACGCCTCGATCGGGGAACTCTTGGCGAAATCTGAGGTACAACCTGGCGATGTCGCAGCGATATGCCTTGATGCTATGATCAGTGGGGCCATGGGCATCGATGGCGCAGGTGATCCCACAACGCCTTACACGACCACCCTCGACCTGCGTTTTAACCCCTACCTGGACTGGACACTCGATCATTTTCATGATCCGATCCGGCGTCTGACAGGTTCGGGTCAACCGACCATCGCCCCAAAAATGCTGTGGATCCGTGACACATTTCCAGATGTTTATAAGCGTACCGCCAAGTTCGTCACTATCAGCGGATACATTCTGGCCGAATTTGGCGGCTTTCCTGCCGGCCAATCCTTTGTCGACAACACCTACTTGTGGGCAAGCGGCTTGAGCGACACACAAAACTTCATCTGGTCCGAGGAACTGTGCAGCCTGCTCGATCTCCCTGTTGAAAAACTGCCCCGTATCGTCCCCTCATCCGACATCGTGGGTGGTGTTTGTGCAGAGGCAGCCCGAGCATCAGGACTGCGCCAGGGCACACCGATTGTGGCCGGTGCTGCTGACCAGGCCACAGGTTATATTGGCGCAGGCATTACCAAGACCAACCGCATGGGCTCGGTCGCCGGTACTTATCCCGTACTTTCCGTGTGTACCGACCAATTTCATCCCGACATGCAAAACCGCATGGCAGAGATCATCCCCTCGGTCATCCCCGGCCTGTGGAACCCAACCTCGTACATCATCGGAGGAGGGCTTAGCCACCATTGGTTCAAGGAGACCTTTGCTTTTGCAGATGAAGTTACGGCAGAGGCCCGCGAACCCCGCGTTTCTGTTTATGAGGTGCTCGACGAACTGGCTGCTGCCGTGGGGCCCGGATCGGACAGGCTGTTCTTTAATCCGCACCTGGGAGGGCGGGCCTGTCCCGCCGACACTGCCCTGAAAGGTGGCTGGATTGGTTTCACCTGGGCGCATAAGCGAGAACACTTCTATCGTTCGATCCTGGAGTCGATTGCTTATGACCAGTACCTGCAGCTGCAAGCATTCAGAAACTCCAATCCAGACCTACAAGTCGAAGAAGTAACGGCCTATGGGGGAGGCGTAAAAAGCGCTTTGTGGAACCAGATCAAAGCCGATGTTTTGGGCGTCCCGCACATGCTACTCGACCGCGAAGACTTATCGGCAGTGGGAAACGCCATCCTTGCCGGTTATGCTTTAGGCATTTACGATGACATGGCGGAAACAGCCGAACGCTTTGTCACCCGTAGCGCCCGCTTCGAGCCTGATCCTCAAACACATGAGTTCTATAAAAGATACGCCGAATTCTACGGCTCTATGCTGGAACAAACCAGCGCCACCTATGTTGCCCTAATCAACTTACCGCAATAGCATACCTCTACCTTTTGCACTTTGCACTTTGCCTTTTACCTTTCTCCTTATGACCTTCCAACCCAACTATCGCCGCATGCTGGACGTTCTCGCCAACCGGCGTCCAAAACGCCTGCCCCTCTATGAGCATCAGATCGATCCTGTGATCATGGAGCAAATACTCGATGTCGAATTCGCCGACCTGATCCAGGGCGATGATGCAGATATGAGGGAATATTTCAGACAATACTGCCGTTTTTACCAGGAGATGACCTACGACACCGTTTCCTTCGAGGTCACCATCTCACGCAGCCTGCCCGACCACGGCGCTATCTACGGCAGTCGCAAGGGGCCGATCCAGAATCGGCAAGATTTCGAGGCGTACCCCTGGGAGGAGATACCGGCCCGATATTGGGCGAAGGCAGGCCGGCATTACGCCATGTTGGGGCAATGTCTACCGCCGGGAATGAAAGCTCTGGCCGGGCCCGGTAATGGGGTGTTCGAATTGAGCGAAGACCTGGTAGGCTACCAGTACCTGGCCTACATGATGGTGGATGATCCCGCTCTCTTTGCCGATCTCTACCAACGTATCGGCGAGCTTATGGCCGAGATCTGGGCAGTTTTTTTGGAACGACATGCAGAGCATTACGCCATCTGTCGATTTGGCGACGATCTCGGTTTTCGCACCAGCACCCTCCTGGCCCCGGACACCATCCGCACTCATATTATCCCCCAATACAAACGCGTGATCGACATGATCCACGCCGCCGGGAAGCCCTTTTTGCTGCACTCCTGCGGCAAGATCTTCAACGTCATGGAGGACTTGCTCGATCTCGGGATCGACGCCAAGCATTCCAACGAAGACGCAATAGCCCCCTTCGACGAATGGATCAGCCGTTATGGCGAACGTATCGGCCTACTCGGCGGAATCGACGTCGACATCCTTTGCCAACAATCGCCGGACGAGATCATCGCCGATGTCGTCGAGAGGGGCGCCCGCTTCCGCCAAACCGCCAAAGGGTACGCCCTCGGCTCAGGTAACTCGATCCCCGACTACGTCCCGGTCGAAGGATATCTGGCCATGATCGAAGCAGCGCAGCGCATTCGGGAGGCAGAAGTGCGTTGAGGATGTTTAGTAGATAAGGAATAAGTAGATAAGGAAGAAGTAGATAAGGAAGAAGTAGACAAGTAAACAGTATGACCCGTCCTGACCAATCCTTTCAGTTTGCACCACGCGACCACGCGACCAAGCGACCGCCGACCACGCGACCACGCGACCACGCGACCACGCGACCACGCGACCAAATGACTATGCGACCAAACGACCACGCGACCAAAACCCTATGCCTACAACCATCGACGCCGTCGTAGCCGGACACATCTGCCTTGACGTCTTCCCCGATCTCAGCCACGGTGCTAAGGAATCGATTGCACGTATATTTACGCCCGGCCGTTTAGTCGAAGTGGGCGACGTAACCTTCTCGGCGGGTGGGCCGGTCGCCAACACCGGCCTCGCCCTCAATCGGTTGGGGATCAATACGCTACTGATGGGCAAGGTTGGCGACGACCTCTACGGCAATAAAATCTGCCATCTCGTTGCCAAAGCCGATCCCCAACTGGCAGACGGCATGATCGTAGATAGCCATCTCAGCACCTCATACACCATCGTCATCAATCCCCCGCAGATCGACCGTATCTTTCTGCACTTCCCCGGGGCCAATGATACCTTCGGCCCCGATGACGTAAGCTACGATCTCGTCGCCCGGGCCAAGATCTTTCACTTCGGATACCCTCCCATCATGAAATCGATGTACCGAAACGGGGGTGAGAACTTAACCGAGACATTCAGACGCGCCAAAACGACCGGTGTCACGACGTCACTCGACATGTCGCTGCCGGATGCCAGCTCTGAGAGCGGACAGGTGGATTGGAAGACGATTCTCGCCAACACGCTACCTTATGTCGACTTAATTTTACCCAGCGTCGAAGAGATCCTGTTCATGCTGCAGCGCTCTCGACATCAGGAGATGGCCAAGGCCGATGATTTGCTTGAACAGATCACACCTGGCCTACTGAGCGAATTGAGTGAGCGGCTGTTGGATTTGGGGGTTAGAATCGTCGTTATCAAATTAGGCCATCGAGGGCTTTATGTTAGGACAGGATCGGAGACGGTTTTGGCTGATATGGGACGGGCATGCCCTTCGGACATCACTGCTTGGGCCAACCGCGAGATCTGGGCGCCGGCCTTTCGCGTGGTCGAAGTGGGGGCGGCGGGCTCGGGCGACGCTGCCATTTCCGGATTCCTGGCCGCACTGTTACGAGACCCATCGCTGGAGAAAGCGGCGATCATGGCCACGGCGGTCGGTGCTTACAATGTGGAAGAGATCGATAGCTTGAGTGGTATCCGCACGTGGCAAGAGACTCAGGAGCGGATTGAAGCAGGTTGGGACAAACGAAAGTTAGAGATCCAGGAGTCGGGTTGGGGATTTGATAAGACTCATCAACTGTGGTTAAAATAAGGATAGCCTCGACGCAAAGAACGTTCCTGGTTCATCGTGGCGGAAGCAAATGTAGAATTGGCTGCCCTCACTTGTATCCAGCCGAATCCGTGACCCGGCGGGTTTAGCAGGAGCAAGGGCCGCCGAATCATGGATTCGGCTCGTCGCTTTAGCGTAGCTAACTCTCTATCTATTTATGCCCGAATATACTAGCAATGACACCTGAGCCGTTACCACAGATCTAGCCCGCTTTCTAGCCAAAAATCAGGTCTTTAGTATGACAACTCAGCTACTATCCCAACAAGTAGGCCCCTGGTCCATGAACACGTATGTCATCCTCTGTGATGAAACACAGACCAGCGCTATTGTCGATCCCGGTGATGATACGGATACGATTCTGGCAATGACGGATGGCACCCAGGTGGACAAGATCCTACTGACGCACGCGCATGCCGACCATGTCGGTGCTCTTGCAGAGGTCAAAGCAGCAACCGGCGCAGCCATCTACCTGCATCCTGCCGAAAAGGAGAGGTTTGGCGTGACGTTCGACCATCCCCTGGCCGATGGCGACGTCATAACAATCGGTAACGCACGACTGGATTGCATCCACACGCCCGGCCATACGCCCGGTATGATCTGTTTCCGGCTTGACCACCGCATCGTGGTCGGGGACACGATCTTCGTGGGAGGGCCCGGCCGCACGTGGTCTCCACAAGAGTTCGCTCAGACGATGAAGACCTTACAAGAGATCGTTTTCCAATGGCCCGGCGAGACTGAATTCTATCCTGGACATGGACCCAGCGGTACCATTGGCCGGGAAAGAGCGGACTTCGAAGCCTTCGCTGCGGGAGGATGGCTCGATGACTTGCATGGCGATGTCACCTGGCAGTCCTCTCCCTCTCAATAGCTATTCACCATGCCCAAAAACACGAATTCGCAAGCACTCAACACAGTACGCCGCAGTGATCGTGCCGTCAATGACGACGCCTGGATCAGACAGCAGCTACATGCCGCCGCTGTTGGTATCCTGGCACTATCCGATGGCAAACAACCGTTTATCAATACCAATATCTTTGTCTATAACGAAAAGGAGCACGCCATTTACCTGCACACGGCCGGCAGAGGACAGACACGCAGCGTGGTAGAGAGCAATGCCAACGTCTGCTTCAGCGTATTTGACATGGGCCGCCTGTTACCTGCTGATATCGCCTTGGAGTTTAGCGTGGAATATTCAAGTGTGGTCGTGTTCGGCAAAGCATCTGTCATCGAGGAAGAAGAAGAAGAAGAAGAAGAAGCCACGACAGCATTGCAGGCATTATTGGATAAATACTTCCCACACTTGCGGCCGGGTAAGGATTATCGCCCGCCCGTACCCGAGGAACTTAAGCGCACATCGGTGTTCCGCCTGGATATCGAGAGCTGGTCGGGAAAACAGAAAAAGGTCGAGGAGGATTTTCCAGGTGCGTTCATGTATGGAGATGCCCCGCTCTAACGGATCGCTAACGTTGATCTTATGAATCTGAAATAGTGGTCTTATGCTGCTGTAATGTTGAAGAGCTTAAATAAAGGTGTTAGCGACAGCTACTAACCTTTCAAATCCTAAGCATTACAGATACAGTGTACACGGAGGTACAATACAATATTATGCGCATGTTAGTTCGACGTGACCCCTTCTTCCGAGAGATGGCAGCCTGGCGAAACGCCATGGATCGTACGTTCGCTGATTTGGCCGAGAACGAGTATACGGACAGCCCCAGAGCTTGGGCCCTGGCTCTAGATGTATTCGAGACAGAAGAAGCCTTTAATCTGACGGCCTCTGTGCCTGGGATCGATCCTGATGTCGTGGAAATTACCTTAAACGACAACGTCCTCACCATTCGGGGCGAGATCCAACGAGTGCAAGACATCGATGAGTCGCAATGGCACTTGCGTGAGCGCCGCTACGGCAGCTTCCAGCGCAGCATTACCCTTCCCACGGCGGTGGATGCTGAGAACATCGTAGCAACCTATGAGGATGGCGTCCTTAGCCTGGATGTCCCCAAGGTCGAGGAAGTCAAACCCAAGCGGATTGCCATCAAGGCCAACTAAGTCTTTTCCAACTCTCTCCCACAATTCCACACACCCTGTTTTAAGACACGGGATCAAGAAAATCTTGATCCCGTGTCTTCGTTTCAATTAGTAGAGACCGGCGCAAATCCATAGGCTAGAACAGGCAACTAATGCATCATCTACTTTAACAATCCGGGATTCTCAGCAGGGAAATGATCCGAGATTTAAGGCTTGACGATGCACTAGAAGACGTTCTGTCGCTACTCCCAAAAGACATAGTAATCCTCTTCAGCCATGCGCTTGATCAATAGGGCTAACTCCATAGCGTGATAATCACCCCACATACAGGATTCGCCGCAGGGTATCTGCTGCCCTTCTGGAATAGCATCCCAGCCGTTGGGCCGGTGGTAGATCGAATGGAGCAACAGTCCTTGATGCTGCGGATCGGATGAGAGATAGGGATCGGAAAAAATGGTTTGGGCAATAGTGAGGCCGGCGCTCAGATATGTTTGCCCGGCATCTTCATTCCCGTTGTTTACAAGGTAACGCCCTAATCGAACCAGTCCTTGTGCTGTGATGGCCGCTGCCGAACTATCAACTGGCTCGTACGCATTTCCAGGGTCCGAGACAGATTGGCGATAATCCCCAAGATGAACGAGTCCGGGCGCGCCGTTGTCCCAAAAAGGTATACCATCCTGGCAGGTATACCCCTCGATATAATAGTCTGCGGTAACATTGAGCACTCGTAGGAAAAGGGTCTCGATCGCTTCCCAACCCCCAAATGCCCCCAACTCCTCCTTCTCACGGCTCCGGAGAAACTCCAATTGTTCGGCATAGCCCAGAATGATCCAGGCAGCACCACGGGTCCAGGTTGTGAAAGGGGAATATCCCTGCTGCGTGCTGGGGCAGCGGAACTGGCCATCCTTCGTGTTAAAAATAGCTTCGTGCACCACCCGACCGGGAACGTCATACCTATCTCGCCCTTCTCCGTAGTAGACGCTATAGCTTGCGGTTGTCTCAGCGTGTTCCAGGGCCCGGCCTAACAGATTGATGTGCCGTTCCCCCTCACCCATCAATTGGTGGCCCAAATGGTGTGCTAACGACAACGATCGCATGGAACGAATTGTATCCACGAACAGAGAGTGGGGCCCATTGAAGGAGTAGATATATCCCTTGCCTGTGTTGGTTTTTGCATAGCGGGCGGCTTGAACAGCGCCAGACATTTTGAGAGCGATCTCATAGAAATGTAGCTCGTTTTGATCGAACGGTATGCGGCCCTCCAGCATCAATCGCCTGAGGTTGCCATAGGTCGAGACGTTATTAAAACCATGATCGTGTACACCGATATGAGACACATGTGGGGCCATAAGTGCGATCGTTTTCTCACGGCCCAAGTCCAGGAACTCCTTATCACCAGTCAGGTCGAACTGCAGGATGGCTAAACCGATAAAGAAGCCTGAAGTCCAGTCCGTCCAGCTGCGCGAAGTGTAGGCGCCGGCAACTGTAAATACCGGCGATCCCTGCTCAGGACGCCAAACCTCATGCAGCGAGTATATTTTTGGTGCCGCAATGTTGGCGAATTCCGTAATCGCCGGCATGAGTTTTTGTGGCGTTAGGTTATGTTGTATTTGCATTTTGACTTGGCTCTGGGCGCTGGCTAGTGTAGCGCATCGGTGTTTGTGCGGGTATTTTTCCGCCAGCGGCACCATTCCAATTATACCGCAAGGTGATGTATCGCTGACGCCAATCCTTTCCGATCTTCACCGCCGTCGCTTGCTTAACATATCTATTGATACAGCAAGGATAAACACTATGCCTTTGATCACTTGTTGATAGTACGATGAAATTCCCAGCAAATTCAGGCCGTTCGAGAGCACACCGATGATAAACGAACCCACCAAGGCGCCGCCGATTCCCCCGACCCCGCCGAACAGACTTACTCCGCCCAACACGGGCGCTGCAATAGCGTCCAACTCCCAGCCGATAGCTGCATTCGGTTGCGCTGACCACAACCTGGCCGTCAGTAACACGCCGCCAAGGGCTGCGGTGAACCCACTAATAACGTACACCGATAGCTTGATGCGGTCGGTCGAAATGCCCGCCAGACGCGTTGTCTCTTCGTTTCCACCGGTGGAATACACATGAAGTCCGAAACGCGTCTGCTTCAGCACGATCCAAGATACGATGGCTACGATAGTCATGATCACGACAGGAACCGGTATACCCAAAATCTTGCCGGTGCCCAACCAAATAAAACTTTCATCCAATCCAGCAATGGGACGCCCTTCCGTATAAACTAAGGTCAGACCTCGCGCCACGGCTAACATGGCCAGCGTCGCTACAAAAGGCGGCATATCCCCCTTGACGATGAGCAAGCCGTTGACGACTCCCACCACCATCCCGGCCAACAAAGCCAGACCAATGCCCACGCCTGTACCCCACCCCTGCCGTACCGCAAATCCAGCCGCCAGCGCCCCGCACAGCGCCATCACTGACCCCACCGATAGGTCAATGCCTGCAGTAAGCATTGTAAAGGTCATGCCGATGGCGATGATCGCCAAAATCGATGTTTGCAACGCTACATTGAGTAGGTTGGAGGTTGTCAAAAAATCCTCAGAACCGAAGGCGAAAATTACACAAATAAGCAATAGAATGACGGAAACACCACCGCGGCGCATCCCGTCCAAGAGGCGGTGATGTAAACTAGAACGCATGGTTCTTCCTCTCAGCGGCTGCGGTTGCGGCCCGCATAATATTGTCTTGTGTGGCCTCATCGCGGCTAAACTCGGCCGTGATCTGGCCTTCGTGCATTACCAGAATGCGGTCACTGACACCCAACACCTCCGGCAACTCCGATGAAATCATCAGCACACCTACGCCCTCCTGAGCAAGCTGACTCATTAGGGCATGGATTTCGCTTTTGGCGCCCACGTCAATACCGCGCGTTGGTTCATCCAGAATGAGTACGCGTGGCCGCAGTGTCAGCCATCGAGCGAAAACAACTTTTTGCTGGTTCCCGCCGGACAGATTGCGCACTTTTTGGCGTAAACCAGGGGTGCGAATGTCAAGTTTTTTTACAAATTCATCGGCTAGGTCATTCATCCTACCAGACCTGAGAAACCAGCCACTCGTCACCTGCTTCATGGCGCTGATCGTGATATTCTCTCGAACGGCCATATTCAGAAACAGTCCTTGCCGCTTGCGGTCTTCAGGCACAAAGCCCATACCCAATGTTATAGCATCACCAGCTGATTTCAGACGCACCTTTTGTCCGTCGAACACGATCTCGCCCGCTGCTGCCGGGCGGATGCCGAAGAGGATCTCGGCCAGCGCCGTGCGTCCAGCCCCAACCAGCCCGGCGATCCCCAACACCTCTCCGCGGTAAAGCTGGAAATCGACGCCATGTAGTTCTTGGCCATCAGCTAACGCCCTCGCTTCTAACACCACTGCCTGGCGTTCGACATCAGTTTTGGGATACATCTCGCCTAGCTCTCGCCCCACCATCATCTGTACAACCTTATCTTTGTCTAGCTTCGCTGTAGGTTTGGTGGCAATGAATTTGCCGTCGCGCAGTACCGTGACCCGATCACAGATCTCGAATACTTCCTCCAGACGATGTGAGATGAAGATGATCGAGACCCCCTGTTCTCGCAGGGCACGCATCCGCTCAAAAAGGACTTCGGTTTCGCGGTCGGTCAGCGATGATGTCGGCTCATCCATGACGATGAGATCGGCATTGTACGAGAGCGCCTTCGCCACTTCTACCATCTGCTGCTGCGCAATGCTGAGGTTGTTGACACCGGCGCGTGCATCAACAGTTACATTCAAGCGGTCGAGCAGATCCTGTGCCTGTGTATAAAGAGTACGCCAGTCGATAAAACCGGGCAACCGACCCTGGGGTTCTCGTCCCAAATAAATATTTTGTCCAACCGTGCGGTAGGGCACGATCGCCAATTCCTGATGGATCATGCTGATCCCTAACGCCTGAGCGCCGGCAGGATCACGGATATCCACCGCCTGCCCGCGTATTGTGATTTCACCCGTGTCGGCGGGTTGTGCCCCGGTGAGGATTTTCACCAATGTGCTTTTACCAGCACCATTTTCGCCGACCAGGGCGTGAATCTCGCCTTTAGCGACCTCAAAACGAACATCTTCAAGCGCTTGTACGCCGGGAAAGGCTTTGGAAATGCCTTCCATCAGGAGGAAGGTGGTGGGTTCTGGCATGATAATTTCAGAAAGCAGGGTAAGGCGGGGAACGAGTGCAGGTCTCGTCCCCCGCTAGTGTAGGTTCGATAAGGACTTAGGACAGAATAACTTGCCGAATCGCCCTCTGGAATGGCGGAAGAGTGCCGCAAGTTATTGAATTCTCTGTCCTAAGGCATGACCAAGGCAAGGGCTACTGGTACAGCACCGGGCACGTCCTCGCCGTTCAGATGTCGGACGGCGAAGTACACGCCCAGCTTACCCATCTCGCCAGGTTGCTGGGCGATGGTGGCTGCCAATGAACCCGCTTCTACAGCAGCCACGGCGTCGTCCACCGCATCAAATCCGACGAAAGCGATGTCAGCGGCGCGGCCAGCAGCTTCTGCTGCCTCGATTGCTCCCAAGATCATCTCATCGTTGTGCGCAAAGACGCCATCGATCTGCGGTTGAGCTTGCAGGATGTTTTCGAAGACTGTCAGGCCCTCAGCCCGATTGAAGTTGGCCGTCTGCCGAGCTACGATCTCAACGCCAGAGCATTCGGCGCTCATGTAATCGTTAAAGCCTTGGCCTCGGTCACGAGCGGCTGATGTACCAGCGATGCCCTCGAGTTCGACAGCTGTGCCGGCTCCGCCCAACAGTTCACACAAGAACTTACCCGCCATGCTGCCGCCTGCTACGTTATCCGAAGCAATATGCGAGACAATGTCTCCCGCAGCGGCCCCGCGGTCGATGGTAAACACGGGAATGCCTGCTTGATTGGCTTTCTGGATGGAGGGCACGATGGCGTCAGCATCGGTCGGATTCAGCAGTAGTGCGCTCACGCCCTTCTGGATGAGGTCTTCGATGTTAGTTGCCTCTTTGGCCGGGTCATCTTGTGCATCCACAACCACAAGTTCGATGCCCGTTGCTCCTGCTGCCGCTTCCGCCCCATCCTTCAAGGTGACGAAGAAGGGGTTGTTCAGCGTTGATAGTGAAAGACCGATTACGTACGCATCCGCAGCCTGAGGCGCTTCTTCGGAGGCGCCACCATCTGCTGTGACCAATGCCAGATCAACCGGGATATAACTTTCGACTGAGCCGCCACCGAGATAACCGACTGCAAACTCGACGCCCAGCCGTCCCATCTCGTCGGGCTGCTGGGCAACGGTGGCTGCCAATGAACCCGCTTCTACAGCAGCCACGGCGTCGTCCACCGCATCAAATCCGACGAAAGTGATGTCAGCGGCGCGGCCGGCAGCTTCTGCCGCCTCGATTGCCCCCAAGATCATCTCATCGTTGTGCGCAAACACGCCGCCGATCTCTGGTTGTGCTTGCAGAATGTTCTCGAAGACTGTCAGACCCTCGGCCCGGTTGAAGTTGGCCGTCTGCTGCGCCACGATCTCGACGTCGGAACATTCGGCGCTCATGTAATCGTTAAAGCCTTGGCCGCGGTCACGAGCAGCTGATGTGCCGGCGATGCCCTCGAGTTCAACCACCATGCCTGATCCGCCAAGCGAATCGCACAGGTACTGAGCAGCCATGCTGCCGCCTGCTACGTTATCCGAAGCAATATGGGAAACGATCTCTCCACCAGCAGCCCCGCGATCGATGGTGAACACAGGTATACCTGCTTGATTGGCTTTCTGGATAGAGGGCACGATGGCGTCAGCATCGGTCGGATTTAGCAGTAGTGCGCTCACGCCCTTCTGGATAAGATCTTCGATGTTAGTTGCCTCTTTGGCAGGGTCATCTTGTGCATCCACAACCACAAGTTCGATGCCCGCTGCTCCTGCTGCCGCTTCCGCCCCGTCCTTCAAGGTAACGAAGAAGGGGTTGTTCAATGTTGACAACGACAGCCCCAGCGTGATGTCACCAGTAGGTACTGAAACGGCGGCATCACCCGTGACCAGCGCCAGATCGACCGGGATGTAGTCTTCGACCGAATCACCGGCGAGGTAGCTGACTGCAAACTCGACGCCCAGCCGTCCCATCTCGTCGGGCTGCTGGGCGACGGTGGCCGCCAATGAACCGGCTTCTACAGCAGCCACGGCATCGTCTACGGCATCAAAACCGACAAACGTGATGTCAATAGCTCGTCCCGTAGCTTCCGCCGCTTCAACTGCACCCAGTATCATTTCATCGTTGTGTGCAAACACACCGTCGATCTCTGGTTGAGCTTGCAGGATGTTCTCGAAGACAGTCAAGCCTTCCGCTCGATTGAAGTTGGCCGTCTGTTGGGCCACGATCTCAACACCAGAGCATTCGGCGCTCATGTAGTCGTTAAAGCCTTGGCCACGGTCTCGGGCTGCAGATGTTCCGGCGATACCCTCTAGCTCGACTACATTGCCTGTGCCTCCAATAGCTTCACACAAGAAACGAGCAGCCATGCTACCACCCGCCACATTATCAGAAGCAATATGGGAAACGATCTCGCCGCCAGCGGCCCCGCGGTCGATGGTAAACACGGGAATGCCTGCCTGATTGGCTTTTTGGATAGAGGGCACAATGGCATCGGCGTCGGTGGGATTGATCAGGATAGCGCTAACGCCCCGTTGAATCAGATCTTCAACATTTGTCGCCTCTTTTGCAGGATCATCCTGGGCGTCAACCACGACCAGCTCGATGCCTGCCCCGGCTGCCGCTTCCTCAGCCCCGTCTTTAAGGGTCACGAAGAAAGGATTGTTAAGCGTCGACAACGACAGTCCCAGCGTCACCTGGTCGACAGCTGGCGGTGCTTCTGATACTGGTTCGGCGGGAGCCTGTGAGGAGCATGCAGCCACTGCCATGACCAATACGACCACCGCTAACACGAACATGATTTTACGACTCATTTCTCGCCTCCTTGAGAGCGATTAAATATGGTTTTGTCGGACGCATATCGTTGTTTCACCTGGTTAGATACATCCGACAAAAATGGTAGAAAAAGAACAACGTTAGGTTATCGAAGTGCCTTGTACAATAACAGGGCAAGAGCGATGACAACACCGGAAACGACAGGTTGGTAGAACGAAGGAACGTTGAGCAGATTGAGGCCATTAGCCAGCACGGCGATAACGAGTACACCCAACAGCGTCCCGCCCAGGCTGCCTTCTCCACCCGCAAAACTGGTCCCACCTACCACAACCGCGGCAATCGCACTGAACTCGAACGCAACGCCAGCGGTGGGTTGGGCCGAGTTCAATCGGGCGATAAGGATCATCCCGGCAAGCGCCGAAAGCAGGCCCGACAACACGTAGACAAAGGTGACATAGCGGTGGGTATTGATGCCTGCATAGCGCGCAGCCACTGGGTTATTGCCGATCGCGTATATATACTGACCAACTTTGGTGCGGTTAAGTAATATGTATGCGAGCACGAATGTAATGGCAGCGATAACGATGGGCATAGGAATGGCTCCCAAAGAGCCGGTGCCCAGGAACCGAAAGCTATCTGGCAGGCCGGTAATCGGTTTCCCCCCTGAGTAGACGAGGGCAAGACCGCGAACAGTGACCATCATCCCCAGGGTGGCGACAAAGGGCGGCACCCCGATTCGGGTGATTATTGACCCGTTGATAAGCCCGAGCACTGCACCAAGACCCAGGCCAATCACAACCGCTACTGGCGCGCCCATACCCTGTTGCAATAAATCAGCAGTGACCACTGTACATAGCGCCAAGATAGCCCCGACAGACAGATCGATGCCTGCCGTAAGGATGACGAAGGTCATACCGACGGCGATAATGCCATTGATGGTGGACTGGCGCAACACATTGACAATGTTACCCGGCGTGAGAAAACGATCGGAAAGCAGCGTCAGCACAGCACACAACAAGAGAAAAACCAAGGCAAGGCCGTAGCGCTGTAGAATGTCTCGAAAATGGAGATTCGTAACCTGCGTCTGCATGGACTTAGTCGCCTAAAATGTGACGCCAGCAACCAGAATGACGTTTGCGTAGGGTGTACATTCACCGGTTCTGATGACGGCGTGTGTTTTAGATGTCGTTTCTTTGAAGATATCGTGCGTTACCATCTCGATAGGAACATTGCCGAGAGTCTCACGCAGCACGGTGAACAACTCAGGGTTAGCCGTGGTCAATTCTTCGGCGATGATTGCTTTTTCCACCTGCAATTCAGTTAGCACGACTTGCAGGGTTTCGAGGAAGCCAGGGACACCCTTGGTCAAGGCCAAGTCGATACGCTGCGTCTTGACTGGGATCGGCAAACCTGCATCCGCTATGGCCAGAGTGTCAGTGTGACCCATCCCGGCAATGACATTGGAAATAGGTTGGTTGAGCAGATCTGATTTCTTCATGGCCTGGGCCCTACTTCAGTACTATAGGGTGGAAAACTAAGAATTGGTAGGCGGGGCGGTTGATTGTCGGATTTTCAGTGACGTTTCGAGCAAGCGTCGGCGCGGCGGCAGGTCGGGTTGCTGGATGCGCTGGAACAACAAGGTAGCAGCCAGAACGCCGATCTCATGCTTGGGTTGCTCGATTGTGGTCAGCGGAGGCACGGTAAAAGAAGCCAGGCGCACATCGTCGTATCCTACAATGGAGAGATCGGCCGGTACATGCAATCCCATCTTCGTTGCAGCGCTGATCGCGCCCATGGCCATGAGATCATTGCATGCAAAGAGTGCGCTGGGTCCAGGCTTTGATTTCAGAAACTGTTCGACAGCGCCATAACCGCTCTCGTAATCGAAGTCTCCACGTATGACCAGGCGCTCGTCGACATCGATGCCCGCATCTTGCAGAGCCCGGCGGTAACCGGCAACGCGGTCTGCGCTGGGCGTGACATCAGAAGGGCCGGTAACACAGGCAATACGGCGATGGCCGAGTGCCAGGAGGTGTTGGGTTACCAGATAACCGCCCCTGCGATTGTCTGTAAATACGGAATCAACGGCTACATCAGGCAGGTCTCTGTCTATTACCACGACCGGCAGAAAACGGCGTTGTAAGGCAAGGATGTGTTCTCCGCTCACACCGGCTGCGACGAAAAGAATGCCATCCACTTGTTTTTCAGCCAATCGATTCACATAGAACAGCTCTTTGTCCAGATCGCCATCGGAGTTGCAAAGGATGAGGCTGTGGTTATGCCCGAAAGTGGTGTCTTCGACGCCCCGCGCCACTTCGGCAAAAAAGGGATTGGCGCTGTCTGCGACAATCATACCTATGGTATGTGTTTTTCCCCGCCGCAAGCTCCGCGCCAAGCGGTTGGGCTGATAACCCAATTGATTCATGGATCCCTGCACGCGCATCCGCAGGTGATCACTTACGGGACGCGTATCATTGATGACATGAGAGACTGTGGCGACAGAAACACCAGCATGTTCTGCCACATCACGCATCGTGATGATAATCCGCCTCCTTGTGGCACGTAATCGATTACGTAATCGATTACGTATAATATAACACACTTTAACGAGATGTCAAGATGATCTGTAATTGGGTGATCGAGCAGACCTGGTACGTGCCGATGAGCGGGGTCACGACGGTATCGTGCTTTACGGCATAGAGGCGGGTTTCGGGCAATTGACTTGTCTCGGACATGAATCTAAACTCGGCGAAACACCTCTCAAACTCGTTCACAGGTATGAAATTGATCCGCAACTTACTGAATTACACCCTCATTCTTATCACAGCACTTTTGGCCCTGTCCACGGACGCGCGCGCCGACACGCCCGTTGCAAACGACGATTTCTATGTCACACCCTCTGGGCAAAACCTGAAAGTTGCAGCGCCCGGTATCTTGGAGAATGATACCGGTGTGGGCACGATTGCAAACATACTATACACCCAACCTGCAAACGGAGGCATGGTAGTAGTCGAGACGGACGGTTCGTTCGAATATGAGCCGCCTGAAGATATCCTGGGCTCTTATTCATTCACCTACACCATAGATGATGGCACAAATACCAGCAACAACGCCACTGTTTACATCGAGGTGACACAGCCGATAGCCGGTCCGGCTTATACCAATGAGACAGACTTTCTCAATGCACTGCTGGCGCTCGGCTACGCAGCATCGACTGAAGGCTTCGAATGGGATTTCATACCATTTTGCTCGTTGAACATTTATAGGCTACATGCCATTCTCGGCATGGTTCAGTAGTAGAAGAAAGCACGTTAACAATTGAATGAGGAAGAAAAGCAGCACCTCGTGTAAGATTTGGACATTTATTATAAAACCAAACACACACAAGGAGACTGCTTTTCCATGATAGTATACCCGACAGTT